>JAJQCB010000157.1 GCA_021203005.1 Clostridiales bacterium | reverse complement strand
TTGATTTTAAATGCATTACGAACTGTCTGAAGCATTAGATCACCTCTGCTTTTCCGCCCAGTGCTTCAATTTTTTCCTTTGCAGAACCACTGAAAGCATTCGCCTGAACAGTGAGTTTCTTTGTAAGCTCTCCATTTCCGAGGATCTTCACACCGTCTCTCGGGTTTCTTACAATGCCGGTCTCCACCAATGTGTCGACAGTCACTACTGCATCATTATCAAATACTTCCAGAGAAGAAATATTTACAGCAACGATATCCTTCGTGTTTCTGTTGGTGAAACCTCTCTTGGGAATACGTCTGTACAAAGGCATCTGACCGCCTTCAAAACCGGGTCTCGGTGCTCCGGAACGCGCTTTCTGTCCCTTATGCCCATAACCTGCCGTCTTTCCGTTTCCTGATCCGTGTCCGCGGCCTTTGCGAAAACGATCGCCATGCGTTGAGCCTGCTGCCGGCTGTAAATTCGATAATTCCATCATGACACCTCCTTACCTGCTTAAACTTCCTCAACTTTTACCAAATGTCTGACCTGCTGGATCATGCCACGGGTTGCCGCGTTGTCCGGAAGTTCTACAGTCTTATTCAGTTTTTTCAGCCCGAGAGCCGCCACTGTCTTCCTGTGCTTCGGAATCGCACCGATGGTTGATTTTACAAGTGTAATTCTTAATTTATCTGCCATTGTCCTATCCTCCTTAACCCAGTATCTCTTCTACAGATTTACCGCGAAGTTTTGCCACTTCTTCCGGGGATTTCAACTGGCTGAGCGCATCAATCGTCGCAAGGACAACATTCTGCTTGTTGTTGGAACCCAGAGATTTTGTACGGATGTTCTTGATGCCGGCAAGGTCGCATACGTTACGCGCCGGGCCGCCGGCGATCACACCGGTACCTTCCGGAGATCTCTTCAGCAGTACGGAAGCGCCCGTATGCTTGCCGGTGATATCGTGTGTAATACTGTTGTTCTCATCCAGCTTCACTTCGATAAGGTTCTTCATGGCATCCTCTTTTCCCTTGCGGATCGCCTCGGGAATCTCCAGAGCCTTGCCTAAGCCTGCGCCAACATGACCGTTGCGGTCACCAACAACAACTAAAGCTGTAAAACGCATGTTGCGTCCACCTTTAACAACTTTCGTTACACGCTTGATGGCTACGACTTTTTCTTCTAATTCAAACTGACTTGGGTCAATAATGGTCCGTTTCATCGTCGCTCTACCTCCTTGTTAAAAGTTTAATCCAGCTTCACGTGCTGCATCTGCCAGAGCCTGAACCTTGCCCTGATAGATATAACCGCCTCTGTCAAACACGACTGTGGTGATACCCTTCTCCAGCGCCTTTTTCGCAACGGCAGTTCCCACTGCTTTCGCCGCCTCGACATCGTCGGTGTATTTCAGTCCTTCCCGGATCTCTTTTTCCATGGTGGAAGCTGCGCAAAGAGTATTCTGAGCGTCGTCGTCAATAATCTGGGCGTACATATGCTTGTTGCTCCGGAAGACGGCCAGGCGCGGTCTCTCGGCAGTTCCTGCTAAATGATTACGCATTCTTCTGTGCTTTTTCACACGAACTTCTGCTCTTGATTTCTTATTGATCATTACCTGTCACACCTCCCATTATTTCTTACCGGTCTTACCAACTTTGCGGCGGATCACCTCATCAGCATACTTGATACCCTTGCCCTTGTAAGGCTCCGGTGCTCTCTTGCTTCTGATCTCTGCTGCGTACTGGCCGACTTTCTCTTTGTCGATACCTTTTACCGTGATCTTATTGCCGTCTACAACAGCTTCCAGCCCTTCCGGATCTGTCATTTCCACCGGATGGGAATAACCGAGGTTCAGCGTAAGCTTTTTCCCGGACTTGGACGCTCTGTAACCGACGCCGTTGATCTCCAGTACTTTGGTATAACCTTCCGTCACACCGATTACCATGTTGTTGATCAGGGTTCTGGTCAGACCGTGGAGTGATTTCATTTTTTTCAGATCATTCGGTCTGGAAACGATAATCTCATCGCCCTCCTGTTTGATCTCCATCTCTGCCGGAAGCACTCTCTCCAGAGTACCTTTCGGCCCTTTTACAGTCACTTGATTATTTTCTGCGATCGTTACCGTAACACCGGCAGGAACCGCGATTGGCATTCTTCCTATACGTGACATGCCCGTACCTCCTGTATGTTTAATCTCTTATAAAATTGCTCAATGCCTACCAGACGAAGGCCAGTACTTCGCCGCCGACCTGAAGCTTTCTCGCTTCCTTGTCTGTAATCACACCCTGGTTGGTGGAAAGAATCGCGATGCCCAGTCCGCCAAGCACCTTCGGGATCTCATTCTTGCCCGCATACACACGAAGACCCGGCTTGGAAATTCTCTTGATGCCGGAGATAACTTTTTCATTCTTATCGGCGCCGTACTTTAAGGTCACACGAATCGCCTCAAAATTTCCGTCGGGAATGATCTCATATTTTGCGATGTAACCTTCATTATATAAAATCTCAGCGATCGCGAGCTTCATTTTGGATGAAGGAATATCTACTGTATCATGCTTTGCAATATTCGCATTGCGGATTCTTGTAAGCATATCTGCGATTGGATCGTTTGTCGTTCTCATGTTCTGCCTCCTCCTTACCAACTAGACTTTTTCACACCCGGAATCTCGCCCTTGTAGGCCAGCTCACGGAAGCAGATTCTGCAGATGCCGTACTTTTTCAACACAGAATGCGGACGCCCGCAAATTCTGCAGCGGGTATATTCTCTGGTAGAGAATTTCTGTTTGCGCTGCTGTTTTACTTTTAAAGATGTCTTAGCCATTAAAATTCCCTCCTGTTATTTCGCAAACGGCATATTGAACTGTTTCAGCAGCTCGCGTGCCTCTTCGTCTGTCTGTGCCGTCGTGACAAAGATGATATCCATGCCGCGCACCTTATCAATCTTGTCATACTCGATTTCCGGGAAAATCAGCTGCTCTTTGATGCCGAGCGCATAATTTCCTCTGCCATCAAAGGAGTTCGGATTTACACCGCGGAAGTCACGTACACGGGGAAGCGCGAGGTTGATCAGACGATCCATGAACTCATACATCTTCTCGCCGCGCAGGGTTACCTTGCAGCCGATTGCCATGCCTTCTCTGAGCTTGAAGTTAGCGACAGACTTCTTGGCGATGGTCTTGATCGGCTTCTGTCCGGAAATAGTCTCCAGATCTTTCATGGCAGATTCCAGAATCTTGGCGTTCTCTTTCGCCTCTCCGACGCCCATGTTGATGACAACTTTCTCGAGCTTCGGTACCTGCATGATATTCTTATAACCAAATTTTTTGATCATAGCGTCTACGATCTCATTTTGATAGGTTTCTTTCAATCTACTCAACTTGATGGACCTCCTTTACCCCTTAATCAATGATCTTGCCCGTCTTTTTGGCAACGCGCTTCTTGATCGGTTTGCCTTTCTCATCAACACCATCAAAGACGAATCCGATTCTGGAGGGCTTTCCATCTGCAAGATACATGACATTGGAAATGTCGATCGGCGCTTCCTGCTGGACAATGCCGCCGGCCTGGTTTGCCATGCTCGGTTTTGTATGCTTTGTGATCATGTTGATGCCCTCAACGGTCACTCTGTTTGTCTTTGCGTCAACAGCGATCACTTTGCCTTCTTTATCTTTATCTTTGCCGGCAATCACCCTGACTGTATCACCTTTTTTAATTTTAAGCATGAATCGCTACCTCCTATAATACTTCCGGAGCAAGAGAAACGATACGCATGAACTGTTTCTCACGAAGCTCTCTGGCAACCGGTCCAAAAATACGTGTTCCTCTCGGAGTCTTGTCGTCCTTGATGATCACGGCAGCGTTCTCATCGAAACGGATATAGGAACCGTCTTTTCTGCGGATTTCCCGCTTGGTACGAACAACAACCGCTTTTACAATGTCACCTTTTTTGACAACTCCGCCTGGTGTTGCATCTTTAACCGTTGCAACAATAATATCACCAACGCGCGCATATCTTCTTGTAGAACCGCCCATAACACGAATGCAAAGGATCTCTTTTGCGCCTGTGTTATCAGCTACTCTCAGTCTGCTTTCCTGCTGAATCATACTGGCAGCCTCCTTTTCCTTATTTCGCTTTCTCCATAATCTCGACCAGTCTCCATCTCTTCTCTTTGGAAAGAGGTCTTGTCTCCATGACTCTCACGGTATCGCCGATGCCGCACTCGTTTTTCTCGTCATGAGCTTTTAATTTATACGTTTTCTTTACAATCTTGCCGTAAAGCGGATGTCTGACGTTGTCCTCAACAGCAACGACAATGGTCTTATCCATCTTATCGCTGACCACTTTGCCGACACGGGTTTTTCTAAGATTTCTTTCTTCCACGAGAATTCTCCTTTCCATGACTCAACCGGGGCTACTTAAGCCTTCTCAGCGATTACAGTCTTGATTCTGGCAATATTCTTTTTCACTTCTTTCAGTCTTGCAGTATTCTCCAACTGATTGGTAGCGTTCTGGAACCGGAGATTGAAAAGCTCTTTTTTCGCAGCTACTAACTGGTTGTTTAACTCGGCAGGACTCTGTGCTCTCAACTCTTCTAAATATTTAACCGATTTCATTCTATTCACCGCCTTCTAAATCTTCACGTGAAACAATCTTGCACTTGCACGGCAGTTTATGCACGGCAAGGCGGAGAGCCTCACGGGCAACCTCTTCGGGTACTCCGGCAACCTCAAACATCACGCGGCCGGGCTTCACTACTGCTACCCAGTACTCCAGCGCACCTTTACCTTTACCCATTCGGGTCTCAGCCGGGGTGGCCGTTACCGGTTTGTCAGGGAAGATCTTGATCCATACTTTACCGCCACGCTTCATATGACGGGTCATGGCGATACGGGCAGCTTCGATCTGGTTGGACTTGATCCAGCAGGGCTCCATAGCGACGATACCATAATCACCGTAAGTGATCGTGTTGCCTCTCATGGCCTTTCCTCTCATCGTACCGCGGAACTGTTTCCGATGTTTTACTCTCTTCGGCATTAACATTATTTATCTCTCCCTTCCACTGCTTTTTTCGGAAGAACTTCGCCATTGTAAATCCAGACTTTCACACCTACTTTACCATAGGTGGTGTCCGCCTCTGCGAAGCCATAGTCAATATCTGCGCGTAAGGTCTGCAGCGGGATGGTTCCCTCGCTGTAGAACTCGCTGCGGGCGATATCCGCTCCGCCAAGACGTCCGGATACGGCAGCCTTGATTCCCTTTGCGCCTGTCTTCATGGTTCTGCTCATGCAGGACTTTACGGCACGGCGGAAAGAGATACGGTTCTCAAGCTGTGCGGCGATGTTCTCCGCCACAAGCTGGGCGTCGCGGTCGGGTCTCTTTACCTCTTTGATATCAACGATCAGTTTCTTGTCTGTCAGCTTCTGAAGCTCTTTCTTTACTTTCTCAATCTCAGCGCCGCCTTTACCGATGACAACACCCGGCTTTGCCGTGTAGACAGTAACCTTTACACGATCCGCTGCTCTCTCGATATCGATATGGGAGATGCCGGCACTGTATAATTTTTTCTTTAAGAACTTTCTGATATTGTAATCTTCAACCAGGTAATCCGCAAATTCTTTCTCTGCATACCACTTGGAGCTCCAGTCTTTGATCACACCAACTCTCAATCCATGAGGATTTACTTTCTGTCCCATGCTTTAACCTCCTACCTTTCATTCAGCACGATGGTGATATGGCTCATTCTCTTCTCGATCCTGTAAGCTCTGCCCTGTGCTCTCGGGCGAATCCGTTTCATTGTGGGGCCTTTATTCGCATAGCACTCCTCAATATAAAGGTCGTCGATATTCATCCCGTTATTGTTCTCAGCGTTTGCAATCGCTGACCGTAATAATTTCTCAATGATACCCGAAGCGTATCTCGGATTGTACATCAGGATTGCGAGAGCGGTCTTTACATCCTTGCCGCGGATCGCATCCAGTACAAAACAAGCTTTCTGAACCGAAACCCTTGCGTAAGACAACTTAGCGGAAGGTCTGGTATCTTTCTGAGCATTTCTCTCACGTTTGATCTGTGATCTATGTCCCTTTGCCATGGATATAACCTCCTTCTTCTTATCTTACTCTGGACTTCTTCTCGTCCTTGCCATGTCCCCTGTAGGTTCTGGTGGGAACAAACTCACCGAGCTTGTGGCCTACCATATCCTCTGTCACATATACGGGTACATGCTTTCTGCCATCATGAACTGCAATTGTATGTCCAACCATCTGTGGGAAGATCGTGGAACGGCGGGACCAGGTCTTAATCACAGCCTTGTCACCGGAAGCGTTCATCGCGTCAATCTTCTTGAGTAAACTCTCATCAGCAAACGGTCCTTTTTTTAATGAACGTGCCATTCTTTTCCCTCCTATTTGATCGCTCTGCCGTCGCGTCTTCTAACGATCATCTTGTTCGACTGTTTGTGTTTCTTTCTGGTCTTTAAGCCGAGAGCAGGTTTGCCCCACGGCGTGCTCGGGCCCGGACGTCCGACAGGAGCTCTGCCCTCGCCGCCGCCGTGCGGATGGTCGTTCGGGTTCATAACAGAACCGCGTACCGTCGGACGGACGCCCATATTGCGTTTGCGGCCGGCCTTACCATAGTTGATCAGGTTGTGATCCGCATTGCCGATAACGCCAACCGTTGCGCGGCAATTGATCGGAACCATTCTCATCTCACCGGAGGGAAGACGGAGGGTCGCATATTTGCCTTCCTTTGCCATAAGCTGTGCGCTCATACCGGCTGCGCGTACCATCTGGCCGCCCTTGCCGGGATACAGCTCCACGTTGTGCACCTGGGTACCAACCGGGATGTTGGCCAGCGGCAGGCAGTTTCCTACATGAACCTCAGCCTCCGGTCCGTTCATGACCTTCATGCCGTCGGTCAGGCCTTCCGGAGCCAGGATATATGCTTTCTCACCGTCTGCATAGCTGATCAGTGCGATGTTGGCGCTCCGGTTCGGATCGTACTCGATGCCGATTACGGTTGCCGGGATGCCGTCCTTATTTCTCTTGAAATCGATGATTCTGTATTTTTTCTTGGCGCCGCCGCCATGATGTCTTACTGTAATCTTACCCTGATTATTCCGTCCAGAATGCTTCGGAATGGCAACCACGAGGGATTTCTCGGGAGTCTTTTTGGTGACCTCAGAGAAATCAGATCCTGTCATCTGTCTTCTGGAAGGTGTATATGGGTTATATGTCTTGATTCCCATAATTTTCTCCTCTCTTCTATCTTCTTAATAACCTAACAAATACGAAAGCATCATCTCGCCCGCCGTTCTGACAGTCATTTTGTTCCTGCCGCCCGGCCGCTTCCGGTCTACAGACCTGCGAAAATCTCGATATCCGCGCTCTCCTCAGTAAGCTTGACAATGGCTTTCTTCGTCTTTGCCGTCTTGCCGTAAGTCATGCCGCGTCTCTTATTCTTGCCCTCGCAGTTCATCGTGCGGACGCTCTCAACCTTGACGCCGTCGAACATCTTCTCAACAGCCTCTTTGATCATGCTTTTGGTTGATTCCGGATGAACCAGGAATGTGTACTTCTTCTCCGCCATAAGGTTCATGGACTTCTCTGTCACAACCGGTTTGAGGATTACGTCGTAATATTGTACGTTTGCCATTATGCATATACCTCCTCGATCTTTTCTACTCCGGCCTTTGTCGTGATCACGGTGTCATATTTCATGATATCATATACATTGATCGTGGAAGCGATCGCCGTCTTGACACCCGGAACATTGGCTGCGGACTTCTCAATCACAAAATCCTTATCGCCCAGCACAACCAGAGCCTTGGAAACCTTCAGGTTATTCAATACTTTTACAAAATCCTTCGTCTTGATCGCATCCAGCTTCAGCTCATCCAGAACAAGGAACTTCTCATCCTGTACTCTGCTGGTAAGCGCAGACTTTAAAGCCGCTCTTTTCTCTTTCTTATTCATCTTGAAAGAGTAATCTCTCGGCTTCGGAGCAAACACAACTCCGCCGCCTTTCCACTGCGGCGCCCGGATGGAACCCTGTCTCGCATGGCCGGTTCCTTTCTGTCTCCAGGGCTTTCTGCCGCCGCCGCTAACCTCAGAACGGGTCTTTGCACTCTGTGTTCCCTGGCGCTTGTTGGCAAGCTGCTGCACAACCGCCATATGCACCAGATGTTCATTTATCTCTACACCGAAAACAGCATCGTTCAGTTCCATGGAGCCGACTGCGCTGCCTTCCATATTATAAACAGATACATTAGCCATCTGTATGTCCTCCTTTCCAGGATCAATTAACCCTTAACGGATTCCTTGATCGTCACTAAAGATTTCTTCGGGCCCGGTACAGAGCCTTTGATTAACAGCAAATTGTTCTCGGCATCCACGCGGACCACTTCCAGATTCTGGACCGTAACTCTCACGCTTCCCATGTGACCCGGCATTCCTTTGCCCTTGAACACCTTGCTCGGGGAGGAGCAGGCGCCGTTGGAACCCTGGTGACGATGGAATTTGGAACCGTGAGCCATGGGGCCTCTGTGCTGGCCGAACCGCTTGATCGCGCCCTGATAACCTTTACCTTTGGAAATGGCTGTCGCATCAATCTTGTCGCCCTCGGCAAAAATGTCTGCTTTGATCTCGTCTGCCGGCTTGTACTCTTCCGCATTCTCAAACTTGAACTCGCGGACATATCTCTTGCCGGAGACACCAGCCTTGTCAAAATGGCCTTTCTGGGGTTTGTTCACACCATGTCTGTGTCTGATCTCTTTTTTCCCGCTGGCATCCTTGCTGACTTCCTTTTCCTTCTTGTCAACAAAACCAACCTGTACAGCGCTGTACCCATCGTTGTCCACAGTCTTGATCTGTGTGACATAGCAGGGGCCGGCCTGCAGCACAGTGACGGGGATCAGTACGCCGTCATCGTTGAAGATCTGGGTCATCCCGATCTTGGTAGCTAAAATAGCTTTCTTCATTATGATTACCTCCTGTTTTTTCTACAGCGGAGCGCATCCGCGCTCATTCTAGAAGCAGGACTGCTTCTTGCCTGTCTTATCATAAACACGCAACGTGCTTACTTCATCTTTATATCAATGCTCACGCCTGCGGGCATCTCCAGTCTGCTCAATGCGTCAACCGTCTTCTGGGTCGGTGCAATGATGTCGATGAGTCTCTTGTGAGTTCTCTGCTCGAACTGCTCACGGGAGTCTTTATACTTGTGTACGGCTCTGATAATCGTTACAACTTCCTTCTTCGTCGGAAGAGGAACCGGTCCGCTCACCTGTGCCCCGTTCTTCTTTACAGTTTCGATGATTTTCTTCGCGGATGCATCCACCATCTCGTGGTCATACGCCTTCAGAATGATTCTCATGACTTGATTTGCCATAAAAAAAAGTCGCCTCCTTTTCGCACTTTTGATTCAGTACGACAAGCGGTGACTGTACACTCTCCCGTGTGTTTCATCAACTTCCCACACGGCATCAGCCTCTCGGCTTCCTTTCGTACAGTGACTTGTCGTCAGTTTCCTAACTTGACATTCGCTCCACGGAAAAACCTGCCACAAAGGGCAGCAACCTCACGCTTCTCAGCTATCATGCCACAGCAAAAGTTAGTATAAGTGATTCTATTTGAGATTGCAAGCTTTTTTTTCCTTTTCGGGAGAAAACGGAAAATAGTACATTAAATGTGAAAGGAAGCGAACCACTTCCGGACGCATTTATTTTTTTACTCCGAAAGCCTGAA
>JAJQCB010000081.1 GCA_021203005.1 Clostridiales bacterium | reverse complement strand
GATTTTTCGGGGTTTGGCCGGTGCTCCATCGCGGTGGCGCTGCCGATTATTTCTATGATGAGGATTCAGTGCTGCCCGCTGCCGACGGCAATCTTTTCGAACCACACCGGATTTGACAGTTATTTTTTTGAAGACTATACTCCCAGGATGAAGCCGTATATGGCGGAGTGGCGGAAACTGGACCTCCAATTTGACGGAATCTGCACCGGTTTTCTGGGCTCGGTGGAACAGATTGAACTGGTGGAAGAGTTTTTGCGGGATTTCACCGGGGAACATACGATTGTTCTGATTGATCCGGTGATGGGTGACTATGGGAAACCTTACGCTACCTATACGATGGAGATGTGCCGGGAAATGAAACAGCTGGTGTGCTATGCGGATATCCTGACGCCGAATCTGACCGAGGCATGCATTCTGACGGACACCCCTTATAAGGAAAAGTGGAGAGTGGCTGAGATCAGTGCCATGGCGGAAGCTCTGAGCGCGATGGGACCGGAAAAGATTGTGATTACCGGTATCCCGCAGGGAGGATTTGTGGCGAATCTCTGTTATGAGAAAGGGAAAGAGCCGAAAGTGCGGCGCACCCACAGGGTTGGCACATCCCGCTCCGGGACGGGTGACATCTTTGCGGCGATTCTGGCAGCGGACGCGGTGAACGGAGTTCCTTTCGGGGATTCGGTAAAGCGGGCATCCGGGTTTATTAAAAAGGCGATTATCAGCTCGATTGAGAGGAATATTCCGCTGACGGACGGCGTCTGCTTTGAGGAGCATCTGGCAAAGCTGGCGCCAAAATAAAAGGAGGGAACCATCTATGGAAGTCTTATACAAAGTTCACAACGGTTTATATGCAAATCTGACCAACAAATGTCCGTGCGCGTGCACATTCTGCCTGCGCCAGACAACGGATCATGTGGGAGAGTCGGGACGCCTCTGGCTGGAGCGCGAGCCGTCTCTGGAGGAAGTGATCGCTGAATTTGATAAGTTTGACATGGATCAGTTTGAGGAGTTCGTATTCTGCGGATTCGGGGAGCCCACGGAGGCGCTTCCGGTTCTTCTGCCGGTGGCGGATTATGTAAAGCAGACATTCGATAAAAAGATCCGCATCAACACCAACGGCATGGGGAATCTGATCTGGCAGAGAGATATCACGCCGGAATTTGAGGGGCGGATCGATACGGTATCTATCAGCCTCAACACGCCTGACGCGAAGCGCTACCAGGAGCTGGTGCGCTCGAAATTCGGCGACGGCTCTTTTGATGCGATGCTGGACTTTGCAAAACGCTGTACGGGGCATGTGCCTAAGGTCATCCTGTCTACGGTGGATACCACGATTACCCACGAGGAAGAGGCGCGGTGCCGCAAAATCTGTGATGAGATCGGAGTCACCTACCGGATTCGCCCGTGGGAAGGATAAGCGGATGATGATTCCGGAAGGACTGGAGTGTGGAGATAAAAGTCTCGTAACGGTTCCGTATTGTCCTGAATATTCACAAATTGTCAAAGATAACCTGCAGAACCAGGAGCGTTTCTGGCTTTTGCGGGTTTTTTTCTTAAAAATAAAATATTTATAAAATTAATTTGAGAAAAACAGTGTGAAGCGCTTGACATTCTTGATTCGTGGTGATAAACTCCTTTTGATTAGAAGTTAGATAAATCTAATAAAATATAGCGGCGCGTAAAATAAATTGCGCTATTCTAATGAATGATAAAATATCGTAATTGGTATTTTGCCGTGCTAATGAAATATAGAAATACATAAACGAGATTGCAGACTTCTAACATTTTTGCCGGAAGGAATGTTTATCATCGGCAGGTAGAAGTAAAATGTGGAAACACTGGCCAGGAGGAAATGAGAATGATGCCCTTATCTATGTCAAAATCCGGAGAGATTGTTGTAATCAAAAAGATTACGGGAAAGGATGAGATCCGACAGCATCTGGCGGAGCTTGGGCTGGTGGTGGATGAGACGGTGAAGGTTGTGACTGAGGTGGGCGGCAATCTGATCGTCCAGGTAAAAGAAAGCCGGATTGCGCTTGACAGGACCATGGCCAACCGGATCATGGTGTAAATGCGGCGGATGAAAGAGGAAGACAGGCGGTTTGCAGCCAGTCAGAAATATGGAATCAGGCAAATAATATAGAAACAGGATGGAGACAAACAGACTGCGCACAGTCTGATTTGACTATAAAACAGACCGGGGTGAAGCCCGGTCAATGATAATTAAAAAAAGTTGTGAGTGGAGTGGGAGGAATGCATCCGGATGAAACTCCATGTAACGGGAAAGGAGATTATATGAAAACATTAAAAGATGTGCCGGTCAGCGGAACCGCGGTGGTAAAGCGTCTTCACGGCGAGGGTCCGACCAGACGCCGGATCATGGACATGGGAATCACGAAAGGCGTGGAAATCCTGGTGAGAAAAGTGGCGCCGCTTGGCGACCCGATTGAGTTGAATGTCCGCGGATATGAGCTCAGTATCCGAAAAGCGGACGCTGAGATGATAGAAGTAGAGTAAATGAAGAGTTTACGGAGAGTTTGAGTTATGAGACAGAATTTCGCGTATGAAATGACGCGGAGCAAAATCAGAGAATCGCAGAGAGGAGAATTACATGAGCATTAAAATTGCACTTGCGGGTAATCCGAACAGCGGAAAAACGACACTGTTTAACCAGCTGACCGGAAGCGCCCAGTATGTCGGAAACTGGCCGGGTGTTACCGTTGAGAAGAAAGAAGGAAAATTAAAAGGACATAAGGGCGAGGTTGTCATTCAGGACCTGCCGGGTATCTATTCCCTTTCCCCGTATACGCTGGAGGAAGTGATTTCCCGTACATATCTTGTGAATGAGCGTCCGGACGCAATCTTAAATATCGTTGACGGCACGAACTTTGAACGTAACCTGTATCTGACCACACAGTTGATGGAGTTGGGCATTCCGGTTGTCATTGCGGTCAACATGATGGATATTGTCCGAAAAAACGGCGACAAGATTGACGTCAAAAAAGTAGCGGATCAGCTCGGCTGTGCGGTAATCGAGATCAGCGCGCTGAAAGGCGAGGGCGGCTTTGAGGCGGCAGAGCAGGCGGTGGAAGCCGCAAAGAAAGCGAAATACGCGGAGCCGCTTCACGTATTTACCGGAAGTGTGGAGCATGCGATTGCTCACATTGAAGAGTCCATCGAGAACAAAGTGAAAAAAGAGAATCTTCGCTGGTACGCGATGAAGCTGTTTGAGCGGGATTCCAAGATCCAGGAGGAGCTGAATTTCCCCGCTGATCTGATGGCGCATATTGAGCAGCATATTGTGGAATGTGAGAAAGAGATGGACGATGATTCCGAGAGTATCATTACCAATCAGCGGTATTCTTACATCAGCAAACTTTGTGACAATACGGTGAAAAAGGCATCGTCTCTCCATGAGATGACGATTTCCGATAAGATTGACCGTATTGTGACAAACCGTGTACTTGGGCTTCCGATTTTTGCAGGGATTATGTTCCTTGTTTTCTGGGTGGCAATGAATACAGTCGGAGCATTCCTTACCGATTTTGTAAACAATGTTGTTTTTGCTGACGGAATCTGCGCATGGCTCGGAACGGCGCTGGATAATGCCGGAGTTGCCCCGTGGCTGGCAGGCCTCTTAAATGACGGTATCGTGGCCGGCGTGGGCGCTGTCCTCGGTTTTGTACCGCAGATGTTAGTTCTGTTCCTGATGCTCTCTTTCCTGGAGCAGATCGGATATATGGCACGTGTGGCTTTTGTCCTTGACAGAATCTTCCGCCGCTTCGGGCTTTCCGGAAAATCCTTTATCCCGATGTTGGTAGGCGTCGGCTGCGGTATCCCGGGTGTTATGGCTTCCCGTACCATCGAGAATGAGAAAGACCGCCGGATGACGGTAATGACGACGACTTTCATGCCCTGCGGCGCAAAGATGCCGATCATCGCCATGATCGCGGGCGCGATGTTCCCGGCTCGTCAGGGACTGGTGTCCGTATCCGCTTACTTTATCGGTATCGCGGCGATCATCCTCTCCGGTATCATGCTGAAGAAGACAAAACCTTTTGCGAGCGATCCGACACCGTTTGTCATGGAGCTGCCCGCTTACCATATTCCGACCGTTGGCTCTATTCTCCGTCCCACCTGGGAGAGAGGCTGGTCCTTTATCAAGCGCGCGGGTACGATTATTCTCGCATCGACCGTGCTGATCTGGTTCCTCCAGGGCTTTGGAGCGACAGGTTCCGGCTTTGGTATGGTTGCAGACGCGAATGATTCGATTCTCGCGGCGATCGGAAGCGCTGTGTGCGTCATTTTCCGCCCGGCCGGATTCGGCGACTGGCGTGCGACGGTGGCAGCTGTCACAGGTCTGATTGCAAAAGAGAATGTAGTAGGTACTTTCGGTATTCTTTACGGCGGATTTGATGAAGTGGCAGAGGACGGCGCAGAAATCTGGGGTGCGCTGCAGGCAGCATACACACCGCTTTCTGCTTACGCATTCATGATCTTCAACCTGCTGTGCGCACCGTGCTTCGCGGCGATGGGCGCCATCCGAAGAGAGATGAACAACTCGAAATGGTTCTGGGCTGCGATTGGCTACCAGTGCTTCCTGGCTTACACCGTATCCATTATCGTGTTCCAGATTGGCAGCGCTATCGGCGGAAACGTACATCCGGTTGGCCTGGTCGTGGCGATCGCGATGTTGGTGGCATATGTGTATATGATCGTCCGCAAGAACCCGTATGCGAAAGGCAATGCGGTAACGGCATAAATATGTTCCATTTGTTGAACGGGTGTGGAAGATATATGGTTTCGTATATCTTCCGCATCCTTCTTTGACATTTATTATGCAGCTGTGAAGAGAATGCAGAATGAATAATTGTCAATATTGTACTGGCGCAGAGGAACCCGGTGTGATATGATAATTACAATTCGTATCGGTATTTTGTTATTTGAATGTATGAGAATTGATTCTGCAAGATTGATTTGAGATGCCGGAAGTAATCCGGCAGAACAGGAGGGAGCTATGGCAACAGTGATTGTCGCGATTATTGTTTTCGGAATCGTCGGACTGGATGTCTGGTATCTGTTGGATGACAAGATTCATCATAAGGGAAAGGTCAGCTGCAGCGGTAACTGCCTGGAAGGCTGTTCCGGCTGTGGAGGCGGTTGCTCGGGTTGTAAGAGTGATGGCTGCTGTCATTAGGATCTCTGCGTTAGCTGGAATCTTTTAGAAAAATAATATCCAAAATATAAAAGTACGATGAGCAAGATTGTATAGAAAGCAGGGGGTATAAATAGCCTCCTGTTTTTCTATATATCAGAAGGCAAAATTCTTTTTGACACTGCATTAGAGCCTAAGTTATGCAAATATATTCATTGCAAAGACTCCGACAATACTGATGATAAAAAGAATCATGCCGGCGTTTCCGAAAATCGCCTTGCACATCTTTCCCGCGGACATCTCATATTCTCCGGAATACAGGACAGTCTTCCGGAAAGACAGGATGAACTGCACCAGACCGGCGATGGCCAGACCGATGAAAAGCAATTCATATAAAACCAGTCCGATCATAGCACCCGGATTCATGAAAAAGGCGGTGAAGATTGCATCGATGGAATCGCCGTTAATCCATTGTAAATAGTCGAGTTTTTCCAGAAAGAAAGTTCCGATAAAGCCGCCCAGAAAATTGACCGCCATGTGGAAAGAAATCGTGTATCTGACCTTTCCGGTGCGGATATATACGTATGCGAAGAGGCAGCCCAGTCCGAACGCATAGAAAAACTGATAAAAATTGCCGTGGATCATTCCGAAAATGAGCCCGGAGAGCAGGATGGCTGTGCGGTCGCCGAAGACGATGACGCGGTCGATCAGAAGCTTCCGGAAGACCAGCTCCTCCAGAATCGGTGCGAGAATGACGGAGAACAGAAAGACCATCCCAAGGCTGCCGGTCGTCATTAAATCCTGGATGTCTGAGGTCAGTTCTATGCCGGAGAGGGCGCCGATCAGGGCGCAGACGAGGTTGCCGATGATGTTTCCCGCTTCCATAATGAATATGGCGATACAGAGCGTGGAAAACCATTTGCCGGCTTTCATCTTCTTCTGATATAGTTTCATCGCGGGCAGTCTGCGCATGATGATGGCGCAGACCGGCATTGCGACCAGATACTGGGGCGCAAGAGAGACGATCCAGTACAGACCCGGATAGCGGTAGAGGCTTCCCGGGGCAAAAAACTCAATGACAATGCTTAAGATGACCTGGACAACAATGATTAATACGATTAGGGCAAAATATGCAAATCCCACTCTTGAGAAAAATTTTTTACTATTCATCAGATTACGTACTCCTCGGAATGTTTTTCTCATTATATAATTGAAATATGAAAAAATTATTAACAAACACAGAATAAAATCTGATATAATTTTTTTGCTCCGACAATCTATAAAACGGGAGCCAGATCAATATGGAGGAGAACTATGAATCTGAAGCAATTATGTGAAATGATTGAAATGCCGGCTGAGGTCACGAAAACGGTTTTATCCCTGTCAGAGAGACTGCCGCAGACGGGGCTGATTCGAGTGATTACACAGCAGGATAGCGCGCGGGAAGCCTATTCTGGGCTGGAGAAGCTTTGTGGGGAGGACAAAGATGGGTATGTGATGCTCACTTATATGCTGCTGGCGGCTCTGGAGACACATATTATATATCAGAAAAAAGGGATCTGTGATGATATTTATTCCGATACCATGAAGTGTTTTTCCAGATTTGTGCGGGAGCACAGAGCAAGTTTTGGAAGATATGGGTTTGACCGGGGGTATTGGACATATCGGCAGCTATCGATGACGCTGTTTCGAATCGGGGCGTTAGAGTATGAGTATGTGGATGAGGAGAAAGTGATATATATCCACATCCCGTCGGGGACAGATCTGAAAAGGTCATTGTGCGCTGAATCGTATGCGGCGATGCTTGATTTTACCGCAAAGTATTACAGTGATCGTGCAAATTACGAATTTATCCTGGATTCGTGGCTTTTGTCCCCCGCTCTTGACGAACTGCTGGATCCGGATTCCAGGATTATTCAGTTTAAAAATTGTTTTCAGATGGATTCCTGGAACAAAAATGCCGCAGATGCCCTGCAGTGGGTCTTCGGGCGAAAAGACCTGAGTTATGAGAATCTTCCGGAGGATACGTCGCTGCAGCGCAGGATGAAACAGCATTTTTTAAATGGAGGTGTCATCGGTTGCGCCAGGGGGCATTTAAAAGGATTCTGAACCTTTATCGTGTCTGGCTGATCCGTTAACGGTTTTTCTGAGATTGGAAATATTCCTGTGCGGACAGTGGTTTTCCGGAACCTGAGGCAGGTGTGTGGTTTTCGTCGAGGGAAAGAACCGATGTTTTTTCGTCGTCGTCATTATTTGCCGGCACGTAATTTCCGTTGGGCTGCTGCACCCTCGCTTTTACGTTGTCCGCCATGAGTGCGGCAAAAATGTGCAGAACACGCGCCTTTACATCCGGGTCATAGACCGGCGCGGCCACTTCGACCCGGCGGATGGTATTGCGGGTCATAAAGTCGGCGGAAGATAAATAAACTTCTTCGCCATCGGCGCCGAAAATATAGATTCGGGAGTGCTCCAGATAGCGCCCCACGATGCTGCGGATCGTGATATGATCTGTCATTCCGGGAATTCCCGCGATCAGACAGCAGGCGCTGCGGACAATCAGTTCAATCTCAACACCGGCCTGGGACGCCTCGATAAGCTTGTCGATGATTGTTTTGTCAGTCAGGGAATTCATCTTGGCGCCCACATAGGCAGGCTTCCCCTCCCCGGCCAGAGCGATTTGCCGGTCAATTTTTTGCAGGATGGGTTCTCTCAGCGCTTTCGGGGCGATGAGCAGGTGTTTTGTCTCCGTCATTACTTCCCCGAGGAAAAGCTGCTGGAAGACTTCGTTGGCTTCCGCGCCGATTCCCTGATGTGCGGTCATGAGAGAAAAATCCGTGTACAGGCGGGCGGTCGTCTCATTGTAATTACCGGTGCCGATCTGGGTATAGTAAAAGTTGCTTCCGTCTTTTCGCATGGTGATAAGGCAGAGCTTGGAATGAACTTTCAGGTTATCCAGCCCGTATAAAATGCGGCAGCCGGCTTCCTCCAGGCGCCGCGACCAGTCGATATTGTTCGCTTCATCAAAGCGGGCACGCAGTTCCACCAGCACATCCACTTCCTTGCCGTTCTCGGCGGCGCGGATCAGTGAGCTGATGACTCTGCTGTGGCTAGCTACGCGGTAAAGGGTCATCCGGATGGATACCACATCCGGGTGCCCGGCAGCTTCTGACAGCATTTTTAAGAAAGGTTCCATACTGTCATAAGGGTAGAAGAGCAGCCGGTCTTTTTCCTCAATCTGTTCCAGCATGTTTTCGCGCAGATTAATCTCCCGGGGAATCTGCGGAGAAAAACGGTCAAAGAACAGTGCAGGATTGTTGCGCAGAATATCCCGGATTTCGGAGAAAAAAGACAGATCCAGCGGAGCCTGCGAGCGGAAGACATGGGATTCCTCCAGCTCCAGCTGCTGACAAAGGGCTTTTAAGGTACCGGCATCCAGCGGCCGGGTGTATTCCAGCTTGATCGGGCGGAGCCGTTTTCGCTGGCTGACCAGCTGTTCCATGATATTGCGGAAATCGGTTTCGTCGTCGTACACATCCTCATCAGGGTCAATGTCTGCATTGCGGAGAAGGCGGATCAGGGATTTATTTTTTACGGTATAGTTTCCGAATATTTTTCCGGTAAAATGCAGGATCAGCTCTTCTATCAGAATGAAACGATTCTCCCGTCCGGAAATCCGTATCATCCGCGGAAGCATCTCACCGCTGCAGGGAACGATGCCAAGCTTCTCTTTCCCGTTTGCCTCAAGGACCGCGATGACATAGATGTCCTGATTGTTCAGGAAAGGAAAAGGCTGTTTTTTGCCGATGACCAGAGGAGCCAGGAGCGGTCGGATGGATTGTTTGAAAAATGTCCGCAGAAAGATTTTGTCCTGCTCCTCCATCTCCCTGTATTCCAATAACTCCACGCCGTGCAGGGAAAGTTCTTTTTTCAATACGGTAAAGTCATGATCTTTGCGCTGAGTCAGGGTTCTCGTCTGACTGAAGATTGCCGTGAGCTGCTCCGCACAGGTCATGTGTGTCTTGCTATCCCGGATGTCCTCCGATATCAGCATCTGGTCAAAAAGAGAACCGACACGGACACGGAAAAACTCGTCCAGATTGCTCTGAAAAATAGAGAGGAAAGAGAGGCGCTCGCCGAGCGGGTTCTGATGTGTTTCTACTTCTTCCAGCACACGCGTGTTAAATTTTAACCAGGATAATTCCCGGTTATCGTAGCAGGAGCTGATAAGGACATCGGATTCCGCGGAAGGTTCGGTTGGCAGGGGATCCTTCAAAGCCGATTCTGCTTTATCGTCTGCTTTCCTGCCGGGAACCGGAGTGGGATGTTTCCGCCGGAACAGCAGGGATAATATGTTTCTGAAAAATGATATCATGGAAAACTCCTTATTGTTAAAAATCTATGCCTTTGAAAGGGCTGTGGTTCGATGAATCAAATAACAGCTCTATGGTAGTTTGCTCTCTATTCCAGAATATCATTTGGGGAAGCTTTTGCAAAGAGAAATCTGGGTAAAGTTTGTAAAGAGGTAGTGTCAAGTAATCTATGAAAAAAACGAGTTTGAAAAAAGGCTCGAATGAA
>JAJQCB010000309.1 GCA_021203005.1 Clostridiales bacterium | reverse complement strand
GCGACTTTATCGAGATCCGTCGCGATAATATGGAGACGTATCGAAGCGGTCATAACGAGCTTGACTCGAAATCAAGTAGTCCTTTTCTGGGCTCGTGGGTTCGAATCCCACCGTCTCCGTAAAAAAAGTGGCGAAAAACCTATGCAGGTTGCGCCGCTTTTTTATTTTTATCGTTAGCTGACAAAGTAATTGGACGTAAGTGTTTGTAAATATTTGTAATTATCTCAGTTTTATCTCAGTTTTATCCTTATATTATATATCGTTTAATTGCACAAAAAGCAGCGTGCGCAGAACTAAGAGAAGCCGCCAAACTGCAAAAGGAGATAGAAGCACAGCGAAAGAAAATAGAAGAAGCTAATAAAAAGGCTGGCTATGTCTATGTTATATCAAATATTGGCGCTTTTGGAGAAAATGTGTACAGGATTGGCATGGCACGCAGACTGGATCCTCAAAATCGTGTTGATGAACTGGGTGACGCATCCGTTTCATTTAATTTTGATGTTCATGCAATGATTTTTTCAGACGATGCGCCATCTCTGGAAGCAGCACTACATAGGGCTTTTGAAGATCGCAAACTAAATATGGTTAACACCCGGCGCGAATTCTTCAACGTAACCTTAGACGAAATAATAGAAACTGTCGGAAAGAATTTTGACCTGCCTGCTGGCGGAATGGTTGCTGAAAATATTCCAGATCAGAAGAACGCCGTGCAGTTATTAAAAGAATATAAGGAATTGTTGGATTTGGGGATAATTACAGAACATGAATTCCAGAGCAAAAAGGCAGAACTATTACCTCTGATATGATGCGGAGTCTCCAGCCGGTAAGGATGCTTGGCAAGGTTGTAGAGCTGAGGGCGAAGTTTTGAGGATTTTGTAAAAAAGCTAATTGTATAAGATTTTAAATTTTTGTTAACACTTTCGCTAGTGCGTTGACATTTTTTTAGATTCTGTTTATATTAATAATAACAGAAGCCCCCGCACCTCTCAGCGATGTGTCCCAGGGGGCACTTTTTTATTTACAGGAGATTTATATGGAACTAAAGAAGCCAATTACATTTTCCGAACAAGTACAACATTTAATTGAAAAGAATATAATTGTGGAAGACGAAGAGGATTGCGAATTGTTTCTCTCCCAAGTAAACTACTACAGGTTTTCCGCTTATTTTCTCCCGTTCTTAAACAGAGAAACAGATAAATGTTTTGATGGGATATATTTTGAGCGGCTAAAGCAAATTTATTATTTTGATCAAAGTCTCCGTGCCCTTGTATTTGAAATTATTGAAGATATAGAAATTCATATCCGTACCAAACTGGCGTACTTTCATGCACATAAATACGGCGCAGCTGGTTATATGCTCTGCGATAATTATAACGTTCGTCATAACCATGATGCATTTTTGAAACGGGTTAATGATTGCATAAAGGAAAATGATAAGACTCTGGTCGTAAAACATCACAAGGAAAAATACGATGGCCAGTTCCCTATTTGGGTTATTATAGAATTTTTCTCCATAGGTATGCTATCTCATTTCTATAGGGGTTTAATAACAAAAGATAAAAAGATTATTTCAAGGGAACTATATAATGTTACGCCTCCTATCCTTGAAAGCTGGCTTCGGTGTATTACAGATCTTCGAAATAAATGCGCGCATTATACAAGAATTTATTACTGGATTTTCCCTGCTATTCCAAAAATGCCTGCTGACAGTGGATATACCCCAACACGGCGGCTCTTTGCTCAACTTTATATGTTGAAGCTAATGTACCCTAAAAAGGATAAGTGGAATAACCATTACATGAATCAATTAGGTGTTCTCATTGAAAAATACGACGAACACATATCTTTAAAACATATAGGCTTTCCCACTGATTGGGAATCTATGCTGGAAAAGTAAAAACCGCTCCCTGCGCCAACAGAGAGCGGCAAAGATACATTCACCGAAGATGATGCATCCCACAACAAGGACCAGCGCGCAGCGAATACCAGGGCAATGTATGACAATATCATTGAGACCCATTTCGCAACGCTGGGAGACATCCGCCTGCAGGAGATCGATCGTATCCATCTGCAGACCCTGATCAATAAACAGTCCGGGGATTCTTCTTACTTGATAATTAATTTTTCCTGATCGTAACCGGTCCATTCTCCGCTACATAATGGTACTTTCCATCCTCGCCAAGACGCGCTTCCAGGTTGCACTGCACATTCTGTGACGGATCCGGATGATTTTTCCAGAGCTCATATAATTTGGGGAGGAACACCGGCCACTGGCTGGCCTCATAATCCTCGTGGTCTGTCGCCCAGTTCGGCGTCGGACGGTAATCCGGGTTTTCCCTGATCAGATCCATGACAAACGCCGGCGGCATGGAACACTTTGCATTAGCAACCGTCGCCGTGATGTGATAGATTCCGCCCTCACAATCCTCCCACATATGAATCGTAGAATCCACAAACTCACCAATCTCATTAAATACACCTTCGCAAAGCACATGCTTTAAACAGGTTTTAAAAGGATAGAACTCCGTCAACGGCAAACGGTGAATCTCCACTCCCTCGCCGCCGAATACCGGAATACCTTTTCCCACGGTTTCCGCGATCATGAGTATGGATTTCTCAAATCCAACTTCAGCGGGAGAATGAACCCAGGCAAATTTCTTATGAGATCCCGGCGCCCAGAGATAATAGCACTTTTCCATATTCGCCCAGAACCAGTCCAGCATTTCAGCAGTTACTCCCGGAAGGAAATGCTGCTTCTGGGAGGGCAACTCATATCCTTTCGCTATAGCTTCCTCTGTCAATTCGAGCTCCGGAAGAAGCGGATCCGGTTTCGCCGGATATTCAAACGGAAGCAGGTCAACATAAATATTGTCGCAGATGGGCTGATAGGTCTGCCCTGCATTTGGTGTGTAGCTGATTGTTTTTGGCATATTGTACCCCCAATTGTTTTATTGTTTTTTATTATAACCCCATTCGCAATTTCCGTCAATTTTCACGGCAGCTAAGCAGGAAATTCCGAAAATTCAAAGGGCGATCCGGCGGACGCGCTCCGCATCGAAGACCGCAATCGCATCTTCGAACCGGGATATCTGCCGGGAGAAGCCGGATACTTCTCCGCAATTTCATCAGTCAACTGCTAAAAGGTGCTTTGCCAGGTCTGGCAGCCTGTAAACGCAATACGTTCCGCAGGATGCACGCAATATGCCGAACCCCCGTAAAACGTTTTATCTGATCTGACTCAGAAACATCTCATGCACCCTTGCATCTCCTGACAGTTCCGGGTGAAACGCAAGCGCTGTCTGATTTTTATACTTTACCGCCACAATATGCCCGTCCACTTCCGCCAGGATATCCACTTCCGGAGATACGCTTTCAATATACGGCGCGCGTATAAATTCCATGGGGTACACGCCGATGCCTTTCATGCTGCCATCACAATGAAAACTGCCCAGCTGCCGCCCGTAAGCATTTCTTTTCACCGAGACAGGAAACGTCGCAAAATAACGATTCTCATCGTTGGTCAGTTCCTGCGCCAGAAGAATCAACCCGGCACAGGTTGTGAGAACCGGCAGCCCGGTTTCTATTTTTTCTTTCAGGATATCATACATTCCCAGTTCCCGCAGCAGTTTTCCCTGTACCGTACTCTCCCCACCCGGCAGAATAAGACCGTCAAACTCCTGCTCCAAATCACTTTTTTTCCTGAGTTCTATCGTTTCTGCGCCCAATGAGCGAAGCTTTTTTTCATGCTCAATAAAAGCACCCTGTACAGCGAGAACCGCCACTCTCCTCATAATTCAACTCCATTCCAACACCCTTTGCCGACAGCAAATCTATATGAAAAAACTTCTATTTGCCGCGCTCCGCCATTAACAATTCAATTTCATTCTCGTTGATTCCCACCATCGCTTCGCCCAGATCCTCTGAAAGTTCTGCAATCAGCTTTGCATCCGTGTAGTTCGTAACCGCTTTTACAATTGCATTTGCTCTCTTTTCCGGATTGCCTGATTTGAAAATGCCGGAGCCAACGAAAACACCTTCCGCGCCCAGCTGCATCATCAATGCCGCGTCCGCCGGCGTCGCAACACCGCCGGCCGCAAAATTTACAACAGGCAGGCGTTTCTCTTCATGAACATATAAAACCAGGTCATACGGAACCTGGAGCTGTTTCGCCGCCTCGAACAATTCGTCCTCCCGCATGGAAGAAATACGGGCAATCTCAGCATTCATCATCCGCATATGTCTCACAGCCTGGACGACATCTCCGGTTCCCGGCTCGCCTTTTGTGCGGATCATGGAAGCGCCCTCATTGATTCTGCGAAGCGCCTCTCCCAGATCTCTGGCGCCGCAGACAAAAGGAACACGGAATTTCGTTTTGTCGATATGATATACATCATCTGCCGGTGATAATACTTCGCTCTCATCAATGTAATCAATTTCGATTGCCTCCAACAGCTGCGCCTCCACAAAATGACCGATCCGGCATTTCGCCATCACCGGTATGGATACCGCCTCCTGGATGCCCCGGATCATCTTCGGATCACTCATCCTGGATACCCCGCCTGCTGCCCTTATATCCGCCGGTATCCTCTCCAGAGCCATAACGGCACAAGCACCCGCCGCCTCAGCGATTCTGGCCTGTTCCGGCGTAGTCACGTCCATAATCACTCCGCCTTTTAACATCTGTGCCAGTTCCTTGTTCAACTCATATTGTCTGTCTGCCATGATTTCTTCCTCCTGTCCTCATCATATGAAATCCGGTCGCTCTGCTATGTTTCACTTTCCAGCCGTCTGTTGTACAATTCAGATGCTGCTCCGCCGGCTGACAAGGAGCAGTTGCAATACGGTTCAGAGAACATTATACAACGATCTGGCCATGATAAAATATTCAAATCACTATTATTTTATATGGTCAGAATGGCATCCTACCCTCTTATCTGGATATATCCAGAGATCTACCTGGACATATCCACAGGCATTTTCATGCTATTTTAAGGAACTGTATAACTTGTGCAGATTATGCCGAATTAGTTATTTTGTGGCAGTTCCTATGGCCAGACGCAGCACGCAAACAGAAATTATACTCTTTTCTTTTTCTCAAATTGTATTATAATGTGCCTAAGCAATGAGCCGCGCAGCAGAGTGCAGATGGGCAGACACGTCATGCTTGCATGTAAGGGGATGATTATCTGCGCTCTGATATAGAGCGTTCATAATCTATTATTGATGATACTATTGCTGCGAAAAACATACCCGTCAGAGAGGAACCTATGTCTCAGGAAAAATATATGAAAGAAGCCCTGCGTCAGGCAAAAAAGGCGTACACCCTCGGCGAAGTCCCCATCGGCTGCGTGATCGTGTATGAGGACAAAATAATCGCCCGCGGCTACAATCGGAGAAACACTGATAAAAACACGCTCTCCCATGCAGAGATAACCGCCATCCGCAAGGCCAGCAAAAAAATAGGCGACTGGCGTCTGGAGGGCTGCACCATGTATGTCACTCTGGAGCCGTGCCAGATGTGCGCCGGGGCATTAGTCCAGTCAAGAATTGATAAAGTCGTGATCGGCACCATGAATCCGAAAGCCGGCTGCGCCGGATCCGTTTTAAACCTGCTTCAGATGGCAGGATTTAACCATCAGGTGGAAATAGAATATGATGTCTGCCGGGATGAATGCACAGAAATCCTGCAGCGGTTTTTCGTGGAACTCCGCCAGAGAAACAAACAGCAAAAGCAGCAAAAATAGCCCGGCCGGCGCGTGTTCCTAAGAATGATCTGTAGTTGAGCTTAGACACCGCCGATACAGAGGAAGCCTCTGCACTCCTTTCGGAACCGGGTTATGTACTTTCGGAAATGCCGCTTCGCGACACTTCCTATTATAGGTTCTGCTTTTATCCATGTCAATTTGTTCCGGAAGCATTCTCCCGGAAATTTAATTGCAGAAGTTTTCACATCTTACATCTCCAGATAGCGGTACCAGAATCCAAATTCTCCTGTTTTCTGCCTGGTCAAATGCTTTGTACGAAACTCTCCGAACCCGAAAAGTCCGGCCAGAAGCTGTTCCTGATTCTGAAAGACTCCGGGCACCGCAACAAACCACTTTTTCTTTTCTCCATCCTCGCACCCCAGCAGAATATATCTGTAATTGAAATACCCATGCAAAAGAAAGCTGTTGTTCGCCAGCTGCCAATACGGTTTCGGCAGACTCCTGATATCCCGCAGATCTATCTTCACCGCGTATATCTTTTTTTCCTCGTCAAAAGGAAAAATCAACGGGTGTAAAACACAAAAGCGCTGCCACCGTTTTTCCCACGCTGTCATATAGGGAGAAATGTCAATGGCTGCTGCTGTCTGGGTTGCCTGCATCTCCGGTTCTGCATCTGATTCCGCCTCAATAAAATTTCCCTTTTCCTTTCTATTATTAGATGTATCTGTCCGCATACTCTCTGCACCATCCTTTTCAGTGACTGCTACCGCCACTTGGGGCTCTGGTACATCTTCCGCAGATTCTTTCTCCGCATAAGTTTCCGCCGACACATCCTCTGCTCGGGCATCCGCGGCTTCTCCCTCCATTCCGTCTGCCGATACCTCTGGCATATCTCTTCCTTTGTAAATCTGAAAACTTTCCCACGCCAGCTCTCCATCCTCCCACTGGCTGGCTGCAAAACTATTTTTACCCGCTGTAAGATAAATTCCCTGCATATCCTCCAGGCCAGATCGTGAGCCTCCGATTTCCTCTGTCGGAAACAGAAGCACCGTCTTACCTGCTCCGTTCCCGACCCGAATCTCCCCAATCGGCATTCCAACAAGTTCCTGCTCAGATTGCCGCAACAGATAGACAGCATAATTTCCATCATCACAGCCTTTCATCTGTATCTCCATCCGGCATCGTCCCTGGCGGGCATCCACCTTTGCGAAGCCGCAATTTCTCCCTTTTGTCTGATTTTCATACTGAAATAAATACGTTACAAAACGCCTGCAAAAAGACATAGCACACCCCTGACATCACAGTTCTACCTAATATCTATGCCAGGCCATAAACAAAAATACATGATTAATGAGACAAAAGGATGTAATACTTCGGATTACTCCATAAAAATCCTTTATGCAATTCTCAGGATGAACCGACGATGAACATACAAAACAACTCCCGTTTCAGATATTTTCACCCCGGCAAATAACCGGCGCATAAATTTTTTAAAAAAATCTCATATTTATGTTGACATATGAAAATACCATGCTATAATAATATCAAAATTAATAATCATTATTATTATCGAAAGGAGGAGAAATGAGAAAACACAGTAAACAGCGCGACTGTATCCAGACATTTCTTGCAGGCCGGACAGATCACCCGACAGCAGAAACTGTCTACATGGGTATCCGGGATGAACTTCCCCATATCAGCCTTGCCACTGTTTACCGCAATCTGGCACTGCTGTCCGAGTCAGGTGAGATTCAGAAGATTTCCACAGGCAACGGCCCGGATCGCTTCGATGGCAATGCTGCACCACACAATCATTTTCTCTGCAACCGCTGCGGCAATGTGATTGATCTGGATATGGACAGTATATCCTATGTAGACGAGGTTGCCGGAAAAACATTTTCCGGTATGGTCCAGGGACACAAGATTATTTTTTACGGGCTCTGCCCGAACTGCCTGGCCGGTTCCAAAGCAAGTAACGGTTAATACAGCCGTTCTAATAAAAAATAAAATTAATATTCATGAAAGAAAGGAAAAAAGATTATGAAAAAATTTGTATGTACAGTATGTGGTTATGTTCATGAAGGCGATAGCGCTCCGGCAGAATGTCCGATCTGCCACGCTCCGGCGGAGAAGTTTCAGGAGCAGTCCGGCGAAATGACCTGGGCAGCTGAGCATGTAGTTGGCGTAGCGCAGGGTGTCAGCGAAGATATCCTTGCAGACCTGAGAGCAAACTTTGAGGGTGAGTGCTCCGAAGTTGGTATGTATCTGGCGATGGCCCGTGTAGCACACAGAGAGGGCTATCCGGAGATCGGTTTATACTGGGAAAAGGCAGCTTACGAGGAGGCTGAACACGCAGCGAAGTTTGCTGAGCTCCTCGGCGAGGTCGTAACCGACAGCACCAAGAAGAACCTTGAGATGAGAGTGGAAGCTGAGAACGGCGCAACCGCAGGTAAGTTCGACCTGGCAAAACGCGCGAAAGCAGCAAACCTCGACGCGATCCATGATACGGTTCATGAGATGGCTCGCGATGAAGCCCGTCACGGACGCGCTTTCCAGGGTCTGTTAGAGAGATACTTTGGTTAAAAATCAAAAGAAAGGATAAGTTAATCATGAAAAAATATGTTTGCGGCCCCTGCGGCTATGAATATGACCCCGCCGTCGGCGATCCGGATAACGGCATCGCACCCGGCACAGCCTTTGAAGATCTGCCGGAAGATTGGGTATGTCCCATCTGCGGCGTAGGGAAAGAGGATTTCACAGAAGAATAGAACGTACCGCAAAAATCCCCGCATCAAAATTGATGGGGGATTTTTTCTGTTTTCATATACCCTTTTCAAAATAGCACGCTCGAGTGCAAACACACCCATTTGCGAATGAGCAGAAGAATCTGCTTCTGGTTTAAAAACTTCCTACTTAAAGGAACGTCCGATCTCCAGACCCTTCTCAAAAGCCTGCTTGTTCAGCGGAAGCAGCTTCGCTTTCTTCGCCAGCTTGTGCTCGATGGTTCCCCAGACAACCTCAGGAGAAACAACCTCGGTATAGCCGACATACACGCCGAGCATGATAACATTCAGAACTTTTGAATTACCAAGCTCATACGCCATCTCCGTAACCGGCGCTTTGATGACTTTCACGTCGTCTCTCTTGATCTCAGCCTCATCTACGATAGAGCTGTTGATGAAGAGGTTTCCGCCCTGCTTTAAGGTCGGCAGAAACTTCGCAAGAGAAGGTCCGTTCATCACGATCAGGTCGTCCATCACGTCGCCCAGAGGCGCGCCTACCATCCCGTCAGAGATAACTACGAAGCAGTTTGCGGTACCGCCGCGCTGCTCAGCGCCGTAGGACGGGAAGAACGTAACATTTTTATCTGTGGAATCACAGGTTGCGGTAGCAAGGAATTTCCCAAGAGTCATGACTCCCTGTCCGCCAAATCCGGCAACACATAAATTTGTTTCCATAAAACTCTTCCTCCTTTTATTTATCTCTCACTACGCCAAGCGGGTACTCAGGCAGCATCTTCTGCTCGATGAAATCGAGTGCATCCAGCGGCTCGAGACCCCAGTTGGTAGGGCAGCTTGTAACGATCTCAACCAGCGAGAAGCCTTTTCCGTCAATCTGGTTCTGGATGGCTTTCTTGATGGCTTTCTTCGTCTTGATGCAGTTCTGCGGTGTATTGCAGCTGGTTCTCTCCAGATAAGCCGGAGCGGTCAGCTGATTCAAAATCTCGCACATATGCATCGGATATCCGTGCTCCTCCGCGATACGTCCCTTCGGCGCGGTGGAAGCCTTCATGCCGATCAGCGTGGTCGGAGCCATCTGTCCGCCGGTCATGCCGTAGATACCATTGTTGATAAAGATAACGGTGATGTTCTCGCCGCGGTTCGCTGCGGAGACAGACTCTGCAAGACCGATGGAGGCGAAGTCGCCGTCACCCTGGTAAGTGATGTAAATGGAGTCCGGATTGCTTCTCTTCATACCGGTAGCCACTGCGCAGGCACGGCCGTGGGGAGAAGTGATGGTATCATAGGCGATGTAGTCCATGTGCA
>JAJQCB010000196.1 GCA_021203005.1 Clostridiales bacterium | reverse complement strand
GATATTGACACCGTCTGAAAGCTCATACTCAAAAGCCCTGTCATAAAGCTGATTCTCTAACTTTCGGATTTCATCTTCATCAAGGGAGGTCAGAATCATAATATCCATATCGGAGTCCGGCCTGAAATCCCCACGGGCATAAGAACCATACAGGATAATTTTCTTCACAGAATCTCCCATAATATGGAATACATCGTCCACAAAGGACTGCAATAGTTCCTTCTTTTCTTCCATCGACTCTGGCCTCCTTTCCTGTCCCTCTATTTTGTATTTCATGCGGGCAGTGGGACTCGAACCTATACGCCACGCCTTATAAAGCCTGTAAATTCAACGTTTTTTCAATATCAGCCTGATTACTTTTGGTTACTTTTTGATTACTTTTTGCCGTATTAAGTTGAAATTCTGGTATATCGCTTATTATACGAGTTTTAGTTTCTGCATTACGTCTGGTTTTATGGTAATAACCTTCAGTAATGCTTATTGTAGCGTGTCCCATCTGATCAGTAACCAACCGCTCGTCAACGTTATTATCCAACAGAATTGTACCATACGTTTTTCGAATCTTATGAGGAGATTTTTTGACAATTCCAAATTTAATGCACAATCTTTCTAATTTATGCCGGAATCCACTCTCACTCATTCGTCGTCCATTCTGATAGAAAACAAATTCTTCGGAAGAACTGTATTGGCGAATAGAATTGTACAACCATCGAAAATCCATTGGAATAACTATGTTTCTAACACCAGCGTTAGTTTTTGGAAAGTCCTTAACTTCGTGTCTCCATTTCCCAGAACTGTCAAGATAGCATGTTTCAGTGCGCCTTACTTTAACAGTGTCTTCTGAAAAGTCACACCATTTAAGAGCAACGAGTTCGCCGATTCTCATTCCAGTGGCAAATAATAAAAGTATTCCCAATCCAGATAGACTCTGATTTTGAATGAGATAGTTGATTATCAAATCCATCTCTTCGTCATTAAAAACTTCTTGGCAATCTTCTTTCGTACATCTGTTAAAAGAATTTTTAGGTACTTCCACGGCATCGAAAACGTCACTTACATTAAATTCTATGAATTTGTTCTTCTTAGCACGTTTCAACATTCCTCTGGTGATGCATTTAAGATTGTTAAAAGCTTTGGCCTTAAGATTAAATCTTGGCACTTGTTCTTCAAGAAAATCGGAAAACTCTTCTGCACTCACTGATCTGATTTTTCGTTTTCCAAATTCATCATAATGTCGATTGAAGCACTGTTGATTTCGCCAATGCGTAGACGGCGCAATCTGCTGTAATTCGAGCCGTCGATCATTATACTCGTTAAAAATTTCCTCGATCGTTGGATTTTCAGTTTGTTCTTTCCAATATTCAATGATATCGTCTTCTATTCTTTTTTCACTTGACCGCTTTTTTAATACTCGCCCCTTTTCTCCATCAGGCAGATAAGTATACCATTTTCCATCTTTGCTACGCCAAATTTTGTACGGATGTTTAGCTAAATACTCTTCTCTTTTTGCCATTTCAACTCTGTCCCGCACATATGACAGATCTATTATACCTTGTGAAACGGCATAATTCAACGAATCACTTGTGTTAATTTGCAACGCTCTCCCACCTTTCATTAGAGCACAAAAAAGGAGGGGACATCCGTAGACATCCCCTCCGTGGGTAAAATATAAATACAGAACTACATACCAACTTGCGTAAATATGTATCCAGCAATAATACCGATAATCACGGTAACGCGTGGCCTGTTACTTTGCGCCACATTTCTCCATCCCTGCCCTCCAGCTCTTCAAGCCTTTTTCCTTGAGCTTCCTGAGCCTTGCACATGCTTTCAATGTTCAGGGCAAGCTTCTCTACAGATGCTGAGAGAGTGCTTATCTGTAGCGTGATGTTTTCCAGAGCCTCTATACGCCTGTTCTGACGGTGATCCTCTTCTTCCATCCGCTTGCAGAATTCCTCATGCTCCCTCCGTGAAATCCAATCTTCCATTCTTCTAGTCTCCTAATTCATGATAGCTGAGATAATATAAGCTGTATTTTGTTGTCTTCGTAAATTCCAATGACGATTAAAATATTCGTGTTGCTAAAAAAGAATACTTGTGCCACCTCATAAGCAAATAAACCTTCCGCATAAGCGGCGTATCCAGTAATAGTTACCGGTATTGCAACAATCGCAACAAGCAATTCAAAAGCAAACGTCACGGGGCCGCTCTTTAAATCTTCAATTAACGCAGAAGTATCTACCTCAATCGAGACGTCTCCTGCTTCAATGTCAATCGCATCCATCCCCATCTCCGTCAAATCATACGTGGGGATCTCTTTCTTGCCAAGATTGCCAATTTGCTCTTTGATGTATTTTTTGCTAATGCCAGTGTCTCAAAATCCATACACGCACCTCCTACATCTTATACCACGTGTCCGATGCGGCATGAAATATGTATAGATCACCTGTATCGAGGCACAAAGCAGAGCTTCCAGTCGCTACATAATGGGGTAATTTGTCCGGCGCCTCCGCAGATAACCCCACGTTGTTTCTGACCCCCCCCCCGCCTTTAAAGATACCGCAGTAAAACTGCCTAAATCCCATACGTCTTCTTCGTCTTTATAAAATACTCCGTCAGCAACAATCATATTGACTCTCCTTTCGTCTCACAGCATTGTGGTTTTCACAGCTTCCCACAGCTCGTCCGCTGTGACCCCATAGCTTCCCAGCTCTCCGCGTATCATCTCCGGCTTTTCCCGACGTATTCTTTCGATAATGTCGCGGTCAGCATTGATGGAAAAATGGATGGTTGTCTCGAACATCTTGTTGTCTGTCCACGTAGCCCCGTAGGAGCCGATTTTGAGCGGCTGCTTCATGCTCAAATCAAACAGAATGAAATCGCTGCCCTGAATATTCACGGGCACGCCTCGACCGGTCAAATATTCCCACGCCGCGCGGAACACCTGATGGCCTGTCATCTTTGGTTTACGTGACACTTCCGCAATACACAGGTCGCCCGGGAATATAATGTCCGTCATTTCAGGACGGTAAACTCCGTGGAACACTGGCGCGCCATATTCCGCACGCACCTTTTCATGGTAAGCATCGCCCGCGCCGCAGCCACACCACATCTTTTCGGCGATATTGACGACCACACCCTCTTCACGCTCCTGTTCCAATCGAGCAATCTCCGCAAAGGCATCTTCCGCAGTTAAAAACTGTATGTTCATTTACGCCTCCTCAAAATCCACATTATAGAAAGTGACAGCCGTCACTGATACTGATGTGCCAGAGCCGGAACGCATCAATTCCTTGATTTCTGTTGTTTCTCCACTTGCCGATACTTTATACACGTCGCTCGCAATATTCCCAATGTCTGGGTCACTGGTGCACAAAACCCCATTATTGACAAGCGTTCCGTTTACCGTAAGTATAGCGGCAGGCAACTCGCTTATAGTAAGCATGGCATCATACCGACTGTCGTATTCTGCTCCCCAGACTCCGGCAATAGCACCTTCCGCGATTGTAAGCGTTCCGCCCTCAGCAACAGTCAGGGAAGACCCCGGCTGTAATTTACAGCTATATTGGACTTCTACCACTGCTCCCGATTCGACTGTTATATGCCATCCTTCTGGGATTGGCAATATGTAGTCGGACGAAGTGATTGACACGCCCGCAACAGCAACCGTTACATATGCTAGTACGACATCGCCGGAAATAGACACTTGTGTGGTTTTCCAGTTAAAATCTATGGTTATGGAAGCGCCCTCGGACAGGACGAAAATTCCACCTTCTTCTTTTGTCCCAATTATGATGGTGCCGGTGCTAGTGCTTTTGTTGGTATAAATCGTGGAAACGGCATATGCTGCGATTTGTGTATCAAGAATCGAGCCGTACTCATAAATACTCTTACATGCAATATTCGCCAGGCCGAAATCATTGATTGGAAAAATGCTTCCGATTCCGGTGGACGTTGCACTACCTCCACGCCATCCTTTCATGCCGAACATCTGGTAGACCGTAGCGCCGTCCTTTGCAATTACTAAACCATCGCCATACACATATCCCCATGCCGCAAGGATTCCGTAAATCTCCAGTGTCCCGTTGACTTCCAGTGCACCATAATCTCCATACAGCCAGCCAGAGTATACGATTGCCCCTGTCTGTTGCTTCCCATTTACAGCGATAGTCCCGTATACTGTAAGTGTTACATCTTCAGGCACTATGAGTGTCATATAAGATGTTCCCGCTGCAAAAACAGAAGTTGACGCAACGCTGCATTCAGTAGTATATGTCAGCATGTTCGCGTCCATCGGTATGGACAAGCAGATACCTTCAGGTACAACGCTATCGGATGGGAGTGTTCCAGAACTAATGAGCTGGATGGTTGTCGCGGCATTTTCCGTTGCGTAATCCGCAGCCTCGTTCAGATCAGTAAATATAGATCCTGCCGAGTTGAATAACGGAACATCTTTTTCTACAAATAAGGCGGCAATCGTTACATCACTGTCAAAATATAAACTTCCTGACAGGTTAATACTAACCGAGGTGCCGCTCTCCGTATTACGCCAGTCACTGAATTTGTATCCTGTAGTTGTCGCTTTAGCTTCAACGGCAAACGATTCACTGCTGTGGCGCGTGTAGGTAACATCCTCCGTGATTGCCACACCGTCCACTGTATAACTCCCGTTTTCAGGAGCAAGGAATGTCACTGTTGCATATGAGTCGTTTAACAGGCATATATTGGTCAGGGAAATAGTGGTTGTATATGCTGAACCTTCTCCCGATGTAATAACAATCTGCAAAGTTCCGCCATCTGCCAGCGTCACACTATATGAACCGCTACCGTCCATACTCTCGCTGGTGTCTTCTTCGGTTTCTTCCGTATCCTCTTCACTGGTGTCGGTATCTTCTTCTGTGTTTTCTGTCTCCGTATCCGATGATGTAGATCCACTTCCCAATGAACAGGAGCCGTCGTTCAGAGTTATATCGTAATCGAACGTCAAAAGTTTATCCGCACCACTGTTATTTGTGAAAACCAGAGTACCCGTGGTGCTCGAATTAGAACATGTTCCGTCTTCTCCTGTCACGCTTCCTACGATACTGTTCATATTTGCCGACCATGTACCATTGGTATATACCGCAGTCAGCCCATCAACTGATAATTCACTTAATTCTTCTGCCAATTACTCACCTCCCCATATCCTGCAATCCATGAATCTCCAATCGGCCTTTCTCTGTGTGCCACAGCACCTCCGCGCTCCGCAGGTATTTGGCCTTGAGGGTCTACGGTATTCCCGTCAATGCTGATTATCTGCCCGCTCTTGACTGCTTCCACAATCCCTGCGTGGCTTATCTGGCCATCCGGAGCAAGAAATATCAGATCGCCAGAAGACGGAATATAATCAGGTTCCCGCCAACGTCCATGGCGGCGCATCCGTCGGGCAACAGTACGTGTCCCTGGCCACGGTCGTCCAAGGATTTTTACCGTCTCTTCGTATCCATATGCTTTGATATATACGGCAAATATAAATGTCATACACCATGGCTCTCCTTGAAAATTCCAGAAGCAACCTGCCTCACGGACAATCTCCGAGAAAATGGTATAACCGCCTTTTCCGATATTTACCGCAGGCACCCCCAGCCGGCTGGCATCCTGATGTTCCATGTATCCAAGCCAGCGCCGAGCTTCTTCTACTGCTGGGTTCATTGCAAAAAGCGGAAGACCAGCTCTGCATCAGTTGTTTCTCCCGTGTCCGCATCAGTTATAGTCAATGTTATGGGTATGGCAAAACGATTCCGATTAGCCGCCGAGGTCCCATACCCATATTTCATCGTCGTATTGTCCGCGCTGTCTGCATCCAGGTAAATATCTTCCAGCCATCGGAATAGCCCCGATATGGTTTCCGGCGCGGAGAATTCAGGAATGTTCGTTGTGGACAGGTCACGGTGTGTCAGCTTCATAGTAGACGCGAGTAGCGCCTGGATGCTTTCTACCACATCTGCTGTGGAAAGCCAGTCTGCAAATTCTGTCCATGCCGCTACTGGATTTTCCTCGCAGGAAGTAGCAAGTGTTTCCAGAAAATTCGCAACGGATAATTCTCTAAGCTCGTCCCAGTCATAGCGATTATCCGGCGCTACAAACTGCCATGTAAGCCCCGTCGCGTCTACCATCACCGCGCCGCGCGTTTTTACGGTGACGAAATATGTCACAGAATTATATATCAGTCTCAGCACCTGATAAATCGGACTTTTCCCCGTTGTTCCACGTCTGAATTTTACAGTCTTTGCAAGTGCAACGGGTATGTCAGACATACTGTCAGATGCAATTATAACGCTTCCTGTCAGCATATAATCTCCCCTTTCTCGATCATTACCAGGGCACGCCGCAAGAAGCCATGTGTTCGTGCAAGCTCCTTCATTTCAGCAAGCGTAAGCCCATCCGGATATTTCCGTGAGAATACTGCCATCACAACCGGCCCGCACGGTCTCAACATGGAAGCTGTGACCATCTTAGTGTTACTCATCTGTTTCCTCTTCCTCCTCTGATTCCTCAATCATCAGCAAGAGTGCTTCTTCATCCCATGCATAGCTCAGCGTGCCGGTTCCCGTTTCCGTAATAATCGTCTGCTGCGCTGTACCCGTGATTACATTCCCGTCCTGGTCTATGGCCTCATAGCCTTCGAGGATTTCGGAAGCCGTCGCCGGATTACTCAACACGGGAAGGGATACGCCGCCCGTAGCTATCTCCAGCACTTTCGCCACCAGCGAAGTGAACGTTTCTGCATTATCCGCCTCCACGCCCATTTTCTGTAGATTCGCGGCCAGGCTATCCCTGTCCCGCGTCAGCGCCGCGATATAATCCGATAACGTTGCCATCACTCCACCTCCGTCAAAGCAGCGAGGGCTTCCGCAGCAGCTTCCTCCGCCGCCGCGTAGCCGCTGTCGTAGTAACTTTGTGTGTCAACGCTGGCCACGCCGTCCGTATAACCCTCACTGTAACCATCCGTTTTCCCAGCCTCGTAGCCCTGGTTGTAATCAATCTCATAAGTGATCATCGGTAGGGACAGTTTCCCTGAAAGCTTTCCGGCACCTTGCAACGTACCATGAATTGATTTCAACGCAATGATGGAGCTCATATCAGTGAACCTCCGCCGTCAGAATAAAGCTGGATTTTGTAATGAAGGTATATACTTCTCCGTCACTCGTGGTCAGCTCGATATCGTAGACATAGTTTCCGAAATCCAGACCCGCCGTATCAGCCGGATCAAGAGTAAGCAGCATGGTATCAGTTGGAATATCTTTCAGGATCAGCACTTCGTCATCCGTATAATTGGCTTTGACGCCGAAGGTTATGGAGTCACCTTCAACGGGCGTATAAGCTTCTCCGTTTGCATCCGTGATGGAAATCAGCGCTTTAAACGTATCTCCTCTTGTAAGCGTTATCGTAGTACCAGCAATACTATAACTCATATACGCACCTCCAATCAGGCGGCTGGCTTATATGAAAGTGCCACGCCAGTTGACGCACCCGTAGCTGTCGCCAAGGTAGCCAGATGAACTTGATAAACGCCCGCCAGAAGGTTACTGTTATAACAGCCGCCCACCATAGCATAGTCCACCTGCGTATTGGAATAGTTTAAGCCATCACATTCGTAGGTTGTGGAGCTTCCTTTTGCTGTGACCGGTATATGTCCGAAGGCTGTCGTTTTCATCGCGCTGATATAACCGCCATTTGTACCCGCCGGCGTCGCATCGGCCAGCTCGATATAGCCTTCTCCGGTGGCGTTGTAGTCATCCGTCGTTGACCCGTCATGCATTCCCCTGGTTATTTTGATTTTCTGTGTGCCCTTATCGTTGATCCAGCCGGCGGTTCTTCTCCAGAGATTTCCGTAGAAATTCTCCATACCAAAGACTTTTACGCCTTTGGTTCTATTGGCAGAGGTTCCCCAGAAGAATCCGCTGGAATCCATTGTGCCGGGAGCGAGTGCGGATGTGTTGCCACTGGCAGTTCGCCCATAACCATAGACAAGCTGGGTATCCGTGCTCTTTCCCATCATGATCAGGAGATCCTGAATCAGAAGCCTGTCCGCGATCACTTCGATATACCAGCCCTCGCCATTTGCTTCGGCGTACTGAACGCCTGTACTGACATTCACTTTTGTCAGATTGCTCGCCCCTGAAATGGAACGCAGTGTTCCGGAAGCGTTTGATCCACTGTATATCGGCGTATAGAAATGCTCGATTTCCTTGTTATTAGCATCGTAATTACTCCAGCAATCCCAGTCGTCACCCAGCGGGACATCCGAGCAGCGGAATTTGTAGATTCCGTCCGATTCTTCACGATGCGCATAGATTTTCGGCCATTCGATCATTGCGTTCCCATGGAACGTCAGATCCGCAACTCTGGACGCTGTGCCATCCTCATTCAGTGTGTAATCACTCGGATCAAGATAAGCACTCACAACGCCATCGTATGTCAGCATACACGGCCTTGGCATGAACTTTTCACCACATTCGCTTGGCCAGTCTCCGTAGTCAAAAACTCCATCTGTGAAATTCATACCCGCAGCATTGTAGTCAGCGTTATCCACATCTTCGGGATAAGTAACTCTGTCTGCTGGGGTATCATTTGTCGTATCCAGATCATACCCAAACAGATAGGTATAAGTTTTGGCAGTAGCAGAGCTACGATTTGCTGAATTTCGATTGAATACACCCTGCGTTGTATAAGGAAATGCCGAGTAATAATACGTTGTCCCCAACTCCACATCGGTATCAAGGATTTCACCGTCTTCTGAAATATCTTTGAAAAGCTCCCCATCGAATTCGGATTCCGGGAATCCCGTTGTGCTCTTTCTTATTACAGCGCCGGCTACCGTGCACAGGGTCTGAGACTCTATCACGGTATCGCTTGGAAGAGAAACTATCAGTTTAATTCTCGCGGCTGCGCTGTCAACGTCATAGCAGGATACTGCCCTAAATTCCTTCATATTAGAAGGCTCTATACCACCAAAAAAATGTCTGTTTTTCCCAAAAATAAGATCTTCTTCAGCCATTTTGATTTTCTCCTTTCACTATCAGACGATCGTCACTGTGGTTGAAATTGTGCTTCCATCCGCAGCAAATGTCTTAGACATTGTGGCGATTACCACACTTGACGAATTCTTCAGGACAACTTCGCAGGACAGGAAGTCACTGGCAAATGTTTTGGTCAGCGTTCTTCCTGAAGTGTCGACAGTCGTTATGATCAGGCCGTCATCAGAAAACGTCTTTACCCCGTCGGTAAGCCCGACCATGAGAATTCTTTCGATTTCCGCCTCGTCGATCTCGTTCTGGAGATTTCCAGCGGAATCATCACCGAGGATACCTTTTATCGTCGAGAACCATTCCTGGAATGAAGACTCTTCACTTTCCTTCCACGCATCTATCTCGGCCGTCTTTTCTGCCAGCGAAGCCACTAATGCATCGTATTGCTCTGTTAATTCTGTTTCTTCCGATTCAACAAACTGGTCGAGTTCACTCCGCCACTGCCCCAGCAATGTATCAAGACTTACCACCTCAAGAATTCCGGTCACAAATGGCGTATCATCCGTACCAATCATGCTTGTTATGTCGGAATCCGTGATTTCTGTTGCTTCGGCTGTCCTGTATATGTATGCCAACGGATACTGATGGACTTCATCTGAGCTCTCCATTTCCGGATATTCCGGGCTGTTATCAGGTTCTCCTGTTACAATCTTGATGCTCGCCTCCCGGACAGAATCGCTGCGATCCACTTCGAGGACAACTGCGTCGTAGCTGTCCTTAAGAATCTCCGGATCATCTTCGGTGAGTGACAGCATAGCATCGGGATAAATCCAGGTT
>JAJQCB010000221.1:53097-60549 GCA_021203005.1 Clostridiales bacterium | reverse complement strand
TATTCGAACTCGACTTCTCTAAAGCAAATTCTGATATTTTGAGCAATCCCCGACGCTATTCTGCGGCTCAAAATCGGCTTAAAATTCATATTATTTTTATCTCCGTCAGCTCTTAACATCATATTAACATCACGCGCACATCACGAGGCCGTTTCATCCGGTATGATCTCGACAACATCAGAGATCCCGCAGCGCAACACTTGGCAGATTCGGTCGATATGTTTCATCTCAACATACTGGTCTTTCCCCATCCTCGACAGGGTTCCATTGCTGAAGCCGGCCATATCCCTCAGTTGGGTTTTCTTAATATTCTTATCAATCAAGGTTTTCCATAACGGATTATATGATACCACGGATTCCAACTCCTTTCAACTCAAGTCTCCCTCATTATAAATTCAGAGTCCTCCTCTTGTCAAGACGTTTATTCTAATTTGTTAGAAATTTTTTTCAACTTTTTAGAAAAAAACTATTGACGTACAGTGTACATATGGTAATATACAACTAGCAACAGAATAGAACAAATATCTAACAAGATAGAAATTTAATCACAAAACGGAGGAAATCAAAATGATTAAGACACAGAAATTTGGAGTAGAAATCGAGATGACAGGTATCACAAGGGAAAAAGCGGCCCGCATCGTTGCCAACGTTCTTGGAAGCACAGTCTCCTCACCGGATAACACTTGTTATCACACACGCAAGATCAAAGACAACCAGAGACGGGTATGGAAGGTCATGCGGGACAGCTCCATCCAGCCGTGCAGAAACGATGGCACCGGTGAAAGCATGGATCTGTACAGAGTAGAATTTGTGACCCCGCCTCTCAATTATGAAGACATCGAATTATTACAGTCCATCGTCCGGAAGCTCCGCGAGGGCGGCGCGAAGACAAACAGCAGCTGCGGCATCCATATCCATGTTGACGGAGCGAACCACACTCCGGAATCACTGAAAAGGCTGGTCAACTTCTTTACGGCCCGGCAGGATCTGATCTATGAAGCCCTCGAAATCGGAACCAGAGCAGACAACTGGTGCAGGAAATATGATAACACTCTTATCCAGGCGATCCGCAAGGAAAAGAACCTCACGACAGGTAAGCTCGAAACAATCTGGTACAGCAGCGCGAACAGCGGATATGTAGGCGGTGTTAACCATGAGCATTATAATCCCACTCGGTACCACGGATGCAATCTCCACGCTTTCTTCACGAAAGGCACAGTCGAATTCAGGCTTTTCAACAGCACCCTCCACGCCGGTAAGATCAAAGCATACATCCAGTTTTGTCTTGCAGTATCCGCATGGGCGATCACATCACAGGAAAAAATCGTTTTCCGCTCCATGGCCGGATACACAGCCGAGCAGAAAGTCACTATCATGAGAAACATCCTCACACATCGCCTTGGCCTTTACGGTGATGAATTCAGAACATGCAGGCTTCATCTCATGGCTCCGCTGAAAAAGGCGGCCGGAATGAGCGTCAGAGAAGCTGCTTAATATAATAGGCTGGCCTATCGGCATGACGGGGAGAAAGGGAAAGAACATGACAAAAATAGAAATGGCTATTCAGTCCATCAACTGGAAAATCGAGGACGAAGAAAAGACTATCGAGGAAATGCGGCGCAATATCAAAAACAGCATAGACAGCGAATGCATGGCCCGCGACGCCGGCTTTATTCTTCAGTACGCACAGAACATGGCCAATGCATCCCAGAGGCTCTATGATCTCGGACAGCAGAGGCGAATGCTTGAAAGCATCGCGGCAGATAAATAATTAGGGAGGTATCAGAATGAGGAAATTATATATCGCATACGGAAGTAACCTTAATGTTTCCCAGATGGCCCACAGGTGCCCTACGGCCAGAATTTACGGTGTTGGCATCCTGCATAACTGGGAGCTGATCTATCGGGGCAGTAAGACCGGCGCTTATGCTACGATCCGCAGGAAAAAAGGCTCTGCAGTACCTGTCGTGGTCTGGACCATTGCGGAGGCGGATGAGCGGCGCCTGGACATTTACGAGGGCTTCCCCACGTTCTATTTTAAACAGAATATTATGGTGGATCTCCCGTTTGGGAAGAAAAAGGCCATGGTATATATCATGAACACACGCGCCAAGCCAGGCAGGCCGTCTGCGCAATATGTACGCACCGTCAAAACCGGCTACATCGATAATAACTTGGATCTGGGATATTTAGAGGAATCTCTGCTGAAAAATAATGTGGAGTGCGACAAAAAAGACGCCCAGTTTTCCTAAAGCGCCTTCTTTGCGAGAATTAGAAGTTGCAGCTCCTACTTCTCAGGCGGCTTTGGCGAACCATTGATGGTATGTACGATTCTTGGCTCTGGATTGGGTTCTCTCACAATCAACTCGTCGAGTGAACAGTCAAGTGCTTCGCAGATGAGGTCCAAGTGGTCCAGGTTTACCCTGTCCACCATCTCATGGTACAGCTCATTGATTGTGGTTGGTCGAATACCCGTCTTTCGCGCAAGATCCGCCTGAGACCATTTTCGGTCGCCAAGCCGTGAAGAAAGTAAAATCCTAATCATGCGTCTTTGCTCCTTCCGTTATAATTTACCATTTTCTGGTATTAAAAAATGGTAATTGTTAGATTATCACGGAATACGTTATAAACCCATTTTGAACGGGGTTTTTACGTTGGAGCAGACGCATGATTTTTATGCTTTTAGGCGCATCACACCTTAGTCACACCGGACACGCTGAGGCAGATCCAGCCAGCGCCAGATTTCAGATTGCCCCATGTACCAACCGTGCCCTTGCTGTCGATCGGCCCCTGTGCCTCCTCGACGATCGTGAATGTGCCTTTGCCTGTATACTTGCCTGTTTTGGCATACCCGATTCCCGCGCCTTCTCTGATATTCAGATCAGAGATTGTGACCTTGACCTGGTACGGAACATCTGACGATCCGCTGACTGCCTTCCCGGTCACGCCCTCAACGATTGCCTTTGCGCACGCATCAGCGTCCCATGCGGTCTTGTCCGTTGAGCTGTCCACAAAGCAGCATTCCACGAGGATCGCGACCGATTTCGTGTTCTTCAGCACGTACAGACTTGAGCTCGCCTTTGCGCCTCTGTTTTTCAGGCCGAGCGCTGCGGCCACTTTGGCGCTTACCGCTGTGGCCTTTGTCTTGCCTGCAGATGATCCGGTATAATAATATACCTCTACACCCGTACCGCCGCCGGCGTTCAGATGGATTGAGATATCCAGATCAACACTATGCGCATTGCACAGCTTCACAATGTTTGCCAGGTTCGCGCTCTGCGTCGCCCCCGCATCATCCGTACAGTCATAGACCGTATGCCCCTGCGCCTTCAGATACTTGATAACATAATTCTTTACCTTCCGATCCTCGGTCACCTCGTCCAGATACTTACTGGCTCCCGGAACCTTGCTGTTGTGGCCGCCATGTACATTGTATGTGCTCATTGCTATTCCCCCTTCTTATAACTTCGCTACTCCAGAAATGCTGAGGCAGATCCAGCCAGCGCCGGATTTCAGATTGCCCCATGTACCAACCGTGCCCTTGCTGTCGATCGGCCCCTGTGCCTCCTCCGTAATGGTAAACACTCCTATTCCGGTGTATTTGCCAGTCTTCGCATAGGTGACGCCGGGCCCCTTGCGAATGTTAAGATCAGAAATTGATACCCTCACGGTGTAGGGGACATCACTCTCTTTATCGGCATATGCTTCATAATATTTCTGGCCGTAAGAAGCCCTCTTAGCCTGCACAGCGGCTCCCTGGTCCGCCGGCTTTTCGTATCCGGTTAAAACTGCGTTAGATGCTTCAAGTACGCTCGTAGCCGATTTTAGAGAGCTCAGGACGCTCCCATAACTCCCGCTCAATTCCTTATAAAGGAATTCAAGCTGCGCTGTCTGATCTCCGATGGAGACTCCCTTCCCCTGGATATAATTCAGCAGGTTCTGCTTTCTGGAATAGTACGTCCACTGTGCCAGGCCGTAGCCGTAACCATCACGAACAAAGTTCGTATATGTGCCGGCGTCCACCTGTGATGTATACTGTGCATCCGTCAGACCGAGTTTCGTGTTTCCGCTGTTCTGGAGGTTGTTCGCCGCCAGACCGCTCTCTGCATACAGGTTTCCCATGAGGCCGGCTGCTCCGAAAGCATTCCCGATCTTCCCATACAGATAATCCCATATTGTCTTTTCTGCTGTTGCCATTCTAATCATCCTTTCTTATCTGTGATATTGTCTGTATTACCTTGTCATAGCCCAGCATCGCGGATAACCAGGATAAAAATACCAGTGCAATCAGATATACCGCCATGTGAGCATTAAAAGCCGTATCTGTGATAATCATGTAGGCCACCCCCACGACAACGGAGAGGACCAGCGACACGGCACCGGCCAGCGTGTTTGAGTGATAGGAGCAGCCGTATTCATCCAGCACCTTTTTCAGGGCTTCTGTGGCAAGTCCTACCAGCGTAGATACGATTAACAGTGCAAATAAAACCATTTCGATACTCATCCTTTTCCTTCCTCACTTTCCTTTGCCTCTGTTCCCTCAGAGGTTGAATTTACAATTTCCTTTTCGATTTCCATATCCTCGGTGTCTGGCACCCGCGGGAAATCCATATGAGCCTGTTCCCCCTTGTTGTTAGCAATGGCATGCTGCACTCCGCATTTCACAAGCCATATCGCCCCGCCAGCCCCCAATGGAATGGCTATATTGCTGCCGATAGACGACCACATAGAAGTGTCATAACAGGCATAGCCAGCCTGATGGGACAGCACGATAGATGATATTGTCACAGCGGACGCAATGATGGATTCATAAACGCTGTCGGCTATCCACATAACCACCATTGCCCCGATGAACAAGTCAGAGAGATAATTGATAAAGCTGTTGCACAGTATCTTTTCCAACTTCCCGGTTTTTCCCTTCTCTTTTTTCTTCATCGGTGTCACCTCCTTTACTGCTTAAAACCCGATCATGGAAAAGATGTACCCTATCACGATGCTGATCACTGCGGTCAGCGTATAGCTCAACACCTTTCGCCACATCTCGCCATCCCTGCCCTCGATCGCGCTGAGCCTCTTTCCCTCGTCCTCTTGTAACTGACGCATATGCTCAATATTGTCAGTTAACTTCTGGACCGATAAGGTCAGTGCATTGATCTGGGCGTTGTCTTCCTCGACGTCTGTAAGGCGCTTACTCAACCGAACATCCTCGTCATGCAAGGAAGATAACCTTGCTTCGACCGTGCGTCTGAACTCTTCGTGCTCCGCCCTTGTAATTGGTGTGTCCATGGCCATTGCCCCTCCTTTCCCGCATTAAAAAAAGAGCCTTTCGGCTCTTCAATTAACATTTTTGATTATCTGATATTGTTCCACGCTTTCCTCCAGGAGTGCCTGCCTGGCCAATAGTTTATCATCCTCTTCAAAATAAGCATTAAGGTTTCTCAGATGCTGGACTTCCCTCGCGTACTCCTTCAGAAGCTCACTCATGTGGAGAATGATCTCATCCTGCTTCTCGACCATATCCATATATGTTTCGAGAAGCTCCAGTAAATTCTTATCTTCTGTTTCTCCCATCCTGCTCACCTCCGCCGTTATCCAGCCAGCACCGAGGTGACATATTCCTCCGTAAATCCGAGGCGCAGCAGCTTACATGTCGGAATGGTCTGCAGCTCCCACTGGGTATAGGTCACGACCTCCTCGCCGCTGTCGGTGCTGGTCTGCTCCGTCACCTTATGCGTATCATCCACCACTCCATCGTCTGCAGACGCGATCTCGCCGGTGGGTACCCAGTCTTTCATACTGTCGAGCAGCGCCTGCCAGTCCGGTTTCCACTGGTCCTCAGAAAAATTTGCCCTCACATATTCATAGTCCGCTTTCGTGTTCAGTCTTTTGGGATATCCTTTCATAAAGCCCTCCTTTTTTGAATCTAACTGAATGTATAATAACGTCCTTTTTGGATTATTGTCGTTGCGAACGGCATGTCATCCTTGAACCGCTCACATTCCCTCTTGATAATCTCGCTGTCGGTAAAAACAACGTGTTTTTCTCCGTCCAGCTCAAATTTCAGACACAGATAATCCTTCTTATGCATGTTACTGGGGCGCATATCGAATCCGGTTACGACGATCTCTTTTCCGAGGATCTCGGCAATGGGGATCTTCACTCCATCCTCATTGATCCGCTGCCTCTTGATCAATTCCGAATAATTCAACATAGCTCGCCACCTCCTCTCGTAATTTGTCTAATCCTAGCGACTGTATGAAATTATATGAATTTGCCCAGGATGCCCAGCCATAGGCCGACTCCACAACGCCGCGGGCATATTCGGGATCTACGGTGCCTTTGGCCATTCCCTCGCGGACTAAAGCGACCTTGCGCTTCATACGCTTGGCCGTCGATCTCCGCACCAGAATATATCCTTCCGGGAAGTGCCTGTATCCGAGGAAATCCACCCCTCGCTTTGTCGGGAAAATATCACCCTTGCTAAATTCCAGCCGGAGAGTTCCGGATACATACGTTTCCACGTCTGCCTTCCATCTCCACAGCCGCTCCTTTTCATTGTCGTATAGTAAAAAATCATCGCAGTATCGGATGTATGGTTTGCAGCGCAGCTCCTGTTTGACGAACGTATCCAGCTCATTCAGATACAGATTCCCGAACCATTGAGACATCAGATTCCCGATCGGCACATTCGTCTCTCCAGGTATGCTGTCTATGATATCATCGAGGACAGCCAGGAGGCGCTGATCCTTCAGTTTCCTACGCACGATGCTCTTTAGTATTTCGTGGTTAAGGGAAGGATAAAAATGGTGGATATCCGCTTTATAGACATACTTATTATGACGGACAAACTGCATATTTCGCTCACTGCCCTTATGCTGACCCCTATCCTGCATACAGGAATAGCTGTCTCTGATGAAAAGCTTTTCCCAGTATGGCTCCAGTATGTTCAGAATGGCATGCTGTACCACCCTGTCCGGCCAGAACGGAAGGATATAAATCAACCGCTCCTTTGGCTCGTACACCTTTTTGGTGTGATACTCTGATGTATGAAATTTCCCATCCAGAAGCAACTTGTGAAGCTCTTCGAGCTTGTTATCCACATCCCGCTCTATCTTCTGGACAGACCTCCTGTTGTGCTTCCCTTTGGAAGCTTTCCCGAATGCGATTTTCAGATTATCCACATCGGCAATTTGATCAAATATATTTCCTATCCTTTTCATGTTAATAAAATTGGAGCCGACGGACGTTCCCTTTCGGTACTAGCCCATCGGTCCCACTGCGTTATGTGTTTTGGTTTTGGATTTCTCCGCCGCCAAGGTAATACGGCCAGCCGAGAGTGGAGGGTGAATTCCTCTCCCGTATCCGAAGCGCCCCGCGCGCCATTGTTCGAATTCACGTGCGACCCGAAATTGTTCGCATTGAGCGCCCGCGAGCCGCAGTGCGAAGAATTGC
>JAJQCB010000221.1:0-52997 GCA_021203005.1 Clostridiales bacterium | reverse complement strand
GCGAAGAATTGCCCCAGTCCGCACCCACGAGGGCCTGTCTTGGCAGCCCGTAGGTATCGCCCATCTCCTCATCATCAACGTCGGAGTTGTAATTAGGGACCGAATACTCATGTGTAGTGTCACGACTGGTGGACCATGTATAGTTATTGAAATAAGCATTTCCGTTGGTCGTGTGGAAATAGCTATGAGTTAGATCGCTGGTACTGGTTCCCGTTACCATGTGTTCATACTCATCATTAACCCACTGCCAGAGCGCGCCGCAACAATCCTCCAATCCGATGTTGGAGATCATTCTGCGACCGGCGCTGTCCACGTGGCCACCAGTTGTGACCGGGTCCGCCGCTCCGCTGATCGCCGTCCCCTCATTGGAGCCTTTGGCCACCACCATAAATTCGTGCCGCCACAGGAGACGTTTTCCTACCAGCCCCATCTTCTCCCGGAACTTATGTCCGTGGAAAAGCTCTGATGATGTTCCGTCTGCAGTCGCAGCGCCGTATTCAGACACCAGCTGAGAGCCGTCCCAGGATGCCAGGTATATGTCATACCAACGGCCTGTCCCCTCATCATAAACCATGCCTTCCGGGTCAGATACGGGCCTGTGCTTTAAATCCCACACGGAACAGGGGAGAATATCAGCTGTTGCATATCCGCTCAATGTGTGGCCGCTGATGGTGCCTACGGCCAGACACAGGCAATGGAAGCCGCCGATCTTCCGGCTGGTGTCCGCATCATAGCCATCCGGAACCGTACTGTTCTGGGAAAGCACGAAATCCGGAACTGTGCCGCTCTCCGGAACGCAGGCATAAATATAAATATCCTTTCCTGCTTCTTTCACATCATCTGTCGATAAAGTCACATCTTCGGTTGAGCAGTACCCGTTTCCGTTGATGTTTACCTGCGTGTTGGCCGGAATCGTGATAGACGTCTGATTTGGTGTGAAAAGGCTCTCGCGATTATAATAATTCGGCATGGCACCGATCATATAAATCTTGAAATTATCCTTCGCTGCACCGGCACTTCCGGAATCCAGATACAGATTCGTTTCCTCCCACAGGCTTTCATCCCATTCCCCGGCTGACATGTTAACGAGGGCACGATAGGTAACACCGTCCTTCGTAACATAATCTCCTGCGCTGTAGGCTTTCGTGCTGTCATACTCCGCTGGCAGGGCGGCGTTTTTCAGCACCAGGGTGTTCTGGTGCAGCTGCTTATACGCCGCATTAAAATTATCAGCATGGTTCGTGTCCGTAGTCTCCGGAATCGTTATGCTGTCCGAAAACTGCGGGCTGTCACTCGTATATTCTTTCATGCTCGCTCTCCTTTATATTATTCATATTATTTGCATTATTGCATTTTTGTTAGATTATCACGGAATACGTTAGAATACGTCGTCCAGGGTGAAGGTCATCTCAATATCGCTGTCCTTGCCCTTGGCCGTGAATGTCTTAATACACACGAGATCCCCATCGCTGTCATACAGGCCGATCTCGCTGATGGACTCTCCCTCCAGATCAGATGTCCCCAGCGTACACATGTACCGCACCGTGGCCGTCTCGCTGGTCAGAATCGTGTAGCTGTCGATCTCCTTCCGCAGAAGTTCGCTTGTCAGTTCGGTCTGGTCATCAGTTGGAGCGACAACATCTCCGGAAGAATCCACTCCGCCATTACCAAACGCCATGCCGACGATTGTGGGGAGGGTGATCGCCCCGGCTCTGGCCTGTACCAGCTTTGCCCTCGCTGTTGTGGTGATAATCACATTCTCTGCCATTTTAAATTTCCTCCTTCTCTATGAATGAATTGAGCAGCGTTGAGCCATCCAGTATCACGGAACCATCGCAGTAATGCAGATTTCGTGTGGTGGTGAGGCTGGCCGCCAAATCCTCTGATGTTTCGATATCGGCCGTGATCGCGACCGCCGCAGTATTATACTGCCTTTCGTATTCCAAAGTTTCAGAGCCATCCAGCAAATGCGTTCCGTCCAGATATACACTCTGCCAGAAGTCAATGCTGGCCGCGACTTTTATTTCCCCTCCTGTTTCTGCAGTTTCTGCTGTTTCCACAGCCATTAGGATAGCCACGGCAGCAAGATTCGCCGCCTGCTCCGTTTCCACATCGCCGTAGTCATACAGCAGGCCAACACGGGCATTATACGAGCGCGCAGCGTTAAGCAGCTGTGAGCCATCCAACAAAATAGAGCCGTCTATCAGCTGACATCTCCAGAATGGTATCGCCGTGCGGATGTTGATATTCTGGAGAATAAATTCCTCCAGCGTTGAAGAATCCACCTCCATCTCCGTGCTTTGAATAATGTAGTATGCGATGTGGGCCGGTATCATCTTCCCGATCAGCGCCAGGAAATCAGTCAAATCGACCGAGCTGTCCTCATCCACTGGCACTGTAATGGTAAGGTGTGTTGTCATTACCACTGTTGGTTCTGTACTACTGCCGGAATAAGTCTGGGCCAGACGCTTTATACTGCTCCCAGAGAGCTTGTCTGTGCCATTCCAGTAAACCAATACTCTTGCCCGTCTTTCTTCCAGCGTCATTGACGTATCAGTCGTAATGCCAAGCCATTTTTCAAGCCGTTCAATAGTTTCTTCATCAGCAGAGTCTATAAACTGATTTATCATCAGCGTCTCAAGCCCTTCTGCTGCGACATCCAGTGTATAACCCCCAAACCGGTAATTTGTATCCATCTCCAGAAAGTCTTTGTAAAAGCGCGGGCCATAGGAAAGGAGTTCTTCATACCCGTTGCGCTGCTGGTTATTGAAAACCGTACTAAGCATCAATCACCACCTCCTCCACAATAGGCGTCTGCTCGTTCCCGATCTCAATATTCGAGGAAGAGCCGTTGACCTGAAGGGAGGAAGTTGAGTAATCCAAAATACTTTCGGTTTGAGAGATGAGATTACCAATCGCAGAAACGCGCACGATGATATCTTCGTCCCCTTCCAAAACCAGCGTTTTCAAATAATCCTCAACCAGTTCCAGAACCTCTTCCTGTGCCTGGCTCACGGTATAGCCGCTCACAAGATCAGCGGAGAACGAGATTGAGAGCGATACCTTTCCAGGTGCGGCGGCCAGAAAATGGGCCCCTATATCGCTCACTCCTTCGCCAAGGCCGTCACTGAATGTCAGCGTTTCCCCATCCACCTCTACCTCATATCCCTCATCTATCGGGTCTATGTATTCCTGGACATCTTGCAAAATGCTGTCTGCCGGAATACCGCCCTCCGTAGAATAAATGACCGCAAGGACTGTGTTCTCCCCGCCATACAGCGGCAGGATATGCGCTCTCCCAACGCCTGTGATAGACTCACACCAGGTTTTGTACTGCGATTTGTTATTATTTTGGGACGGACCCGTCTTTTTCTCCTGCCAGCGCTCACGCAGGCTGTCATCTGACTCCTCCTCGGCACCCGGGATATACAGATCTCCCAGCGTACAGGCGTCCAGTCCAGTAATGTCGTATACCGGAACCACATTCTCGCCTGCCACAAGACCATTGACCTCTTCTCCGGTAATCTCGGCCTCCAGTAGATAAATATCGTCTATCAATACCAACTGGAAATAGTATGTATCACAGAAGAACCGTGTGCCAACGTCCGGGGTCGTTCCCTCGAATTCCACATAGTAATATGCCGGGGTAGCTTCCTGTCTGGTTATGCCATCCTGCGCCGCTTTCTCCGTAAGGATATCGCCGGTACATGTATCGACAGCCAGCATTTCAAAAGCTGTCGAAAGATCGTTCATAAACTTCGCGCATCTGATACAGTGTCCTGTCGCAGCATCCATGAACAGGCTCCCCTGTCTGGTATCTACCCCGTATTCCTCTCCCAGCGCTCTCGCCTGATCCATGAAATAATCCTCTGTAAATTCTTCAAACACTTAAATCACCTCCTCTACCTGTATTGACCCGAATATCGTATCCACATCGAAGGAGATGATCACGCTGTCCTGATATGGATAATTTTCGCCAAACTCAAAAGCCATGTTATAAATGCGCAGTATCCTTTCATCATAGATCAGAGCGTCATTTACTAAAAAAGGCATCTCTGCCTCTATGTATTCCTTTGTCGCATTTTTCATCAAAATCGTATCCTTTATTTCGCTCCCGTACTGGCTGTCATAAATCAGGCAACGAAATCTCGGCGTCAGCAAGGCCTTTTTTATATACTGGCGGACCGCAGCCTGCTCATCCACAAATCCCGTGATCCTGCCGGTATCCCAGTTCATTGCATAGGTCTTTGAAGTTATTGTTTCCTCGTCCTCTATCGCGTCAACCGGAATCGCAATATCCAATGCCATAGCCTTTCATCACCCCTTCCTGTCCAATACGAAATATCGTTTACCGCTATCAAATTCGAGGAGCAGCACAGATTCGCCCTGTTTCAAAGCGTTATATATGAACAGCACGCCTGTCTCTAGCTCGAAAGTAGAAAGATGATGAATATGCTGGCCATCTTCGGTCGAAAGCTCTTCGTGCTCATGCTCGCCCTCATCCTCCGCAGTTTCGCTGTCAAGAGAACCACTGGCCTTTCGGATATCCACCTCCACCTGATGGTCTGTCAGATATCTCGGCACTACCAGAGAATTGGCTGACAGAACCATCTTCGCGTCATTTTTCAGCACGATCGAAAGAGGGGAGGCGGTAAGCACTGTCCCTTCCACCACCGTGGGGTTTTCGGGGGCTAAGCTCTGTATCAACTGCTTAATACTGGTTTCTTCCATATCCTCCTCCTATCCTGCCGCATCTATGTCAGATGCAAAATTTAATTTCAAGGTCATCGTATGGCTTTCTCTTGTGTATTTGTGGGTGTCTTCATCCACATAGAATGTCCTTTTCAGCCCCAGATGGGGGATAATCACATACACGGCTCGGCCGGAGATTGCTTCGGATATCCCAGCACCAGACACTTTCAAGCTCTGTGTCGGTGTTCCTTTTTCCTCGAAAACGGATTCAACCAGCTCCTGCATCTGCGCCTGGGTATAGGAATCATCTACCGATTTTACCTCCATGAAAGTGCCTATTTTCTCCTCCAACTCGCTGTTTGTCTGCTCATAGACGACCGCATCCTCCTTGGAGAGAAGCCTTACCCTCGTCTTTATATTCTCTATGCTCTTTGTGTAGGTATAATCTGTCAGATTCGCCTGATCGCTGCCTGCTTCCAATACCCACTGCAGGGCGTTCTCACTCCGCTGACGAAGATGAATGTTCCCTTCCTCCGAGGATATGTAATACCGGATTCCTGTTGCCTTATATGTAGTGCTCAGTGCGTCCAGCAAAACATCGTAATATGTTGTCTTTGCTTTCGGTAATTCGGGTATCACATACACGGTATCCACCGTATCCCCTCCAGTCATCCCGATTCTAGTCATGCAATCATTGAAGATCTGCGTTGCCGTCTTATTGGAATAGCAGAAAGAGTCTTTATTATTCGCGAGGTAGAATGCGTTGTCATACGCCGTGATTGTCATTTTCTTGGAAGCACTCTGCTGATGGCTTACAATAATCCCCCGGAAAAGCTCTGATCCATTTTCATAAAAAACACAGGTGTCACCTTCGGCGCAGTCCACAGATACTCTTGAATGATTGTGACCATCATCATCGATCAGTGTGATTTTTACCGACCGTGGAGCTGCGCCCTTTCTCCCGCTCCATGTGATTTCCTCGAACATATTTGAGACGTCATAGCCAGTAGTTCCACGAATAATAATAAACTGTATTGCCATGGCCACCTCCCTATATCGCCGGTATCGTCAGCACCTGCCCAGGATAAATGAGGTTTGGATTGCTTCCGATAACCGCTGTGTTCGCATTGTAAATCACAGTATACTGCGCCCCAGAACCATAGAATTTCTTCGCGATGTTCCAGAGACAATCGCCTTTCACGACTGTATATGTCTGCGCCGCTTCGGTATTATCCACCCGTGTTGCCGTGGATGATACTGTGGCCTTTTTCGTGGTTACATTGACCGTGATCTGGCGCAGCGTGACCTCTCTGTATTCTTTAAATTCTATATCGTACTGTATCGTTCCCGGATCGCCGCCGACCTCGGAAGTGTTAAATTTCTCGATTGTCGCATACATAGAAATTCCCATACCGCCGGTAAGGGTCAGCCTTACCGGCCTCTTGGAATTTTTCATCGTAAGTATCTCGTCCCTCGCCTCGTTCGGTTCCGGAATGTCCTTATAATTGCACCCGCTGAAATAATGCTTCGGGAAAAAGGAGGAGAAGGATATAACTGCCGCATCGCTATCCTGGATGATTGTTACTTCACCAACACCATAAACGCGCAGCTTTGAGTTATTGCTCCCATATGACACGGCCATTTCTTCCGGAAGCACAGGGAAGCGAAATATGCTGTCCAGTTTTGCAGCCAACTGATAATTAGAACTCATATGACAGATCTCCTTCCTCCATAATCTCCTGCTGGACAATGTTCATGAACACTTCTTTCAGATTGCCAACCATCATGTCCCACACGTCCTCTTTGGTCACTCCGCTTCCGACGTTCAGCGATCCACCGCCTTCGATTTTCAAAGTAATCGTCTTATCTCCGCCGCCCTCATTACCCTCGTCCGATTCTGACGGCTCCACATAAAGGTCATCTTTTACGCCGTCTCTCGATAGGATATTGGCCGTTTCATCTGCGGTGTACACAACCTCGCCGCCGCCGAAATTAACCAGCTCCGGTCCTTCCTCGCCGACAAGGGCAAGGCCTGGTTCTGCGTCCACAGTACCTGTCGCATACCCCTTGTACCCTCCTGTGCTCAAAGTGGTATTCGCGAAGCTCAGGGAATCTATAGCGCTCTGCGCTTTTTCCACACCAGATTGGATTTCGCTCACGTACGCATCCATTGTGGATTTCGCGTTCGCCTTCGCTTCCTCCGACATGTCCATGCTATCAACCATGCTGTCCATCTCGGTCTGCATCTCATCCAGCTTTTCGGAAAATTCGGTCTGAAGGTCTGCGACGCTTGACGCTGTTTCGCTCTGGGCTTCCTGCAGATCGTTATACTGCTGAACCACCGCTGAGAGATCCGCATCATTCATCTCACTCATGCCGGCCAGCATGGCGGCTGAATCCTCGCTGCCATCTGCCAATTCTGCCAGCATATCGCTCAACCCTTCGATTTCGGATGCTCTTTCGGTAAGAGAATCCATGTTCTCATTGTAGGAATTCCAGTAATCAATCTGCGACTGCAGGGCATCGGTAATATTCTTAGAGGACATCGAAGCTATGTCTTCCACTTCATCCCATAGGCTGTACTGTCCTTGGATGCTCGATAGTGCAGACTCATACGCCTCGTCGTATGCCTCGCACAATTCCTGTATCTCGGCAGAATAGTTTTCCAATACCGCCTGTGCTTCCTCATATCCGTCTGTAGCAGTTTCGGCTGAATCCTGCGCTGCATCGGACAGATCGCCCCATTCCGCTTCAATCTCGGCAATCCGTGCCTGTGTTTCGTCAAGAGCCTCCTGCAATTCCTCCTGTGAAGCAGTGACCTCTTCCAGTGCATCCTGGGTGGCGTTCTTGGTGGCCGCGATATCGCCGACTCCCCAAGAGGTATAGATGGCTTTCCAGTTGGAACCAATGATAGTGTCATAATAAGTTGAATAGGCTGCGTCTGCGCGCTCCTGCGCCGCCGTCACCTCGTCCGTAACCTTTGATAGTTCTTCCTGCTCCTCTGCTGCCTGTTTGATTAGGGCAACATATTCCGCATATGCTTCCTGTTGCTTTTCCTGCTCAGCCTGTGCCTCTGCCATAGCTCTGATAGATTCAATCGAAGATTCCTGGTTGCTGACAAGATCCTCATATGTCAGATTTAATCCATCAATACTCCCGTTCAGTTCATCAATGATACTCTGCATAGCTGCCTGGGAACCGCTCGTCTGATCGGTAGCCGAAGCCAAATCATTCAGTTTTGCAACAAGTGCAAGGTTTTCGATCTGCTCATTATTGATCGACTCCACTGTATCAGCATAGGAATTCATCAATTCATCATGTGCGGAAATAAGCTCATCCACTTCCGAAACGAGTTCTTCCACAGACTGACCATTCGCAGCTATGCTGTCCGAGAGATCATCAATCTGATATTTTAAGCTGGATGCCTCATCAGAAGTCTCTCCATAAACTCTACAGGCCTCCTCGTATTGCTCCTCCAACTCTTCCAGTTCCTCTGTCTGCTGTGCCGTAACAGCTGTCATAGACTGCACTTCATCATAAGTTTCGTCATAATCATTCTTCAAAACGGTTACAACGGCCGCTACCGCGCCTATCGCTGCGGCAACGAGTGCAAGCGGACCAAGCGCCGCTGTGATGCTCGTTCCGAGAAGGGTCGAGGCTGCTGCTGCAAGTTTCGTGACTGCGGTATATGCGGTTACTGCCGCAGTGACTGCTCCGATGGTCACGACAAAGCCTGTTAAAAACGAGGTGATAGCGGGATTATCTTCAATCAATTCTGTTAGGACATCCGCCACATCTGCCAGCCCATTTTTAAACATATTCACGGCCGGATTGACATCATCGCCTATCGCTATAGACAGGTTGCTCATGCTGTTCTGAAGACGCTCTGTCGCATAGGTGCTTGTGTCGGTCATGGTCGCATAGGCCGCCTCTGTGGTCCCCGCGGAATTTCCTAGCGCAACCAAATTCTCATTGAATGTATCAAGCCCCTGGCTTATAACAGCGTTCGCCGCCTTACCGGCTTCCGCGCTGCTCCACAGGTTCATCAATGCCTCAGCATCATAATTGACGCTCGAATATAGCATTTCCAGTACATCCCCCAGTGAATACCCATCCTGCATCAACTGCCCAAACGATTTTCCGGTCTGTTCCAGAAGCACATCGGCCACTTCGGTGCCAGATGTACCCAGTTCTTTGAACATGGAGGCAAGGTAGGTCGTGGACTCCTCCGTAGAAATACCTGCCTTAGTCGTACTGATGTATGCCGCCTCCAGATTGTACAGGTCAATCGAATAAGCTGACGCTGTACTGATCGCTTTACCCATACTGGAGGCCAGCTGGTCGATGGTAGTAACACCATTATTCTGCGTCTGTATCAGAGAGTCAGAAACGTTTGTGAGCTCATCCGCACTCATGCCGTATGCATTCATGATCGTTGTGAGGACGGAGAGGGCGCTGGTCGTATCGGTAAAGCCGGAAGTGGCCAGCTGTGTCGCGATCCTAACAGTATCAACGGCATTCGCCGTATCCACTCCGGCAGAGATCGCATTGTATGTCGCATCAGCGATCTCATTCACAGATGTTGCCGTTTCTTTCGAAAGGTCTGTAATCTGGCTTGAAAGCTCGTCAGCTGATAGCACAGTCGTATCCGCAACCGTTGATACTTTCGCCACATTCGTCTCGAACTCTGCCGCAGCCTCGGAGGATTCTTGAAATGCACTGGTTATCGCCTTTAAAGCCGCGACAATACCGGCAGTCGCAAGGAGGTCATTCAAACCAGAAACAGCATCCTCCGATTTTTTCCCAAATTCTTCTGACTTCTTCCCCGCATCATCAACCTCTTCCCCAAACTCTTCGGTGGAGTCTGCCGCCGCCTTCAGCGCGTCTTCCGTCATATACCCCTGTTCTACCAGTTCTTCTATCGTATATATGGCCTGCATGGCCTCTTTATTGTAATTACCGATTTTGTCTGTCCAGAAATCCGTGGAGTCTGCCGCCTGATCCAATGCCTCGGCGGCTTCATCGGTTCCCTGTGCGATGCCAGAAAAGGCTTCGTCGGCGATATCCCCAATCTGGTCGAACTTGTCCATTACTTTGGATCCAGCATTGGCCATGGCGTCCATTTTGGAGCTGAGTTCATCAACCGCCTTAAATATTACTGATAGAGAAGCCACTATTTACCGCCTCCTTTCTTCCCTCCTCTGATAAAAATGTCTCTCCTGCAAGGGTCGCTTCCCTCTGTCAGCTCGGACGCTATGTAGAACAGCTTCCTTTTCCTTGGCATGGCGTCAAATTCTTCCATGCGCAGATTGTGCCGCTGCCAGAGGACGTGGGCCCAGTATTCCAAGCTGCCCTTGCTGTTTATGAGTTTTTTGCGTCTTCAAGCTCCTGTTCGTCATCGTCTTCATCCGTAAGGTTGAGAACTTTCAGAACCTGCTGGCTCACATACAGGTACTCCTTGTTGTCCGGGAATACCTTCAATGGCATTTCCGTAATGTCGACGCATCCGAAGAAATCCATCAGCTTCTTATCCCGCAAATCGGGATAAACCAGCGCCTCCACCATCAAATGGCGGGCCGCCCTGTTCCTGTCGCGGTCTACCTTGTACACGGCCACTCCGTTCTGAACCACAAAGTTGCCTTTTTTATCTCTCAGCAGGGTTTTCGTCTCGTACATCTCATTGATCTTTGAGATGGTATCGTTACTGAGCTTCTTGATCTCCAGGTTCACCACATTCCCGTTTTCGTCCTTGATGGTGTCCGGACCGGGGACTGTAACGATCTGCTCCTGCTTTGCTTCCTCTCTCATGAAATAGCTCAAATTCTTCGCCATGGTTTACCTCCTGTTCTGGCTTTGTAGGCCTCTAATTTGACCTGTAGCGTGCCTTACGGCTCATAGACGGGTTAACACTGTTTTCCTAAAAACAGGCAAAAAATAAGGCACACACGAGACCGAAATCCCGCATGTGCCTTGGTTCAATGAGCATTATTAAGCCGTCAGATTCTTTGCTCCGAAAGCAATAGAATCTTTCACCACATCCCCATCCGTATCAAGGGAAATGAGGTTAATGTCGCCGGTCAGGACGACGCCGGTCAGGGTTACGGACTCGCTGCCGCTCGTCTCGTAGTAATCAGAGTCCTTGTCAGTTCTGATGCCCTGAATCGTCAGCTCCGGCGTAATCCCGTCGCTCTCATACTGCTTTACGATGTTGATCCATCTCGGAGTGGTCCGATACTCGTCAATCGTGCCGGTGATATCCCGGCCCAGCCAGCGTCTGTTCGTCCCCTTGTCGCCCAGGATCTTCCCGGACCACACAGTCGGGGTGTAAACGATGCTCAACTTGGCAGCATCAATGACCTCCACGCCGTCAATATACACATGCCCCTCTTTGAGGCTTAACGGTTTTGTGTTCTCTGCCACTTTTCATCCCTCCTTATCTCGTTGAAACAGAGAAGTACAGCTTCTCTGCGGAATCGACCGCCTGCAGACCGACATTGAAGTATGTCTCATCGCCGATGCTCCTGCTCTGGTCTACATAGAAGTCATTATCCGCATCCACATCAGTGATAGCTCCCTCCTCCTGGTAGGACTGCAGAAGCGCCTTGCCAATTCCTTCCATCACCAACCAGCCGTCCTCATCGTTGTCGTACTTGTTCGGCGGGAAATTGAGCTTCAGATCTTCCGCGAAGCTGTCATATACCCTGATTACCCTGTTCTTGGAATAGTCCGAAGTCTTTTCCGTGGTAAAGGTATGCAGGCTGTTGATGTCATACTCAACAATAACGGTATCTTCCTCCGAAATGATGAAGAAAAACTCGCCGTTCGAGATGGCTTCCTCCGCCTCCTCATTGGTCTTGATGCCGACAACAGAAGTCGCGCCGCTGACCGCCACATAGGTGTTGGAATCGGTCTTCGTCGCTCCGGCAGTTGCACCGGCAACCCATGCGCATGCCTGCGCGGTGGTGAGTTCATCATCATCAAGTGCATAGGAGTTGGTCACATTGATTACGCCCTCATAATCCATGTCGCAGTCCGGCATAACAATCTGTACATACTTCCCGGCACTCTCGCGAAGATACGTCACCTTGGTAAGCGCTGCTTCCTGCAAGGTACTGTCTGTCACAGGGAATGCCATTGTATTCCATTTGACATTTTCGCTGCTGTCCAGGAAAGTCGTGATCATGGAATTAGTCACATCCCCGTCCGTGCCGCCGGTAAGGTTCGAAGATGCAAATGCAGTAATTTCCGCGCTCGTATCGTCAGCGGAAAATACGACATATTCACCGGAGCTCGCCTCGATGAGCGATTCAATCGTGGTAATGCCGGTATACTCTTCCACCTTGTCAGAATCCAGATAGATCCTGACGATAAAGGTATCGTCAGTATCCGCGATGCACGCAACCGCGATATCGTTACCTCTGGCGCCGCCGTAGGTAGCCGTGATCGTCACTCCGCCATTCGTTCCGGTTGCTTTCTCTCCGGAATTGATGATATATGTCACAACCGTGGCGGCATTTTTCAATGCCTCGCGGATCAGCAGCATAAAGTCATCATCGTCATAGACGCTATGCCCAAACAGAGCGAGATTCGCATCCGGAGATGACGAAGACACCTTCACAAAGGTGGCATCCGGCCCCCAGCTCATACCGATCAGAGGAATCAACGCAACGCCGCGGGTGGATCCACTCAGCCCCTGCTGGCGCTTTGATTTAAAATTGATATAAATGCCCGGACGTTTCTTGGAAACGTTCAGATCAAAAGTTCCTCCAGCCATTCCTTACTTTCCCTCCTTCTTTTTCTTCACAACAACACCGTTTTTCCATTCCTCGATGTGTTTCTTGACCTCAGAAACGGTATATTCCGCTTCCGTCAGATCAGCGGTCGCGCCAGCAAATGTACTGGACGTCACTCCGAAGACCTTCATGCTCTTTTTCGCCAATTCCTCAAGCCGGAATTTCTTCTCTTTCGTAACCGCCTGAGTAGTCTCCTCGGCGGTGGTCGTTGACTTTGTCGCCATAATACGCCTCCTTTATTCATCTGTTCCCAGGTAGTTCCCGTTAAAGAAGAACTCCTGCGCCAATGTAGCCGTCTTTGCTGTGTACTTCGTGTACCGTTTCCATGTGATGGCCAACTGCCAAACTCCTTCATCCACCTTGCTCGATTTAAGATCGATAATGCGGAAGTTATATCCCGTCTGCGTTCCAGTGTCGTCCACCAGGGGGATCTTCTTTCGGTTCAGACAAATCGCCTCGATTACCGCCGCCGCATTTCCGGCCGCCGTAAGGTTATCTGCAGCCATCACTTTTACATGCAACGTGAACGTCGTGGCAAATGCCGAAACCGAGAAATCTCCCGTTTCCTCCTCCGGAGGCGGATAAAATACGCAAGGAATAATCATGTCCTCTGGCACTTCCTCGAAATACGGCTGCACGCCAAGCACATCATTGATAAAGTAATACAGAGCCGCTATCTCAAATTCCAGCATTTTCCCACCTCCTTACGAGAAATATTTCTGAAGCCATTGCTGAATCTTGGCCTCTGCAAGCCCCGGTATCATCTGCTCCATAATACGGATTGCACTGTCCCAATAGTGGGAGCCTTCAATCCATTTTTGCTTCAACAGCATTCCCGTTTTAGCCCCCTTCACATAAATGAAATGATCACCGTCCCAGTATCCGGGGACAAACCTGGTCTTCACTCCTTTTGGGTTCATCCAGTGCCCATCGTTGACATAGCTGGCATAGGTTACATTTGTGCCTACCTCTATTGTCAGATTTCCTTCGTTCTTTTCATAAACTCCATCACTCGATCCGCGTTCGAAGCTGTTCAATAGCAGACGTGTGTCCACCACCTGCTTCCTGATAATTTCATCCTGCACCACCCGGAGCATTTCATCTCCCAAGCCTTCGAGGAACAGCATAAGCTCGTGCTTTAAATCGCCGCGGGCAGCTGCATTCATTTTATTGACAAATTCTTTCAACTCAGAAACGTCAACAGTCACATGCTTTCCTGCCATCACAATGCTCCTTTCACTGTTCCCTTGCGATGAATAGTAACCGTCATGTGATGATCCCGGATATTCTTTGGTACCTGTGCGGTATATATCAACCCGTTTTCTTTATCAACAATCTTGTCATTCACGCGGACGTCCGTCCCGGCCGGAAGCTGCAGCTTCCCGACATGGATATACTCGTTTGCCGATTCCGTCTGTGTCAGCGTCCCGTCTGGGCTCACATTGAAATGACACTCCAGATCTTCAATATCCGGTGTGTCCGGATAGCCGAACTTAGTCTCATCAATGCCATACCCCAGATCCTTGGATTCGCCCACCATATGGTAGATATCGCATTTGTGGTCAAACAGATCTTCTATCGCCATGTCCACCTCCTACAGCTTCCGGAGCTTCATAACCACTTTCCCGGTTTCATCAAGGATGTAAGGATCCAATAGCGCCCCAAGACCCAGTCTCTCGGCAATATCCGAGTCAGTATCCAAGGTATATGAATAATCATCGAATGTCTCTGAACTCATGCTCCCCTCTTTCTGGATGATAGCCTGCTTCGCATATGCTTCGGCCAGAAGAATAACTGCCATCTTCACATCAGATGGCAGCTCCTCTTCATATTCCTCTGCATCGAACTTATTGTGCGTATGGAAGATCACATACGCCTCTGCCCTGGCTATATCAAAAGCGAGCTGTGCGTCCGTCCTTGCCTGGACCTTGGAAGACGATGTATATTCCCGCACTTCATCGGGTGTCACCCAGGGTCTGTCCATAGCGCCGCCTCCCCTTACTCAGAGAAGATGGTTGCCATATTCGCAAGACCGAGGGCACCCTTGATCTTCTCTGCGCGCTCCGTGTTGTTGGAGCAATCGCTGAGATCGATGCCCTTTCCCTCTGCCAGTGCCAGCAGCTCTGCTTTGGTCATCTTTTCAATAGCCTCTGCAGACAGATCCTCGGAACCAGACTCCTCCTCTTCGCCATCAGCATCCTCCGCCTCGGTCTCGACCTCGACGAATTTGCCGGTTGCCAGCAGTCTTTTGGCGACATCATCCTCAAAGGATGCCGTCTGCCCTTTCTTCACGCTTACCTTCATGGTCGAATAGGAAAGCCCCTTAGTCAGCTTTAATGTCTTCATATACTACTCCTCCTTTTCTTAGCCCAGAGACGGGAGATTGGTAATGATACCAGTCGCGTCCAGTTCCTCGATGATCGGGTCATAGTCGAAATGAACCACGTAGAACCTCTTGTCCTGCATGATTGCTTCCTTGCCTTCGGTGGTCTTGCGGATCTTCATGTCGTAGGTGTTGACTACGATCAGATTCTGCGGATCCGTCAGAAGGATCGTATTGTCATCCATGGACGGGCACTCCACGGCCTTGATCCTTGCCGGAGAGGTATACACATTCTCCGGAACCGCGCCGCCCTGACCGATGACCTTATTCAGCAGGAACAGCTCCCACTCTTGCGCGCGCTTCGGGGACATGAGCCAGCGCAAGCGACCATTATTGTACTTGTTCGGAAGCGCCTGGAGTGCCTTATAGAAGATATCCAAGCTCATTTCTGTCTCGGCAGAAGCATCCAGTACATGGCCGCCGTTAGTGATCTGCTTGATCCACCCATCGTTGATCTTGAGGAAATCGTAATCGTCATCTTCCTCGCTGGTGTCCACGTCACCATTAAGGTACAGATCCTCAGAATCCACGCCAAGCTGGCGAGTCATAAGGTTGGTCACGATAGCTTCAAACTGCTGCCCCTCGATGTTCTCGCGGAGCGTTTCCTCGGTGATTTCCCAGGGAAGTCTCACAGCCGTTGTGGCGTATTCGATCACATTGGTATCGACGCCGGCTCTGTATCCATCGTCAGTGTTCTCCACTTTCTGTCTGAGGATACGGGACGCAATGCCGATCTTGTCGATCTCACCGCTTTTTGCGGTGCGCATTACGTGTCTTACCAGAGGGCCCAGGTTCGTCACCTCGAAGGTCTGCTGGATGAATTTCCGCGCCTGCTCGGGATTAAGCAGGCCATAGGTCAGGCTCCCGGTCTGAATCGGGTCAGTCGCCTTGTTGATAATTGTTGCATTGCTCGGCATAATTTTTTCCTCCTCTCTCTTTCTTAGAACATGCCTTTCATGTAGTGGGGCTCTTCGTTCTTCTGGACATTGCCATTAAAATCGTTGAGATTTCCGGGAAGAGCTCTGCTCTTCATCAGAGGCTCCAGTGCCTTGGTCACAGGCTCCATAGCCTTGGCAACCTCTTCGCCAACCATCTTGGCCACCGCTTCTGCGGTCATTTCCTGGCTAGGCGCAGCGGGCTCCGTATTACCGGCAGGCTCGCTTCCGGATTTGTTGATTGCCTCCAGCTGCTTGGTCACAGGTTCGATCGCCTTCGCGACCTCCTCGCCGACCAGCTTCGTTACTTCCTCTCTTGTCATGTCGATTTCCTCCTTCTGGACATTATTTGTTGCCGCTGATTCCCCCTCGTCAAAATCCGCGAGGAAAGAACCGAGCGTATCATAAATGCCCTTGAGGGCACTTAGATTTTTAGAACTAAGGCTTTTACCTGCTTTCATAACAGGCGCCGGAGCCTCCTTGGCAGCCTTCTCCAGCGATTTGACGATACTGCCGTCTGATGTCAGGAGCTGCGTGACGATATCATTGAAATCCTCCAAAGCCTCCCGGATTGTATCTTCATCCGAGGTATATCCCCAGGTCCATTCATTTGTGCTTTCATCAAAGTGGTATGCTTCCAGAGAATCTCTGAGGGCACCCCATGCAGAATAGAAGTTATCCGACTTCACCCTGCGCTGGAATCTGCTTTTTACTGCTCCCTTCTCCACCACTTCAAAGCCCATGGCCTTAGCCAGCCTGCGGAACAAGCCTTTTGGCTCGTCCTGCTTTTCTACGGGGAGCGTGACATCTTCCTCAGAACGTACTCCAACTCCGCCCATGGAAAATCCAGTAATATCGCCTTTCTGTATGGAATCCCATACATCTGCATCCGTGATTTCCATGGTCATAAGCCATGTGCCTTTCTTAATCGCCTCTCCTTCAATCTCCATGTCGCACTTCGCAACATAGGATTCCACCACCGCAGCGCCGTCGCACTTCTTAAAGCAGTGCTGCAGATCGACCTGGTTACTGTTCTTCGCGAACCAGTAGGCGGCCTTCGTGATCTCCTCCTCTGTCATGTACTCTCCCTGTGAATCCTCCACCATAGGCTCGTACACGATCCCTGTTACAAAATGACTTTCTGCGTCAGCCTTCAATATCCGCCCAAAGGTGGCGAAATTGGCGGCACCGTCCTCTGATTTGGTAATCAGAAACTGCTTTTTATTCGCAGCCTTGTCAACCAGCGACACGAAGCTGATTTTTGCATCTGTGATTGCGTATGCTTTCGCAATATTAGGCATACTCTCAAGCCTCCTTCTGGTTTATTCACTGTTTAACGGACAGCTCCGAGATACTTGGATCACCTCCTTTTGGAAAATAAGCGATGGATGTTTCCCACCCCGTTCACCTCCTTTCTCCGAAAAAAGGCAATAAAAAAAGCACCCTTTCGGATGCGCTTAGCGCTTCCTCTGGATGCTCAGTTTCAGAACTTTATACAGCTTTTGCTTCGATACGGTCCGTGAGGAACGTCAGCTCCTCAAGAGACAGCTTTCGAAATGGGCTCTCGCCGTTGACGTCCTCTGTATCCCCTTCCGGCGGAACATAGGTATCCACATCGAAGCCCAGCTTCTCGCATATTGATTCATACGTTATCTTGGCCATCAGAACACCTCCAAATCCACGCCGTTTTTTGACAACTCTTCAAGGGCTTGCTGAAGCCCTTCCGTGTCTTCATTATAGAGCATGGAGTTCGCCTTTGCAAGATAAATATCCGCATTCATCTCATTCACGGTGCCGTTTATAGTATATTTGAAGATGGTTCCGTTATGGCCAACTACCACTCCGTATTTATACTTCCGGGCCGCCGCGACCCTGATATCGTCGATACTGGGTATACTGCTGTTCGGATGATTATGTATCCCAACCACCGTGTAATCATCTGCGGCTTTCAGCGCCTTTGTCATGGTTCGGCTCGGCCTGCATGTACTCGCTTTATCGTAGGAAGTATTGATTAAGGATTTCCCCGTTTTCGTATCAACATAAGACAAATCCTCATACATGGTGCCGCTTCTGTGCCGGAGTATTTCTTTCGCTTTTGCCCGAATGCTCCTTGTGACCTTTTTGTTTTCTCCAAGCGAGTCGAATTTCTTCTGGTACTCAGAGGATGCGATCTGCTTCCTGTCGATCACGGATGCCTCGTAATCGTATTTGACCTTACTGCTCTCGCTCTCGTCAAACGGATCAATACCGGCTTTCGCTTTATTCTGCGAATCCAAATCCTTTTCCCACTGTCCGTCATCATCTTCGATGATTTTCTGCTGCATAGCGCGGCGCTCTTCCAGTGACATTCCAAGGATGTCATCATTCGCAATGCCCCGGTGTATGCAGTGGCAATTCACACTTTCAGACGCCGGGAGAATAGAATCTCTCGGATACATGGGATGATAAACGGTACCGTCTCTGCCCAGCAGTTCAAAAGGTTCATCTTTTGCCACGATCTGATGATCCATGGCTACATGGTTCGGTCTGGGGTTGTTCTTATGAGCGCCGGTATGACGCCACTCCCTCCTGTCGCAGGCGGGGCTTTGCTGTATCCCTTCCTCTGCAGCCACGCTGTGGGCGCGCAGAACTTCGGTGACGGCCACTCTTTTTGCCTGATAATATTCGCTACGCCAGCCCCCTTCGAGTATCTTCTGGGTCAGCGTCGCAATGCTGTCTCCGTTGGATATGGTATCCTGGATAAGAGATGTCAACGACTCGTGCGTAGATATTTTCATCAGCTCGCCGAGCTGTGCGCTCCATTCCGAGATCCAGCTTGACGTCCTCGCGCGGAGCGTACTGACTGTCAATTCCCCATCGCTTTCCTTTATGTACGACGTGGCCAGCTCTGTCACTTCCGTATCGTACATGTCCTGCGCTGCGTCCGTGACCTGGGCGGCGATATCGTCATTCTCTTCCAGTTCCTTAATGCGCTGCTGGACGATTTTCCACGTTGCCCCCTCTTCCTCCGCATTCTGGAGGACTTCGACAACCGCATCCGTCTGATCATGCAGGATATCGGCTATGTCCTCCTCCATGCTGTTTATCGCCTCAACAGTTGCTTTCGGTTCCAAATACCCTTCATCCTTCAGCTGATCTTCCAGATCTTCATCAGCCTTAGCCAAATATTGGTCTATGGCATCGCCGATACCGTCCGCATTGGAGATGATTGCCTTTGCCAGCATCTGATAGTACATCGGTTGCCGCATATCAATCACCCGCCTTCTCACGATAGGCGCTCAATGCCCTCCGAATCTCCTTCATGATCGGCACCAGCTCCGCATCGGCACCGGCAGCTTTCTGAATCTGGTTATCAAGCTGCTGCATTTCCTCTTCGGACACGGTTTGTTTTTGCCCCTGTGGCACTGTATTTTGACCTGTAGTCGACTTTTGACTGCTCGGCAGGTTTCCCACTGTTCCGCCGTTCAAATCCTGCTGTAGCTGGCTCTGGGTGACGGTCTTGGAGTAGGCAAGGGGGATATCTCCCCATTCTCCCGGATAGTCTTCACATCCGTCCTTGCCGAGGGTTTCATAGGTATAAGCCTTCGCCATATTCGGTGTCAGCCCGCCGGCCCGTTCGGTCACATTCAGTATCTTCTGGATGTCATCCGGATTGGTAATGTCCGGTTTATCGAAGCTGGTTCTCACGAAGCGGAAATTATACGCATTGAGCAGACGGTTATTCACTGTCCACTCCAGCGACTCCCTCTCCGGCTGGAAGACCTGCTTCTCCGTAACCTCCATAGCCGTCTGCGCGGTTGCCCTGTTGAAATCCGTGGTGTACCCAACATACAGATCGGGGAGCAAAAAAGCGGACTGCGTTTTCTTCCGGCCGTTCTCCTGGTACTCCTGGAACAGCTCGTCCTTTTGCAGGATCGAGGCAAGGTCTTTGATTTCCACCTCTGGCTGTTTCTGCTCCGTGAATCCCGCTGTTGCCTCATTGGTATCTGTCTCAAGGATCAGGAAAGAATGCTGGCCGCTTTCGCCCTCAATCGCATTCATATATTCCTGCAATTTGCTGAATGCACTCTCGGACAGCGTGCCGCCCTTGACCAGGATCATCAACGGCGTGTGCCGCCCTTTCCGGAAGTAGTTGTTATTCAGTATCTCTGCCCTGCGGTTTCCGTCAATGGTAAGAACCTGGCCTATCCAGCGGACCTCTCCATATGGCAAACTGCCGAGACGGAACTCAATGATTTCGTTTGCCTCGTAATCCTTGTCAACCGGATCGTCCGCCTTCCCTACATACTTCCCGCTACGCTTATCCATAATCCGCGGATCTCCGAACTCCTTGAAGTACACCGTTTTCCCGGCGACATTCTGGCGGAATTTCCGGAACTTCTTTTTCCGGGATATCTGACTGCCTTTATAGCAGTAGGTCGTATCGATGTAGGGCTCCAGCGGATATGTCATATCAATGGATGGAGTGTCTACGATAAACTGCAGCTCGACAACCTCGCCTTCCATATTCCGGACAACCTCGCAATATGCGATACCGTATGTTTCCCGATCCCGCACCACGCTTTCAAAGACTTCTTTGGTCTGCATATCCATATTCAGAAGATCGATTATGCTGCTCAGCTTATCCCATTCCGCCACCATCTCCGGTGTTTCCTCGTCATAATCTTCCGCATATTCCACGGAGATACCAAAGCCGGCAATGTTACTCTTATATGCTCGGATGCACTGAGGCAGGATCGTCGAATTATCGACCAGCGCTTTCAGCCCCCGCATATCTACCGGATGCGATATCCATTCAGCTGCAGATATCTGCACAGACGGATCCAGCTGCTCGCTCTTGTCGGACTTCTCAATCTTCCGCTCCGAATAAAATACTGTCGGTGGTTCCATCGGAAGCGACTGCTTCACGATCTTGACATCAACCTTTGGTGTCGCCTTCTTTTCCTCGCTCATCGGCTCTCTTTACCTCCTTTCTCAGCTTTCTTTTTGTAAGTCATAGGCAGACAGACAAGCAATATGCAATCGCCTTCATCCGGAGAGGATAATCCCCGGTCCTTCATGTCCTGTTTGCTCTCGACTTTCTGCTTTCCGTTTGATAAAAATCCATACTTCCTTACCGACAGCTGGCCGATAAGGTCATCGTCATTCGGCAGGATAATTTCCGGATCGTGCTTATTTCCGGCTTCATCATATGGCGCGATCAAATCCCGAACCACTCCCATCATGTATGTGGTCGAGTCGGCATAGTATCGATGTTTGATGATCACGCCGAAGTTGATGGCCAATATCTCCATATCGCCGAATGTTTTCGGGTCTGTCCGCTTCAGTGACCTCAGCTGATCCGTTACACCGCCGCCAACGCCGCCATCATCGATCTTGATGCCAATCTGCCCCTTAAATTTGTACTTTGTCTTCAGCTGTTTATACAGCGTCACGATATTTCCGACAGTCCATGTCGTATCCTTGCCATTGTATTTTTTATATATCCGAACCACCTCATTGATCCGGTACCCTATACAGGTCTTATCATCGCCGAAGCGGGCCACGTCGCAGCCGATCTCAATTCTGATAATGCCGCTGACATCCTGCGGCTGGAGCGTGCCCTTGTCATTCCGGTAAACTCCCAGGGCTTTCGCCGTCGCCACAGACATCTCCGTTTTGATACTCTGCTCAAGCCACGAGATCGGGATGAACACATCATCCTCCTGCTCCGGGAACTCTCCATAGACACGCACACGGACCACATTGCTGTGCTCCCCGTACTTCCGCTTCATGGCCGCGATATTGTCTTTGTTGGTGCGCTTGCTATGCTCTGCGTTTACCGTATGGCACCTGTACAATGCACGGTCGGCGGTATGGCTGTCATAGAATGTTCCGCTGGTTCTGGTCGGGTTTCCCATCAAGAGCAGTTTGTTGTTCTCGCCGGAGAGTGTGCCTGTAATCGCCTCCATGATCGGATCGGCGACACCGGATGCCTCGTCTACAATGAAGAGCATCTCGGATTCATGAAAACCCTGCATATTCTCCGGCTTGGTCGCCGTTCTTGCCACGGCAAACCACCTTTTCTCATATCCCTGGACATAGACATAGGTCTTCGTCCATTTCAAGAGCATGGGAAGCAGAGGAGAATTATTCATCCATTTATCCACCTCGGACCAGAGTACGTCATGGAGCTGCTGCCTTGTGGGAGCTGTCGCCACCACGCGCGCATATGGAAAGCAGGAAAGGAACCACAGCAACAGAGCCGCCTCGACGCCCGTCTTTCCTACGCCCTGTCCAGATTTTACAGACACCCTCGGATAATCCCTCAAATCATAGGCTACATCCTTTTGCCAGTCATCCGGTTCAAACATAAGAACCTCCCGCATGAACAGCACCGGATCGGCGCGCCACAGGGGAATGCTTTCATCGAGGAATTCATCTAACCATTGCTCATTCTGCATCTGAACCCCTCCTTGTCTTCAGGACCTTTTCCGCCCAGGATTTCACAACATCATTGGCAGCTGTATCTCCGGCCAGCTTCTGCTTCTCGATATGCAGCTTCGCCAGAGCCTCTATTGCTTTGGTCTTCTTACTCTGCACATTTGACAGCTCACTCTCAAGCCGAGCGATGATCTGATCTTTGTTGTCAGTCTGCGTGAATGTTTGGCATTCCCTTCCCGGCATCCTCTCACCGTTTGCGACCTTCTCGGCCACAATCCGGTTGTACTCTTTCTCTTCCTCCTCGTTCTCAAAAGCCCTCTTTCTCTCAGAGCGGTTCGTAAACGATACGGCGACCGGGCTATCCGTATTGCGATATTTATTGATCGCCTGCATGATGCGGCGCTCTCGGACAGAGAAAAGCTGTATCTGCTCCAGCAGGAGCATTTCTTCATCTTTCGGCATATCCTCGATAAGCCCTTTTTCTTCGTCATCCAGAACATCCCAATATACCGCCGAATAGCCGCCATGCTTTGTGACGTCTGGCGGCACGGCATTCGGATTCCCCCTGTTGCCTACAGAGTTCCTGTTCCCTTTTGGAGCGCCGCGCTTTCGTGGAACGCTCCCCTTTTCATCGGTGGAACGCTCCACCGGTTTTTTTTTGCCTTTTTCATTGGCAGTAGGGTGTAACTTTGCCTCCCATCCGTCCAGCGACTTCCACTTCCGAATCTTGTTCGCCGGAAGCCCCAGCTTCTCGGCAATCTCGACCAGCTTCATATTTCCCTTGCTATCAAGAAATATCTGCTCCGCCTTCTTGCGTTCATCACTTCGTTTATCCACATCTGGACTTCTTGGTTTCGGCATTTACCTCCCTCCTATCCGTTTGACTTCCTTCCGTGCGGAAAGGCAAAAGGGAGGACAAAAGCCCTCCCCCGTTTTACGTGTCTTTCATGTAATATCATTATATTTTCGTAATGAATTCCGCTTTTGAATAATTCGGGCGACCCTGCACCATCATCTTCAGAAAGTCCTCTTTCGAGAAGTCAGACAGGCGGAAGATTTCTTCCGGACGCATGCCCAGCTCTCTCCCGATTTCATCTACCGACTTCCCCTCATCCATGAGCTCTTTAACAATTTTCTTCATCGGCTCCAGAAGATGGGTACCTCTGGCCCTGTTGTGGGTGACGGTTCCGTAAATATTCCCCGCCCTATCCTTGTGATCCACGATCACGATCAGAACCTTTCCTCCCAGTCGCTCATACAGTGTCCTCTTATCCTTTTCAGATGGAGGAACATAAGACCACTCCGGGCCGGCTACTGTCCATCGGTGGAAGCCGTCAATGATCGTATAATCGGGGCGGACCACAATAGGGAGTGTCCAGCCGTTCGTGAAGATGGATTGTGTCAGCAACTCCAGGTTCTGTTTTGACACCTTGTTGGGGTTGTAGTCGTTGGGTTTTACCATATCCCGGTCAATCCACTGCAGTGTGGAGGCGGGCTGCATGAGTTTATCCATTGCGCTTCACCTCCTCCCTTTTGGCCTCGGTAATGTACCGGCCGTATATCCTCTGGTAAAGAGCGCGGTAAGAGCGCAGCTTCGGATCCCCGGAAACGAGCCCTTCATAGATGGCTTTATAATCCTTATCGGTTGCGATTGCAGCGACAGAGATGAAGAAATTCCGGTACCGAGACGCTACATAGCGTTTATGCTCGGTATTGAAATAGACGTCCATATGGTTAAACATCTCGATCAACTCTGCCTTATAATCCTTCGTCTCCTGCCCCTTTTCATTTTCTTTCCGAGCCGCCGTACTCCGGCCGAACATCTCGCTGTCCCAGTACAGCGCCGCGAGATAAGCGTTCGGTTCCCTGCGTATTACCCGCTCCATAAGGTCCGGATAATACTCATTCATGCTGACAAGGCTTCGGGCGGTATCTACAGAAAAGAACTGCGATACCCTCAGCTGTCCTTTCTTCGTACCGGCCTGCCACAAAAACAGGTATATCTCCGGTATCTCGACATGTTCATTCAGCAGATACAGCCAGACGTCATTATTGGTCCAATCGTATATCGGGAATACCTGGTGCTTATTCGTCATCGCCCTCCCGGCTTTCGTCATGGAAGCGATGTTCTGTAATCTCTGTACCGATTCTGCCGTCCGGATGCCGGTAATGGTAAGCCCATCCTGGCATACTCTCGGCAGAAAATCCTGATACGCATCTATCCGCGGCCGAAGCTTCGGATGGGTGCGTATCGCGAATGACGGCGGGCGTCTTACCCACACATCTTCCTTCGTGCTGTCCCAGCAGATAAAGGTTTCGTCATTGGAAAGCTCATTGAAGCAGTTATAATGCTTCACCTCCAGACAAAACCACTCGAATTTGGCACCCATGAGTAGAAAGCGTTTTCTCCACGCCTTGACGGTTTCCTCGATGCACGAGAATATCGCCTCTTCATCAATGAACTGCACCGTCAGCTGCGCGGGGTTGATTTTCCCCCGCTGCACCAGGTTGTATATCAGCTGCGCCATGCACAGGCTGTCCTTACCGCCGGAGAAGGACATATAGACCGGCAATCCGTTATTAAACACATTCGTGATCCGGATTTCCGCAGCTTTCACAACATCGATGCTGGCTTCGCACCTTTTTACAGCCATATCTTTTCCCCGCACTTGGGGCAGATGACGAATCTCTTTATTTCGGCGGTATCCTCGTCCTGCTCCTGCTCTATCAGATCGCTTCTGATTGTTACGGCTCCATTTTCGGGTGTTTCGCCCCCGTTAAAACCAGAATTGCCGTTTTCTGGTTCTAACTCGGCCTCCTTCCGGGCGGCGCGGTCTTTTATGGACTGGATTTCTCCCTCGTCCAGCGTGCCATACTCTGAAAGCTTCTCTGTGATCTCCTCTGCTTCTGATACCATCTGCTTCAGGATATCAGAATCAAAACCGGGGATGTCCAGATCGTCCTCAAGATCTTCCAAAAATGCGTTGAGCGTCTCAAGATTCTCTATCCCCAGGGAAAATATCTTATTATCAGCGATCATCAGTTTTTTCTTCTGGTTTTCTGTGAGGTCGGTTAACTGATAAACCAATGCTTCCTCATATCCCATCCGGATCAGCGTTTCATACAGGCCGTTTCCGGCCAGTATTACATTCTTCTCATCCACCACGATGGGGCGGATCTGTCCGAACATCTTCACGCTTCTCTCGAATTCCCTCAGCTGCTGCTCGGTATGGATCCTCACATTCCTTTCCGGCTTTACCATCTCGGACAGCTTCATCGTGATATTATTCATCATGGCCTCCTCCAAATTCATAAATCCGGCCTTCCTCTAATTCCTCTGCTCCGGTAAAATTCCGACTGCAGAAATAATGGCACCCGTCCACGCTCAATGCGTACAACGGCTGCCCGTTTCGGTAGGCTGTTATTTTGTTTCTTTGAAGGATCAAAAGCGCCATAGGCATTTCCCCCGATAAGCGCTGGATTGTCTTTTCAAGTCCCCACGCATTTACCAGGTGGCATATGATTTCACTGTCACAGCTGGTCTCCAGCTGTATGTGTTCATCCTCCGCTATCTGCAAATAGCTTCGAATGTTTCCGTTGTGGGATATCGCCGTTTCTCCGGCCACCATGGGCTGGTTGCTGACGATATCGGTATATTTCCCGCATGTGGCCAGTCGGCAATTTCCAATGATGGATTCCGGCTTTATGCCTCGAAAAGCTCTCTGCGGTTTGATTGCATTTGCATACTTTTGTGTGCAAATGTTTTCATCTTCAAAATAGGCAATTCCATAGGCCTGCGGGCCTCTTTTCAACGCCTCCCCTGCAATCTCTTGCAGGATTTCCTGCTTTATTGATTTTCCGATCGCGCCGAAGATGCCGCACATATCACATCACCCCGCTTTCCAGAAATTCTCTGGCGCTTGGAATGCGCTGCGCTGCCTCCTGCACGATGGACGGGTCTATCGAATATACCTCTTTCCACCCGTTCTCAATGGATCCCGTCCATTGCCTTGCCGGCCACGGATGGGTACCGCAATAATACCCGTTGCACCAGCTGTAAAATGGCGGTAACGGAATTTTATTGTAATGGATAAAAGCCAGGATTTCCTCATGGCTCCAGTCGGCCAGCGGGCTGTATCGTGTCACGCCCTTGCCGTCTGTATAAACATTGCTGCCCTTGCCGACATAATTACCATCGGCGCGCCTCCTGCCGAGCAGGAGCATGTCCAGACCCCGGTTCTTATAATACCGTGCCTGTCCTCTGTGCTGAACAATGTGGAACCATTGCGCGGCCACATTGGACGTCTGCGGGAAAAGCATCTGAGGATGCGCCGCAAGCCAGTCCATATCCTGGCCGGTATCGATAATTTCCAGACACCGAGGCATGTGGTCCGTCACCCACGCGAGGAACTCCCGGTATTCCAGATCGCAGATCACGAGCAGGCACTCTTCAATGCCCGCCATGTAACAGATCTGCTCCAGTACCAGAGAATCCTTTCCCCCGCTCCATGCAAAAGCAGCTCTCTTTCCCTTGGTCGCCGCCTTGATGTCTTTTACGGTCTTTCCCACCTTTTTATCTATGGCGGATTTTGGAACGGCCTCTTCTATATTCTCCATGGCTTCAAACCATGCGCTATTGCTGATTCTCTGTTTTCGGCCGAGTGCTTCATTTCCCATTCCGTACCACCTCCCCCGATTTTGGGAATTTTGATACGAGAATAGACACGATTCCAGCCGACAGGACGGTTATGAGGCTCCCGGCTGTTTTATATGCTGAAAGGTTATAAATCGTCCCGTAGGCGAAAACAGGGAGCCCTACGGCCAAGGCAGTGATTATCCCGCTTATCACTCCTCCGGCTCTAAGCTGGACATTCAACAGAGTGAGCATCGTCGGGAGCATTGTCGCCGCGCGGAACGTGCAGTAAAACAGGAACATGTGCGTTACCGTCAGCCCCGGAATATTGGCGATCAGAATGCCAACTACAAGTAGGAGTACCATAGACCCCTTGGACAGCACCATCTTCCCTGCATCGATCATCTTCTCTGATACCTTCAGATCAGTCGTCAGAGAAGAAATCGCGCACAGGTTGCTGTCCACAGTGGACAGCAGGCCGGAAATCAGCATGAACATAAACGGGATGAGCGCCCATGTCGGGAATATGGCGCTGATCAGTTCAAAATTGACCGAGCCTGTGTCTGCCGGTATGAAGCCGATCCCAGCCGCGATAAATCCAAGGATGCCCATAGAAAGTGGGACTACTGCGAACATGACTGCGCCGATTCCAAATGCTCTGCCGATCCTGTCCTTTCTGACGGAAAACGCTCTCTGCCAGAAGCATTGATCCCCGAACGGGCCGGCAAACAGCCCGATCGCCGTCGGCAGGCCGAAGCCCAGGAACACCTCCAGACCCTTCTCCGAAAAGAGGCTGCCATACTCGCCGCTGATTCCCGTCAGCTTTACTGCAGATAAGCCTCCGTTCAGCTTCAGCGCCCACGGCACGAACACCGCACAGGCCAGAAGCAGGAATATCATTTGGATCGCATCCGTCAGAACCGAGGCTTTTATCCCGGATATCTGGGAATACGAAAAGGCTATGACAGCCAGTATGATTGTCATAGCCCATAAAGGTAATCCCGTCGCCATGCTCAGTATCTTCCCGCCGGCGAGCAGCTGCACCGCCGTCGATAAGAAAGCCAGGACAGTCAGCTGAAACAGATAGACACGTTTCACGCCCTCGGATTCATATTTCCTGTGCATGTATCCAGACAGTGTGATTCCATCTGGCATTTCCCGCCGTATCTTCCGTGCAAACGGTATGAATAATAACAGGCACAGCACATTCGGCACAAGGAACCAGAACAGCCCTGCAATACCGTTCGAGTACGCCTTCTCCGCTGATGTGAACAGCGCCGGCGCCCATATCCAGGTTGCCGCCACGCTCATAGCTGATACTATGGTGCCCATATTCCGGTTTCCTACATAGAAGCTCTCGCCTCCGTTTTCTCGCTTGGTAAAAAGAGTTGTCGCACCCACCATGATGAGTGCATAGATAATCAATATAATTATCCCTTGCATTGCTTTACCTCCTTCGGCTTTATATTGTCGAAAGAGCAAAGCAAAACGCCCGGCAAAGAGTAATATCTCTGCCCGGCGCCTCGTTGATTAGAATTTTACCGATACAGTGTAGCATTTTATATATTAGGGCGTCAATGGAAACTTTTTCGGAATGGGGGATTTATTGTAATGACAAGCCATCCACCCCAAAAATGAGAGCCGACAGCCTTTCGATGGCGATCTTTTCATCAGAATAGGTCGTGTCCATGGATACGCACCACTTCTCGGCCAGCCCTTTCCGCGAGATTTTATCCTCCGCTATGTATAATCCATAGACGATATCGTAACGGCGCCGGTCCAGTTCGTTTGAGGATTTTTCGCAGCACGTCTCATATATCTCCAGCATCGTCCTGACATGGCTTACTATGATCGCGGTCCTGGTTGCGCTGTTCCGGATGCTTTCGACCACAAGCTCGTCATTGTATATATTCATCATGCTTTCCAGAATGTCCGCCGCCGTCTCTTTCATCTGCGTCCGACCGAATACGGAATTCTCTGCATGGGCTTCCAGCATCCGATAATTCCGGAGAAGCAGCTTCGTGTTGTGCAGACGCCTGTCCGTCCGTTTTTTCTGTGAGGCTTTTACCTCCTCCACATATTTATCAATCCCAGCTCTCGCGCCGGCATTCGCTGCTTTTTCCAGAAGGTCCTGCAAATCCTCCTGGGACAAAGCTATAATTACCGGTCCTTTTTCCTTTTCTTCCACCCGATCGACCTCCCTACAATATTTCGGTTATACCTACCGCTTATCCCAAATATTTTTCAAGAAGTCCTTTGAGGGCTCTCGCTTCATCTTTAGTCAGTGTAATTCCTTTGCCGACCTTCGTGTCTCCCGGCGCCCAGTCCCTTATATCCAGCCGCGGTGCCGCATCGTTCCAGCTTACCAGTCGGAGTTCCCTTTTCCAACCGTTGTTCGACTCTTTGATTATACCAATTTTTTCTACCGTTGTACATTTGATTTCTGACATTTCGCACAATTCCTCCATCTGCATTTTTTAATCGAAATATAATAATATCTGTATGGCCACATTACACAAGGCCACAATCAAGCTTGGAACTGCTAAACCTAAAGCATAGCGTGCATCCTCAAATACAGGTTCTTTTCTGATCTTCTTGTAAATGGGATAGCCTACTATCCAACCAATAAAGAACAGAACAGCCATCGTATAAAACAGTAAAAATACGATAAGTAATACTATATCCATCAAACCACCTCCTTCGCCCCATAAACCCTTTATAACTTTGGTCTTTCCCCTTTCACTCCCGGCTTCATCAATACCTTACTCTCGTACTCGTCTTTGTGCAGATAAATCTGCTGGGATACCTGCTGCGAAGTGAGGTGCATTTCGGCCGCGATCTCCTTTACGGGCCAGCCGGCCTTTCGTAATGCAAATATCTTCCCGGTGTCGATCCTGCTGCGCTTTTTCTTTCCTGTTTCTGGTTCTGACTCGTTTTCGGGTTCTTCGACAACACTCTCGCTCTCTTTGATAACAGGCTCGGTTTCCTCTGGTTTGCCGTGTATAAAAACCTTGATCTGCTCCATACATTCTCTGCAGAAATGATGGTCCTCGAACTCATTATCATCCAGAAGATCTCCCGTAGCCTTGTCTCGGCTATTCGCCGATATGTATCCCGTCACAGGTTCATCGTCCAAGGCCTTCCCGCACCTGTCACAAATATATTTAATCAATATGATCACCTCCTACATTCATTTCAATAAAGTCACTCAGTTCCATCTGCCCCGGCATCTGGTAATCGGGATCCTCCATGATGTTATAATTGTCATTACTTTTCCGCACGGTCTTTTCTTTCTTGGGTGCCAGAGGCATAACCTTTCGATAACACACTGGCCCGAATCCCCTCTGAATGCTTTCCGGATCTTTAAGAGTCCGGCCACACTTTCCACACAAAGCCATTGGTCAATTCCTCCTCGGAAAACTCAAAGAAAAATATCTTCTTTCGCTTTCCCTTCACGTTCATAAAGTTCTCGAACCGCCCATCGTTTCTCCCATGCCCCATCATCCATGTGCGTGCCGCATCTCGGACACCATATACGTGGGGCGCTCTCTACCCCACCGCAGACGGAGCAAATATAGCGGTGTCTACTGCCTTCCCGTTTCCAAAACGCTCTTATTTTCTCTCGCGGAGTATGGTTGTCCAAACTTGGATTTTCCATTTTTTCTCCACAACTTCCGCAGAAATCGTCGAGAATTTGCACCGCCAATGATGGGTGTGACCAGCCGGAAGGCATTCCGCAATGAGAGCAACAATAAATCCCGTCTCCAAAATCCATCCATTTAGCCATGATTTTCCTTTCCCCTATTCAGTCTTTCTTCTTCAGCTCTTCCAACTGCCTCATCGAACGGTACTCCTTGTTTCTCCAGCTCATGCACACGGCTGTAAAAACGTATGCGTCTTTCGCAGCCCATGCAGTCGCTTATATTGCATTCATCTGTAAAAAATATCCGGTTTCTCCCGAAATCCTTACCAGACATCCAGCACACTTTTGGATATTCCAGATATATTTTCCCATCTTCAAAGCGGATAAGAAAGTTCTCGCTCATTCGTCATCCCTCCTGTCACTCCCTGCAATCATGCACAGGATTATGAGGAGTACGCCGGTGGCACCGCCGAGTAAATATCCGATTATCAGACCCATGATAAGCATCCCCATGGTCGCCCTCCCTACTTTTCCTCATAATCCGAACAGCAGAAATCATAATCTGTCCAGTCGGTACAGTAGTCGCTCTCGTCATTTACGCACACCCATCCATCATCGATGTGCTCGTGGTAGTGATATTTGCATGTACCGCAGCACTGCTTCTCGCCATTTGCCATCCCTTATACCCTCCTATTCTGGTAATCTGATATACACCACGATCGCTTCCGTCCATGGTAGGTTCTCGTATACCTCTTTTACTGCATCATCGCCCATATCTGGTCTGACTTTTCCGTCTATCTCATGTGCGTCATATAACGCACTATCCACCTCATCCCAGTCATCAGGTTCGTAAAAATGCACGCATTCCTCGCCTCGATAATACTTTGTTTTCTCTGCCTTACCCCAGCTCCCCATCCACCACTGGTAGCCATCATCAGCAACAATTTCACTATCCACCATCGGCACAATAGGCAGTTCCGGGTTTTCCTTGATCAGCCTAAAAAGCTCCTGTAAATGCTCCTGCTGAATTTCACTTTCTTTTTTCATCGACTACACCTCCGTCCATTTTCGTTCCAGACACAACCGCTTGAAGATTGTATATCCAGTCATCATTTAATGGCAAATCTATATTAAACGGTTCCGTCTGCGATATTATGTCTGTAGGGATAACCTTCAAATGCCATCCAACCGCTTTGTCAATCGGTTCAATCGATTCAATGTCATAAACCTTAAATTCTCTGAAGCACACCCTGTATAATTCTTCTGGATTGCTGTGTGCCTGTATGATATCGCCCTCCCAGATTTTTACGCCGTTTCGATCAGTCAGCCCTGTGTACTGACAGACGGTGGAAGGGTCTACTTCAAAACACATCGCATCGCTTCGTCGCCTGATTAGAGCGCCAGGATTTTTGATAATAACATCCCCCTCTATCCACTTTTCGTTACGTGGGCACCATCCTCTGAACAATATTTCCCTGCTCATTCTTCGTTACCTCCCATCCAGTCCAACAAATCTCCTGATCGCCCTTGACCGTTTCTTGGCGGCCTTGCACTTTCTCCCGCAATACGACCGCTTTCGACACACCGAGCAGTCTCCTTCGCCAAGCCACTGATCGCGATTGACACCTATCATCATAATTTCCTGTATAGACTTGCGTTCGAAGTCTCGGTTGAATTCAGCCATGATGGCGTCCAATCTTTTATTGTCACTCATCCGCCGCCTCCTTAACTGTGTGTAGCATTAAAATTCTCCATCGCCCATTTATTTCCTGTGGCCGCGACCATGATCTTCGTTCTCTCCTGCGGAGTCAGCGCCCCTCTCGGCATGCTGTCCAGCGCCTCTGCCACGCCGCATTCATCACAGATCATGGTCTTATTGTCAGTTCTGGACAGAGCCAGAAGCCGTTCAAACTGTCTGCCGCATTTCGGACATATCTCCATAGCACACCTCCTATATATCCTTCCGCACGAGTTCCTTTCCGCGGAGCCTTTCGACCCCCTCCTGGAAACCGTATGTCCAGAGATAAATTCTACTGTCAATTCTCCTCCCCAGATATGAAAACGGGCCCTCCCACCAGTCAGAGTTATATTTGCTGAAAAGATCTGTGAGCTCACTCGGATAGACAGATTCATCATTCAGATTCAAGTCGGCAAGGATATCCTGCATTTCATCAAAATCCTCATTCAGCTCGTCTTCGTCTATGCTCTCCAGATCGCCATCTCGGATGAGCCGGAGATATTCCTGTTTCTCATCTTCAAGGTCTTTCTTGACGTCATCCCATTTATAGGTGTGCTTATGATCCGTGCAATTCATTTTTTCGATAAAATATCCCGTGCTGTTGATATAACAGGCCATATTCTCCACAGTAACCTCGTTGTACCAACTTGCGATGCAGCACCCGGCGTCTCCCTTGATAATCAGATCGCCCTTTTCCTTATCCACGATGTAGCGCGTGGCAAGGTTTCCGGAACCATTTTTATCCTTCCAGTCCATGACAAACAGCCTGTCATCTTCATACAGCAGAACAGGTTCAAATTCCTGCCCGTACCATCCGAATATTTCCCTTGCCCATTCCCTATGTTTTTTATCCATCTCTCGCTCCTTTCTGGGCGGCAGCATCGCCGCCCAATCCTGCATGTGCGTTATTTGTTCTCCGGTGTCTGGTTCTTCTTTGAATCGAGGTAAACTCTGTTGGTGGCCTTCGCAAGCGCTATCACATCCTGCAGTCTAAAACTGAGTTTGATATTGTCTGTTGGCACCTCGACCATAAACAGATTTCTCGACACACTTGCGGTAAGCTTCGCATCCACGCCGATCATTTCTTCCTTGCCCATGAATTTTCTCTTTACCCGAACGCCCTTGGCCTCCAATACTCTCATATCTTCATATCCCGCCATATTACGCCTCCCTAAAATTAACCGGCAGTACAAGTGCCGTCATGTCGCTGTCCTCCGCTTTGAGGATCGCCGGCATCTTTGCCGACTTGAACTCCATAGAAATGTTGTCACAGTCGAAAGCCTTCAAGCTGTCCGCGAAGAACCGCGGATCGAACGCGATTTTGAGTGCGCTGCTGAGGTCTTCCAGCACAGGAACATCCTCCTGATAATCTGTCGCCGAATCCCGATATGTAATTTTGATGGAGCTGCCCTGCATATCAAAAATGACTGGCGCCTTATCTTCGGCGGAGCCACAGAGCTTCGCCCTGTTGATCGCCTCAAGGAACGTCTTCCTGTCAATGACTGTATAGATGTCTCCATGGGAAAACAGCTTTTCGTACTTGAAATACTCTCCCTGGATCAGCCTCGTATATACCTCGTAATCCTCTGAACGGAACAGCACGCCGTTTTCATCATGCGTAATGGCAATGTCGCCCGTAAAATCCAGCTTGAGCAGCTTGTCCAGCGCCGCCCTCGGTACAATCAGCTGAAAACTCCCGTCATAATCGATGCTGTCCCATGCAATGCGTTTTCCATCCAGCCCCACAAAGTTCAGCTTCCCATCTTTGCACTCCATGTACATGCCGGTCATCGTCTGATTCGTACCGCCCGGCGCGACTGCATAAAGCACATGGGAGATCGCCGTCTTTAATTTGCTGGCCGAGATACTGGCTGCTGCCTCTGCAGATATGCTGTCTCTTATATAGGCAAACTGCTCCGCCGGAAGTGTCCGGAACTGGTTTCGGATTTTCCCAATCTTGATCTTGACCATATCCTTGCCGGTCTCCAGTTCCATCTCTCCAGGTGGCAGGCTGTTAATCAGATCGAAGGATTTGTCCGGAATGATGAACGGTTCCGTTCCTCCTGCGTCCTCCTCCAGAACCTCTATTTTCGCCTTGACGGTCAGATTTGTGTCCGAGGCAATTAAATACCCGTCCTTGTACAAAACCCCTTTGAGAGCCTCGATCGTAGTGCGAGACGGCACTATGCTTTTCAGCTGCCCGATCTTCTTTGATAATTCGTTTTTCTCAATTTTCATCCTGCATGTCCTCCTTTAGACTGCTGAGCCGTACTTCCACCCTTGGCTCGTGTGAATAGTATTTTTCACATGAAATCCTTATTACCTGTGCGTCATCGTGATATGCCAGATGGTTCAGCGCATCTGCATACACCTTAACTACGTTATCCAAATCCGGCTTCTTGGTCGGCCGGATCGTGCCCTGCTCCATGAGCATCTTTCTCTTTTTGCTCTCGCTGGCCGGTATGGTGTAATATGCTCTGATTACCATTTCGACCGGCTCTTTTTCCGGAAATGCGCCTCTGCATTGCCTGCGGAATTCCCATCCTATCAGATTCTCATATACCAATGTGTCCTCCGGGGTTTTGGGCCTAGCGCCCGGATACTTCGGATTGAATCGCGGTCGCCCCTTTGATCTTGGCTCTCCCGTTACCGTAAACTCCAGAACCATCGCTTACCCCTCCAATCGTTCATAGAGAACCTCGCGGATAAGTGGCAACTTCGCGGCTCCTATTCCTTTAATCTGGCCGATTTCATCCACAATCGAATCGACATCAACCTTGGGCCTTGCACTCAGAACCGAGGCTTTCCCGAAATTGATACCATCGTTCTTTGCTTTTGCCACCCTGTCCTCCACATAATGAACCAGCTGTTCATCGGTCATTTTCCTCATTTTGACAGCCTTTTCGTGGATCTTGTCCTCATCGACCGTCCTACGGCAGCTTCTTTTCTTCGCCATTTTGCGCTCCTTTCGTTCTTCTCTGGTAACACGGCCTATGGCAATGCCAGCCGTATAGTCAGCATAGCCCTCATGATTCCGCATCATCCCACAGGCTCAAGCGAATACAGGGATACCTCATAGACGGTATGCTCCCGGTTATCCTTCTTGTATACCCGGCTCTGGATTCTTCCTCTGCAGTTAAACTTCGTGCCAACCGGAATTTTGCCGGCATAAATGGCATTCCGCCCCCACACAATGCACGGAATATAATCTGACTTTCCGTAAGAGCGGTTGACCGCCAGAAACAGATCCGCTATCTCTCTCCCTAGCGGTGTGGTCCTGTGCTGCGGCACCTTGCAGACGGTTCCCTGCAAAAGGATTTTATTTTCATCGGCCTGCTCCGCTGGTGTGGAGAGTTCCGAAGCGAAGACACTCAGGAGAAGCCTGCTCCCGTTCTGCGTATGCTTATTGTAGGAGCGGAATGAACCGAGCACCGCCAGGCTGGTTCCTGCTTCGATGCTGTCGATGTCAAATGCCCTGTCAGAAACCGTGACCGGAATATAATCCATTACTCCGCTCTTTCTTCTGACCGCGAGGTCGAAAGTATAGAATTTTTCTCCCAGCACCGCGTGGCTGAACCGCGGCGCGGTATATACAATTCCGTCTACTTTCACTTCGTTGGTCTTGATTACTGTACTTTCCATTGTCAATCCTCCATTTTTTTATTTTCCTGGGGTATGCCCCATTTATTGCATATGTCTTTCATGCACGATTTGCACAGATAGGCAAACTGTTTAGGTGTTTTCCCCCGTGCTGATCGAGCCAGCAGAGCGGTCATCTCGCTCTTTTTCAGCATCTCGCCACATACGTTGCACCTGCCGTAAAGCTTATTGTGCAGCTTCTGGCTCATGGTCTTTGTCATAAGTTGCGTGGGATAATCCCGCCTCATATTCTTTTCCCCGACAATCTCTATCAGACTGTCTTTCATGAATACCGGCACGCCTCGCTCATCTGCGGCCAGCACCAGCTTCTTGACCCATTCAAACTGCGGGATAACCTTATCCGCCTGCCTCCCTGTTTGTGCGCCAATGATGATCCAGTCCACCTGGCGAAACAGGATGTTATGTCTCTCCGGATAAAGATCCTCCAGAAGCGGTTCGAAGCTGATGAAGGTTTTGCAGCCCGCCGGCAAGCTGTTAAACCTGGACATTTCCTCCTCTTTCGTGATAGATGTTCCATACCAGAGATTGTCTGTCCCTGCTGGGACGCCATACTCGGCATATCTGCAGACATTCTTCGTGAGAAAGAGGTAATTATGCTCCGGGCGCCGCTCACACTCTGTGAAGATTTCATCTATCCATTCATCCGGCACCCAATCCCCAAAGACGTCCGCCATTGCTCCCACGAAGACGTTATTTCCCATTTTCAGGTTTGAAAGTGTGTCCATGCGATACCGGTGGAATGTCGGTTCAAAACCGAATGGATAAACCAGCGTATTGCCATCCTCGTTCTTCATCGGCTTGTCCAGGATGTAAAGCGTCTGATCCCCATTTCTGGCCTTTGTTGTCCTGTAATCGGCTGTACACATTTTATTGAGCCGAACGTCTCCTGCGAATCTGACAGTTGCACGCCGAGCGTAACAATATGGGCATCCATGCAGACAGCCAGTAATCGGATTCCATGTGTGATCACACCACTCGATTCTTGATCGGTTCATATGTAGTCGCCTCCTCTCCGCTCGGAAGCCTGTCCAGAAGATTACACGCTTCAATCAGTGCTTCCTCCTCGATGCTCCGTGTGTGCTGCTGATCTTTAATCACTATCAATATTTCAACTATCTCTCCGATTTTCATCCTGCGTTTCCTCCCAATATTCCACAAAGTATTCATACTGCACGTTCTTCTTTGCCGCCGTCCCAGGAACCGCGCCGCGCCCTATCCGGACGGCATATCCCGCCTTGGCGAGCAGACTGCATAGGGCCAGCCGGTCATCCTCATTCCATTGGACCGAGCCTTTACGCAGACTGTAAATCCTGTTTCTTCCGCCTCCCATGTGTATCTCCCTTCTTTATACTGTCCAGCATTTTCTTCTCAAAAGCCTTCGTGAACGCTTCCACCTCCGGCGGCATCCCGCAGTTACTCATTCCTCTGCACTGCACAACCTTATTGTTATTCCACTCCATTGTGAAGTAAGGTTTCTCCGGTTCATTGGCTTTACGGATGAAGAAAATATTGGTCTTTCCTTCCGCCACCCTCTGAACATAGGACCCAACACAATGGTGAAGTGCTTCTCCTTCCGCCTTGATCTCTGCTCCTGTCTTGGGCACTACCAGAATCAGGCCGGCACCCTTGATGGAAAAAGCGTCTGTTCCGTCATTCGTCTTTAATATCGTTTTGAGCGCTTCCTGCGTCTGCTTCATCCGCTTGGCAGCTTCCCTCTCCTGCCTGCGTTTCTCAGCTGCGGCTTTTTTATCCTGGAGAGCCTGATATTCCAGCATCGTCCTGTCATGCACTTTCTTAAAATTGTTCGGCATATAGATAAACATGCTGTTTAGGTCGTATTTCAGTTCCTTGCACCATTTCAGATATTCCAGCCAGTCACGCGCGGTGTTCTGCTTCCTTTCGATCCGCGGATCCACCCGCTCTCTGTTCGAGGCGCCATAGTAATACATACTGCTGCACATGTGCCTCTCGCCCAGAGGATAGTTCTCGCTCTCCTTGGAAATGTATCTGATCAGCTTATGAAATGACACTTTCCGGCCGGCTTCCTTCAAAAGATCCGTATTGCACTCGAATGTCTCATAAAATCCGCTAAGCTCTTCGGGGCTAAGTCTGAGGCCTATACTCTGTGCGACTTGGAGCAGCCGCAGTTCATATCTGTTTCCGTCAACTGCCTGTAATACGCGGACATTCTCCTTGCTCAACCGCAGGATGTCGTATATGGTATTCCCCGTTACATCAACGCAATGGCCGCTGTGGTTTATTATGTCTGCCGCCAGATTATTGAGGCCCATCTTACAGAGCCACTCTAGCTTCGGAAATTTCAAATACTCCTTCATTCCGTCTTCATAGCGAATCGGCTTTGTCGGGGCGTTCCGAGAAAGCACCTCCAGAGCGCTATACTTCAAAGGTGTATCCTCCCACGCCTGCGGAAGATTTTCCGGATATAAAACGCAGGAGCCGCAGTGGTTGCTGGGTGCGTCATAATTTCCGGGCACTGCCGGGCACCACCGCGGAAGCCCCCTCTGCTTGTAAACAGCCCAGTCATAATCTTGACCGATCATCTTCCCGTCCTTGAAACTGCAGAATTCGCGGTTGAATTCAGCGCAATGTTCCTCGACCATGTCTTTATTCAGACAGCTTTCCAGAAACGATGGGCTGCGAAAGTTCCGTACCGCATGGAAGTACCTCAGGACAAAGCTCTCCTCTGTCGGATCGACATATATAAACCACCGCTCATCCCTCGTCTGGCTTGGAAGCCGGCCCTTTGCTTTGAATGTCACCTTGCTCCCGCAGAACGGGCACTGACCTGTTTCATTGTTACGAAGCCGTATTTCTTTCCTGCTCACCACTCCAGTCGTTTTACAGTAGGTGCATTCACACTCGGCCTTGCCCCGGCCGACTTCTTGGTATATCACGTACCGGCTGAAGCTCATCCCTGTTTCCCAGATCCAATCGAAGAACTCCTGTGGCGGGTCTTTGATGGGAGCCATAACAGCATCAACTACATCCAGCTCCTTTTTGCGTTTCTTCTCCAGACGCCTATTCATGACCATGTTCTGGAACTTTCTGATCCGGCACCATGGTTCTGGGAGATAATAATAGGAGTAACCATCTGTTGACTCTGCATCTTTATATTTCTCAAAGAAATCCGAGATCAACTGCAGTTCTTCGTTGGAGCGGATGAACACCTTGTCCTCATGCTCATATTTATGTGCCTTATAATCCCAGTGAGCCTCAGTTATTTTTATGCTCCCCATCCGGTCAAAACTGGCAGTAAGCCATTTTACCTTTGACTGTTTCAGATCCTGTGTGATATAATCATCCTCTGACAGGAATGTCCGAAATGCTGCCTCTGTTTTTCCTTTTGTGAGCTCCGAAATCTCATAGAAATTCAGAAGCAGTATTTTGTTATCTTCAATCGTCCTCGCTGTCACAATGTGCTTCATGCTGCCGAGACGACCAGCGATCTCCAGCATATCCGACGTGGCAGTTTCCCTTGGTACGGCAGATAATTTTCTTTTGTCCATAAATGCCTCCTACATTCCCAGCATAGAGAACAGGTCCATCTGGCCTTCCAGTTCATTCTTCTTGGATTTTTTCCTCGGTGCTTCCGGCTTCGGTGTGACAGGCTTCTCTTTTTTTTGGAGCCGTCTCTTTGGCCTCCAGCTTTTTGGAGGTTGCAGCCTCCTTCGTAGTCTTCTTGGCCGGCTGTTTCTGTCTCTCCTCCGCTTTCTTCTGGCGCTCAGCCGCCTCCTTGGCTTTCTTTTCTTCCTGGGCTTTGTCATCCAGATGGTAATAGTCCTCCACCCATTCAAAGACGGTATCGCTGCGCACAGGTCCGGAATTGCCGCCCAAACAGGTCTTTGCCTTGCTGAATATGTACCCATAGCACTTTTTCCAGGTCTTGTGCTGTTGGCAGATGTCCTCGGCCAGGCTCTGAGATTCCCCGCACCTCTTGATCAGGTACTCAATACATGGCTCCGCGAAGGGCTTCTCCTTGTCTGATGCCGCCGCCAGCTCCGCCTGCAATTTTTCCACGGCCTTTTTGACCGCATCTGGTTTCTCCGGCTCCTTCACGGTTTCTGCATCTTTTTCCAAATCATGCAGCTTAGAATCAGACTCCAGCTCTTCCGGTATCTTTTCGGGCTCCTGCGTTGCCGCCTCGAACGCCTGCCTCTCAATGGACGAAATCGCCTTCCCGATGTCCGATTCTGGCTCTCCCGCGCCGCTGGTCAGAGCTTCATATTCTGCCGCGATCCGCTTATTGGTCACATCAAAGATGGTGTCGCCATTTTCATCATAAAACGCTGTCACAGCGGTTCTTTTCAAGACGTTATAGGTCTTTCCCGAAACCCTGATCTCGCAGTCTGCAAAGATTGCCTCCGCTGAATATCCCTTCTGGAGATACTCTTCCACCGCAGCCTTGTGTTCGCTGTCATAGGCTTCCTGTGGCCCGCCGTTTTCTGTGTAGTGTCTTACTTCACCCATGTTGATTCCTCCTTGTTGAAATCGAAGAAAAATACATATTCCTCTTCCTTTTGTTTTTGTGCATCCACCGCCAAGAGCGATGTTAAATTGCGAACTCTCTGGAGCGTCCGCCTCATTACCCAGATGTCTGTCCAGTAAAATGGTGTGTACCAGAACTCCTGATCCTTCCCCTCGTCTGGCTCCAGCGTGGATCCTGTGATGGGATTGCTTATGGTATTCGCCACTGCTATGTATCCCGGACAACCGAGAAGCGACAACTGGATGTAGCACATCTGAGCGACTACCCGGTCAATATCCTGCCCCACGAACAACACCTTCTGCTGATAATTGATATGGTGCCGTTTAAACGTGTTCGCGGCCGCGATGAGTGTCGCGCCGGCGCCGCAGGCCGGATCGTTCACGGAGATATAATCTCTGGTTTTTGCCTCCGCAACCGCCTCACTGCCAACTGTAATTTCTGACATCAGCGTGCATATATCGTACGGTGTGAAAAACTGGCCTTTCCAGTGGTTCCCCAGGTTTAGGCTCATATACATCTTGCCGAGGAAATCCTGCTCCGGATTTTTGTCAAGGGCGATCGTTATGATGGCGAACAAATGCGCCGGTATCTCATTACTGCCACCCAGCCTCTTGATGCAGCTCTCGTACTCCTTCTCCCTGGCCTCTCTCCTCTCGGGGTTCTTTTCTGTCACATTGCTCAGTGTGCAGGCAATCGCTGACATCAAATCTGCCCATACCTGCCACGCGCTCCTGCTGTAACACAGCTGTCCGAACAGATCCAGGAACTCCTTCTCAGTTCCCTGTATTTCCTCGCTCAGCTTTTTCTTGGCCATTCCATGCCCCCTTCCGTAATTCTTCAAGCTGACGGCTTCTTTTCTTTTTCTGTTCGTCTGTTAATTCAATGCCCTGGTACCTTACCTCCTCTCTTTTCTCTATTTTCGGTGTCAGCTTCTCCTCGATCTCCGGAATATACTGCTGCTGGAGCTGCGCCTTTCTGGCCGTGACAAATGCAGGCATCTGCAGACTGTTCTGTGCTTCTTTCGCTTTGGCCTCATAAGCCTCCCGGAAATTGGCCCTGTCAGCTGTCGGATTCTCGCTCTGGCACATCCTGGTCCATCCGAGGTTTTTCACAACCGAACATGTGAGATCGTCCATCTCTGCAAAGGCTCTTTCAGCGTTGTATGACCCATATTTCGACATGGCCGTCTGCACGGTCCCCCATGCCTCATCAAAGCTCAAAACCGGCCTTTTCAATCTGTCCGCGCACAGCTTCCGGATCTCCGCAATATTCGGCGGATAAATGTTGGTGCTGATATGTTCCATCACCGCATTTTCTGCGATCTCGTAGGGGATATCCCTCAGCATCATGTACCAGAAGTCCATCGACGCATTGTCCTCCAAAATCTTCGAAGCCGGATAAGCTGACTTGATCCCAATGGCCAGTGTGGCAAATTGTTGTTTATCCATTGTTCGCCCACTCCCTTGCGCCATGAGCAAACTGCTCTACTTTTGAGGCTCCCGGCGCTCTCTGGTTATTCGTCTGAACATACCCAGGTGTCCCGCCTTTGTCCTGCTCTTTTGCCAGCCACCCATTTACAAATCGTCCGATGCCCCTCGCTGTCTTTCGCTTTTTCGGGTTATGGATAAGCCATCCTTTCATGGCTCTCAGTTCCTGCATAACATCAACAGCGGGGTATAATTCCATCCACTGGAGCACATCTTTTCGCATGATCGGGTATTCTTCTCCTGTGTTCAACACCAGCGTGATCACCGGCTGCTCTGGCGGCTCGGAGGATGTTTGCTCCGAGCTAATATCCGAATAGGATTCCGATTTGGATTTGGATTCGGATTGGATTGGATTACGGGAACTATTGCTTGCACTTGAATACATTTGTATGCAAGTTTCATCACATGGCGGATACTTACTCTTTTTGGCTCTGACATTCTGGTGCTTCTCCCAGGTTAACAATTGCAGGACCGGTCTTCCTTGCGCCTCATACGCTCCAACCAAGCCTACCTCCACCAACCTACTAAGAGATTTCTCAATGTCCTTAACTGTCACATCTTTCAGCGGGAACAGCGAGCCCTTTATAATTGCTGGTCTTCCGTCAAATCTCCCGAAATCATCACAATTTACAATCAGACGATAAAACAGAACTTCCTCAAACCAAGTCAGAGCATCAATGGAATCCGACCTGCAAATCGACTCCTTTAATATTCTGTTTGGCATTTCTCCTACCACATCCTTTCTGTGATGGGGCGGCGTACCGCCCCGATTTTTAATAAATCACCTTGCTCCCCTCATCTGTCTTTATGACATCAAGACTCTGTGGGAAACGGGCTTTCATTGTCGGATCGTGGGTAATGGCCATGATCTTCAAATCCGGATATCGCTTCTGGATCGTCTCAAGGGCGTCGCAGTATGCCTGTATCCCATCGCTGTCCAGGAACGGCGGCTCATCGATGAACAGCATTCCCAGCTGGATGCCTGCTGATGATGATTTGATCTCCGCCAGCGCGAGGATGACCGAGAGCGAGGCCTTGACCTTTTCCCCGCCGGACTTGGACAGGTACGGCAGCACAGATTTTCCGTACTCCTCGATGAAGATATCCAGCGCAACGACCTCTTTATTGGTGTTGCTCTTCATTACCTTTTCTGTCTGAAATTCAATGCCCATCTTGCCGCCCGTCATCTGCCCCAGAATGCTGCTGGAAATTTCCGTCAGCTTCGGCACCAATGAACGGATAATCTGATGAGGAATACCATCCTGGGAAAATGCCGATTTGAGAAGCTCGTACTCCGAACGATCCTCCGTTAGCTTTCCGGCTTCGATCTGCAGACTCTTTACCTCTTTGGTCAATTTCTCAATCTCTGCGATTTTCTGTATCAGAGAACCGATCGTCTGCTGATATCCGGTTATCGTCCGGTTTATGGTTTCCAGCTCCGTATTGATGGAATTCACATCAGCATTCAGCTGTGAAATATCCATCGTTGCCCCTGTTGTTTCTGCCAGTTCGCGGCGCGCAGCCTCCAATTCCTGCTCTATCTCTGCCAGCCGGATAATCTCATCCGCTTTCTGGTTCTCCGCATTTTTCTTCCGCTCCTTTATAACGGGATAGGTATTCACTTTTTCAAGGTACGGGGAAAGCTCTATCATTTCCTGCGTGACTGCCCTGTGCTGGTCGGTCTTGTCCTGTAACGCAGCCATCTCTCTTTCGACCTCAGAGGCCTTTATTTTCGCCTCTGCAAGCCTTTTCTGTGCTTCGGATATATTTGACTGCATATTATCTACAGTGGCTCTAAGCAGGGCTATCTGGCTTTCGCGCTGGTTTAACTCCGCAAGCTTCGCTGTGAACGGCTTCAGCTCCGAACACTTCCTCTGCAGATCTGAGACTTTCTTCTCCGGGTTCTCCATTCCGGCCAGCTTTGCCTTCAATGTTTCAATCTTGGTATCGTATGGCTCTATCTGGATCCGGTAGTTCTCCTCATCCTGTTTCATGAGCGTAGGGTACTCATCCAGAGATTTCTTTGCGGATATGGCTTCGGACAGGAAACCGCAGCGTGCATGTTCAATGTCAACACACTCCACATTGTCCAGAAGTTCAGCCTGCTTTTTATATCCAGCCAGCTTATCCTCCATCCTCCTGCGGTCGGAATCATGTGCCGCAGAGATCCGCAGTCCTTCGTTTACCGCCCCATCAAGCTCCATCTGACACGCGCGGTAGGCACGATCCTGCTCATAGGCTTCATCCAGCTGTTTCTTAGTGCGCTCGTATTCAGCCGCCTTATTTTTTACTTCTCCGTCATTGGCCGACTCCAATATCAGAGCATTGATCTCTTCCCGCTTGGCATCCACACTCATCTGCATGCGATTGATATCAGCCTCTTCCCGGCTTTCCTGGTTATGGAGCCTCGTCAATTCCTCATGCCTTGCCGTATAGGCGATCGCAGCGCCCGCGAGCTCCCGATCCATTTCCGCCAGTTCAGAATGCCTCGCTGCCTTTGCCATTGTCTCCGCCTCGGTTTCCAGGAAGTAGTCGCAGTTGGCTATGGTGCTTGTCTGTAGCGTTATATTTTGCTCTGTAGCAGCCTTTTTCTGGATCAGAGCATTAACAGATGCCTGTACCCTCTGCCGCCTTTCCTCGGCTTCCTGCTGCATTCTCAGCAGTAATGACTTGTCCTCTTTCTGCTTGGACAATTCAGCCTGTTTCTCCTGGGCGTCCTTGAGCAGGGCATCGATCTCGGCTTTTTCCTGCTCCGGCTTCCCATATCCGGAGATGGTGTTATTATGGACATTGATCGTCTGATTCCGCTTTGCGATCTCTCTTTTCAGCGCGCCCAGCTGGTCGCGTGTCAGGTCTTCCATAACACCGTATATTCCCAGCCCAAGAAGATTTGAGAGAACACCGATGCGCTCCTCTTTTCCTGCTTCGAGGAAAATTCCGTATTGATCCTGCATAATGAGGACGCAGGCCTTAAATGTAAGGCTATCCATTCCGAGGATGCGTATAATCTCTTTCTGTGTGTCCGCGATCCTTTCCTTGGAACGATCGGCCCATTCGCCGTCGAGCAGCTCCGACAGGTTCAATGTCGGTTTTCCGGATTTCGTCCTGGTTCTTACCACCCGAAAGGTCTTCTCTCCCAGTCCGAATGTAAAGGAGATGGAGCCGGACCGTGCCTTCTCGTCATTCCGGATCCAGCCGGTGTTGGTTCCCTCTCTCGGTTCTTCATAAAGGCAGTCAACAATGGCGTCCATGAAAAGTGAGGATTTTCCGGATCCGTTCTGGCCGTTGATGGTGCAGAAGCTGATATCCTCAAAAGAGAAATACTGCTCCGCATAATTCCGATAGTTCCGTACCTCGATCTCCTTTGGCACAAACGTCCCGAAATACTCTGATACCGAAGAATTTGCTTTGGCCATGGCGATGATTGGTCTTGCCTTTTCAACGATGCTGTCAATCTTCTCCGGCGGTACCAGCTTTTCCTCCAGGTACTGTACGAGGTTGGTTTCGGGATCCTCCTGCTTGGACAATTCGGTACGGTTCGCCGATTCAATCTTCTCCGCCTCGATACCGGCCACATAGAAAGCTCCCGCTTCATACAGAGATTTTTCAACCACCGCAGAGTTGAACAGCCTTTTCTGCTTTTCGGAACAGGTGTAAAGCACTCTGACAATCTTATCCGCGGCCCAGCCATTGTACTTCCAGTTGTTGAAGGCAACTTCCTCCATATGCCCGAGGTTAATCGCCGTGATATCCGTATCTGTGAAATGGAATGTGGCAAACTCACGGTATGGCGTCTTATGAAAATCTGAATACTGATACTCTGTCCGATTGGTTACCGGATTGAGTGAAAAATTATGTATCCAAAATCCTCTCTCCTGGTTCTCGTCATTAAAGTTCATGGCATTTACAGCGCCGGAATAATATACATTTTTCAGCCCCTGTATTTTCTGCGGTCTGTGGATATGTCCGAGTGCCACCAGATCATAGTCAGCAGCCATAAGCATGTCTTGCGTGATGACCGGCTCAAACTGTGTCAGAAACTGTGTCTGGCCGCTCTCTGTATTACAGCCCGGCACCGTGTAATGGCTCATCAGAATGCTGGCCCTGTTTCCGCCGCACATTGCCTTCATACCGGCTACGACCTGCCCCAGCTCATCAGAGAAAATAACGTTTTCCTCCTCCTTGGATATGCCGGGGTGTGCCGCTCTGAATGCTCCCCTGTCGAAGCCTGGCACAACCGCTATATCAAAATACGGAGAGCTGACCATCCCCGGCTTGGTAATAACCGATACATGATCATTGAATTCAAAGTGGGCCGCCAGCTCCTCAAAGGCTTCCTCTGAATCATGGTTCGGAGTGCCGCGCATTACGATTACATGTCCGGCCACCTTCGACAGCTCCAGAATGATTCCCCGCGCCTGTAATACTTCCTTGTGGCTGCGTCCCTGCCAGATTTCCGCCTGGTGAAAAATATCTCCGGACACCAAAACCAGATCGGGCTTTTCGTCCTGCGCCACCTTCACCAGATGGCGCAAACAATTCATTGTATCTTCCGATCGGAGATTAACCCCGTCTTTTTCCGGTCCCTTAAAGCTTCCAATATGCCAGTCGGCCGTATGGAGCACCTTGAAATTTCTCATATCGTTTCTTCCTCCGTTCCTCTAAGAAGTACCTCTACCGTCACTCCAAGTCCTTTAGCGATACGCTCCAGCGTAGCCTTTGTTGGAATGTGCTCGTCTCTCTCGTATTCACCGATCCGGGAATCGGCCATTCCGCAAAGGTCACCCAGATCTCTCTGGCGCAGACCTTTCGCTCTTCGTAAAGAGCTGATGTTATCTCCTATGCTTCTGTTCATCCTTGTCCCCTCGCTTCCTTCGTAAGTATTTCCAACCTTGGGTAAAGCAGGTTAAACTGTTCTTCTGATATTCCGCAGAAATCAATGCCATCCGGTGTCCATACTTCTCCGACAATGAGAATATTGCCGACAATCACACTTCCATGCATATCCGTTTCGTACAGGTAACTTCCGACAGTGTTCAACTCAAGATCGTGATACAGGCCTTCCTCATCAATCAGCATGCTCACACAGCTGCCCATGACGCCGCTCGCTTTATTCGAGCCGCCGAGTACCTTATACAGCCGGTTCGGCATCACATGCTCGTATAAATCACATTTCGGTCCGATCAGCTTCCGGATCGCCTCATTCTGAGTAAAGTGATTTCCCTTCGGAAATTCGTGCGTGCTGATTTCATTATTTGTGGTGATCCTGATTATCTTCATCAGCGCGCTCCTCTCTGACACTTTATGCACAGCGGGCGCCCCATCTTCTTAATCGAATATTCATACACATTCTCCTGGATAGTCGCGCCGCAGTTATCGCAGACATAACCGGCCGGCACGGGTGCTTCTTCCTGCACCGGATCGGGATCAAACCAGTTGCCTTCCTGCGGCTGCTCCGGTATTTCCTCCGCGCCCGATGCGGCTGGTGTGTCAGATGAAAATGCAGGATTATCGGCAAATTCTTCCGGATCAAACATATCTGTGGATGCTGTGTTTTCCGCGGCAGGAAGGCTTGCTACAGCTGCTGTTCCAAACAGGGAGCCGATAGAGTTCATCCCCTGCGAGAGCATTGCCCTCCGCACTTCGGGATCGCTGTAATCCGGGGAAAACGTCACTCGTGGAATAGCAAAAGGTCTCTGCAGTTCTGCTTTTGTATACTGACCTTTCATTCCGGTTAAAGCGCGAACCACTCTTAAAATTGCTCCAGTCATGGCCTTTTCCGCCGCTGTCTTCCGCAGGAGTGTCATGTTTACCAGCACCGACCGTTCAATGTACTTTTCCCGGTCTCCGTCATCGATAACATAAGCCTGGCAAGCATTGCCCCATTTATCAGCTGATTGAATCCACTTTCCCTTAAACAGCTCCGCTGCTGCTTTGGCCGCCTTTGCGTCCGTGATACCTTTGATGGACTTGTCCATAAATTCGAGCCGATAATTTGCCTCTTCATCGTCAAGGCAGATTACTTTCTCGTCTGCATGGGTCTTTCCGGTACCATCGGGCATCCTCATAGCACCATAAGCCTTGGCTTTGTATGTGTTCGCGTCTATCCGCGTGCCGTAGGTATGGTCCGGATCAAACTGGATTCCGGCCGCGGCGGCAATTTTCATAAGAAGGGGTTTTGCCGGGGAGAATGTCTCTACCCAAATATCCTTGCCCTTGTTGTCCTTTCCGGACTTCACGGAGCCGACTTTGAATATATCCCCCGAATTTTCAGAAAGATCAGCAGTCACTTCCATGACTGTGATTTTATAGAATGGGTTCAGCTGAACCTCGGTTGACGCCGGCATAAGCAGATTGCATCCGGCATACTTCTGTTGGATCTGTGTCATTGCATTAGATCTGGTTTCCATAGTTTACCTCCATATTGTAGATTTTTATTGATTTTAAGCGGTCGGCTGTGCTACAATATGGCTGAGCGTGAGGGTGTCCTGGTCTTTGACCGGGCACTCTTTTTCCATATTGTGAAGCTTTGCGCATAAATCCATTGTGAAGCGTGAAAACGCGAGGTTTCGGACATATTCCACAGTCAGTGTGACAAGGTACCAGTGCTGTAATACCACTTCCCTCCGTTCGCGCTTGTATATGTACTCCTGCTTGCGTCTGGCATATTCCAGCGCCTCGGCAAGTTGTTCCGCTGTAATTTCTTGCCCCAGCTGCTCCTCGACTTCCTGTTTTGTGACTTCCTCCATCGTTACCTCCTAAAATTCTCAAAAAACTTTCTGATGAAATGAAAGCTGAGTCCGAATACAAAGATAATCAGCAGATACTCTCCGCCATAGGCTTTATAGCCTCTCTCGGCATACGCCGCCGCGATTGCCCAACTGCCGATGAAATAGGTCACCGCCAGGCTGTAGAACAGCTCCAAGGCTATGACGACGGCCTTTTCTGCGACTGTTTCCTTTGTTTCGCCTCGCACCGGGGACAGATATACCCGGACCTTGGAATCTTCCGTAAGATACTCACATTCCATGTCAACTGACATCCTACGCACTTTACTGTCATGCATTTTCACACTCTCCTATCTGTAAAATTTATGGGACCCGACCGTGTAAAGGTATTCCAGGTTCATGCTGTGCCATGTCGGATCCTCGCTGCTTTCAAAATACAGGGCACCCCTGCTTTCATCCCAGCCGGCCATTACCAACTCAACGGCTTCGTAGCTATCCTCATCTGGCTCTGTTGTGTACCAGCGCCCTCCGTCCTGCATTGGGCTGAACTGCCATCCTCCGCCGCCGGTTCTCTGATTAAGCACATCTTCTATGGTATCGGGAAATTCGTCTGACTGTACTCTGTTCAGAACCACCAGTATGACCAGCGCCTTCCCCTCTGTGCTTTCGCTCTCGGCCTCCGCCATGGCGATCTTGGCCAGCAGAAAGATTTCATCGTCTGTCAATTCCATGATCTGGTCACCATCCCCTGTGGCACATGTTTCCGTCTCACTCTCTGATTCGCTGATAGTGTTTTCTGCGTTTACCGTGACCGCCACCGGAACTTCTGTTGGCTCTACCTCCCCTCCTGTTGCGGCAAGGCACACACCGGATAATGCCATTCCCGCAAATAGAGCGGTGCTACATAACAGCTTTTTCACGATATCCACGCTCCAGTCTGTCAAAATCTATCCTGTACTGTCCCCGTTTTCCGGGTCTGATCGCATCCGCAAAAACCTTTTCTCTATTGTCCTTCTCCCTTTCGCAGTCACAAATCTCACCAGGATCGAGATTGGATCCGCAAATAGGGCAAGTATGGTAAAATGCCATGATTTCCTCCTTATCCCTGTGCAGCCACATATTTAATGGCGTTCTCAATATCCTCCTCCGGGATCTGCAGCTTTTCAGCGAACACATGCTTGTTGACCTTGCCTGCGTCGAATCGCATATATCCTTCTTTCTCCGACTCTTGGTTTATCTTCCGCATGGTCTTGTACGCCTTGTCTTCCTTGCACCCCATCAGAAGCATTACTTCTTTCACTGTCAGAAATACCCTTGGTGCCGTTACAGCGCCTGTCATTGTGTTCTCCATCGATCTCCTCCTTTCTAAGCGTTTTTCTCTACCCACACCCGGAGATTGTGAGCAACGGCTGACAAATCATCCAGCTCTTTCAGTATCCGATCCAGCTTTGGCTTTTCATCTTCCGAGATAATCCCATCCTCGGTAATGTCCAGCAGGTTTTCCTTTGTCTGCTCGACTTTTCTCAGAGAGGCCAGCGCCTTCACCGTGATCCGGTCCAATGAATCCATGTCAATCTCCGGTACATCACCTCCCAGCGGGCAACAGTTCCGGCAATAGTGGTTTCTCAGCTCCGGAGCGTTGTATAAATCAGCCATTCTCAGAATGTTGTCGGCCGGAATAATCTTCGTTATTCCGAGTTCATAATCCGCCAATGTACTCGGCGAGATGCCGAGTAGTTCTGCGGCTCCCTCGCGACTGTTTAGCTTGTCATTGAACATTGCAGCCGCTTTTCTGCACTGGCAGTAAATATTGCCGGCCGCTTTTGTAGGATTTGTTCCCATTTATCTTTCCCTCCTGTTTGATTAAGATAAAACTATGTTGAGGCTTCTTGAACCTGCGAAGCAAAAAAAATTTCAAACGTCCGCCGTTCAGACAGTTTTAAAACAGAGGCTATTCGATTCGCCAGTTCGATATCCACAGAACACTTCCCGTTTTCGATCAGGCAGTAACTGCTTCTGTCCTTGAATCCAAGCTGGTCGGCCATAAACTGCTGCGTATAACCTTTGGACTTTCTCTCGGATTTAAGTAGTTCAAGGTTCATCGTTCCGCTCCTTTCTTGTTTTGTTATCTTCAACTTATGTTTAGATTACTTCAACTTTAACTGCTTGTCAATAGGAAAGTTGAAGTTTTATCAACTTTTTCTAAATGAGTTTAATTTTAGGGAGGCGTAGATTATAATATGTTTAAAACAGTTCAACAGAAAGAGGTGATTTGTATGGCAAATATCTCTGACCGGATAAAAATGCTACGCACGTCTGCCGGTTTGACACAGGAAGAGTTTGGTCAGATATTTGGGATCGTGAAATCAACGGTTTCCTTATATGAAAACGGGAAAAGCTGTCCAAACGACCAGATGAAGCTCAAGATATGTGAATACTTCCATGTACCCCTGGATTTTCTGATTGGTATCTCAAACATTGCCGAATACCAATCTGCAGATTTCAACCGGGGTATACTAAGCGACGGATGCTGCCGATCGGCCTTCTTAGATCTCCTCGATATAAGAAAAAAAACAATTTCCGATGTCGCAGAATCTACGGGCCTTGGAAAAGACGTCATCGAAAACTGGTTTCTTAAAGAAGTTCCCAGCCTCCAGCAGTTGGTTTTGGTCGCTGACTGCTTGGAAACATCCGTAGATTACCTTCTTGGCCGAACGGACAGCCATAATATACCCAGCTCCGATGATAAAGAAATTATTTCCTATTACCACCAACTCCGTCAGATGGATAAGCGCTGGGTCATGGGACAGATGACTGACATTATCAGAAAGTATGAGTACGAAGAGGATCCGCCTGTTGCAGCAGCCCAAGAGCCTCTGAGGAAAGTTTCTGGAAAATAATAAGCCTCGAGTGGTACCGGGGCCATCGAAGAAAATAGAGGAATGATATTTCTTATGAATAAAGCAAAAAGAATTATTTCAGTTCTGGCAATCTCGTTTTCAGCTCTCATGCTCTGCTCCTGCGGAAGCAAAGTATACGCGAGTTCCAAGGCCATTTCTGTCGCAGAGCAGGCGATTGAGATCACCGATCAGTATCTGGATGGCGATGTGGATTATGACGAAATAAGCGATAAGCTGGATGAGCTGCATGATGAAATGGATTATGTTTCTGACATGCCAACTGACACCTCGGACGAAGTAAAGCAGCACTCTGCAGACGCCAGCATATCGTCTGATCTTGTCATTCTGTCCTCCAAAGTGCTGTCTGACCATTTTAACGGCACAAACGAAACATATGACGCTATTGTGGAGAAACGCAATGATATAGCGGAAACGGCTGGCCTGGACAAGCGCTGAAAGGGGGATTTATATGCACACTTCTGTATCTCCATATGTCCTCATCCAAGAGGCCAATGATACCATGAAGAAAATGATACTCGAATTCCCGAAGAAAAAAGAAACAAGGGTTATACAGCTAATCAATTCAGCAGAGACATATCCCAATATGAGTGCTTACCAGATTGAACAGGCGCGCATTATGCTCATTGACCTGTACATATCTCACAAAATATACGGGAGCGCATACGATCTGTGTAAAATCGTTCAGGGTCTTAATCCGAAAGCTTCGGTAAAAAGGAAAATAAAGATGTTGGAGAAAATCCGGGATGATACCCCGGAAGAATTTATTTTTTCCTGTGATCAGAACATGGTAGATGAAGCCATGTGCTTTGAGTATTTGCCTCCGACAGACGTCAGCACGGCACCGGAGGAAGTATATGACGCAGAATTTGAAGCGGAAATTGAGAGCCGACTTTCGCGCATGGGAGAACCTTATAAGAGCGAATTTTACCGACAGCGTCCATACCGCAAGGCAGACGGCGTTCTCTCTTCAAAAGATCTGGATCTGCTCACTTTAGAGGCCATGGAAAGGTCCTTTGATTACCAGGAAGGAGACCCCCATCCTGTGCAGAGAGCAGCCTTCACGCTTCATCTTGGAGGGAAAAAAGAATAGAGCCATATCCTGCTGCTATGATGTGTTTATCAAGGCAGCTGGTAGGGGTGGCGTAACCCGTTCCGAGTCTTCCGGAAAGGGGGTAAAGTTTTATGAGTACATACGAAGAGTTTATGGTACTGCTGACCATCACATTACTGATTGTTTCGATTCTGACCTATGTCAACCATAAAAAATAGCCGTCCCTAAAACTCTTGGCGGAGTGGACGACTATTTTTTAATCTGATATTTCGCCGGAACAGGTAACCCACACTTACCTGCCAGCTGTCTTGCTAAGCACATTATAACACTGGGAAACATGGGAAGTCAATAATCAAAATAATACGAATAGGAGGGAGAGCGGCTTGCCAGCATATAAGTACAC
>JAJQCB010000295.1 GCA_021203005.1 Clostridiales bacterium | reverse complement strand
TACACCCTCCCATGTCATTTTCTGACCTTCATTATTTTTTCAAAATCAAATATAATTTATAAATGAGTATGTAATATGGTTGCTTACGGAAAGAAACAAAGGAGGTATTTTATGGGTAACGAAAACAACGGAGGCGAGAAACGCCTTCCGAAAAGTGTACAGATTGTACACGGTCTCTCAAACGGCGGAGGCTTCATGCTGATTCAGGCTACCGTTGCCAGCTACATCTCCGTATTTATGACAGATACGGTAGGAATTGCGGCCGGCACAGCTTCCATCATCATGCTGATTGCCACACTCTGGGACGCTGTCAATGACCCGCTTATGGGCGGTATGTGCGACCGTACCAAAACAAAATGGGGCCGTTATCGTCCCTACATACTGATTGTACCATTCATTCTGACGGTTGTATCATTCTTCCTCTTCCTGAACCCTCAGGGGCTTTCAGATCAGGGGAAAGTGATCTACATCACGATATTCTACATTCTATACGGAATGTCCGTGACCGGTCTGACCATGCCGCAGATGTCCCTGATCCCCGCTATGACCAAGGACGACGGCGAGCGCGGATTCATGGTACAGTTTGACATTATCATGATCGCAGTTGCATTTACGATTGCCTCTTCCTTTACGACAAACTTTGTAAGCTTCTTTGGAAGCTATGCTCCGTTTATCCTGATTTACGGTATTCTGGCTATCATTGCAAACCTTGCGCTCTTTAAGATGTCCAAGGAAAGATATGTCATCGAAACCGAGGAAAAACGGCCGCTCACAAAAGACCTTGCGATTTTCTTCGGACACCACCCGAAGCTGATCACTCTGCTGATCGTATGGTGTCTGGCTTCCATCGGATACGGCATTATGTTCTCCTCCTCAGTGTACTATGTTATGTACTATCTGATGAGACCGGATCTGATCACCATTTACATGCTGATCGTTTCCATCGGCGCTCTGGTATCCATGATGGTATTCATGCCGTTCTTCCTGAAGGTATTCAAAGGAAATGCGGTAACCACCATGATTGTGACTCAGGCGCTCTGCGGCGTATGCTATATCATCCTCTTCATCGGCGGAAACAAGAGCATGCCTCTGCTGTATGTACTCTCATTCCTGGCTACCTGCTTCGGCGCAATGGAACAGGGCCTGATCAACTTCTTCGTCAACGATACGATTGACTACATCCAGTTGAAAGAAGGCATCTCCATGAATGGTGTCGTTACCGCCATCAAGGGGTTTGCCTACAAGATGGGTTCCACTGCTACCAGTTCCGGTATCCTCGCCGTCCTGGCTGCCACAGGATATATCGCTAATGCGGTTGGCGGACAGAATGACGCCACCATGGCTGCGATCAACTGGCTGCGGTTCGGTATCCCGGCTGTCTGCTGCGCACTGATTATCATCTTCCTGCTCATGTATCCGATCAAGCCTTACTGGGGCGAGATTGCCAAGATGAAAGAAAGCATGAAAGCAAACGACGAACAGTAAAATCTCAATACCGAAAACCATATTTACAACAGGGAAAAGCCCATCCGATGCGGATGGGTTTTTTCTGTTGTGAAAGGCTCAATTCTATGGTAAGCTAACATTGTCAGACACTTTCTCCTGCTCTTTTTGGCTCATTTATTCCGGCACCGCTTCCAGAATCTCCAGATCATCCTCCTTTTCCACGCGAAGCTTCAACTCATACTCACCTGCTGGCGCGCAGATAACTCCCGCAGTCTGCACCCCGTTCTCTACAATCACTTCCCCAACTTCTGCATCATTCAGAAGAACCGTCAGTTTACCGCTGCCTGTTGCCCGGATCCCAAGGTGTTTGTAGCCTGCCTCGCTCTTCACATAGCGGAAAATCATCTCATCCCCGGCGGAGATATTCATCAGCTTTTCCGAACTTTTGCTCTAACACACAAACTCAAACGGTATCGCCGGGATTCCCGCGCAATTATACAGATTCACAATAAACCACGGCGTCCGGGCAAATGCGACAGATATTTTCTCTGCCATCTGTAATAGTTAAAAATGACAAAATACACTTTTTCAGGAGAAGGGGTTATAAAGGGTGGCACTATTAACATCTATGTATGTCGTTTCCAGCTCTTATGCATCATAAAAATATCTCGTATAATGTATATAATGATTGTGTATAATTTTCAATTTTTTGAAAAACAGCTTTTTCAGTTAAAAAATATTTGAAAGGGGAAAAACATGGGATTTCAAAAAAACTTTTTATGGGGTGCTGCAAGTGCAGCCTATCAGGTTGAAGGAGCTTATGACGAGGACGGGAAAACCGCCGGCATCTGGGACGCCCTGAACGCCGGACATGTTAAAAACGGAGATAACGGGAATGTGTCCTGCGACCACTATCACAGATACAAAGAAGATGTCGCTCTGATGAAGAAAATCGGGTTGAAATCTTACCGCTTTTCCGTCAGCTGGCCGAGAGTCATTCCCAAACCGGGGAAAATAAACGAAAAAGGGCTGGACTTTTACAGCAGTCTTGTTGATGAACTTCTTGCAGCAGGGATTGAACCAATGGTAACGTTATTCCACTGGAATCTTCCTATGTGGATGCACGAAAAAGGCGGATGGGAGAATGAAGCGGTCGCCGATTATTTTACGGAATACACAAAAGCTGTCGTGGAGAAGCTTTCCGACAGAGTTACCTACTGGATGACGATAAATGAGCCCCAGTGCTTTGTTACTTTAGGATATTCCATGGGCATACACGCACCGTTCTTAACGAAACCGGAGGTACTGCCGTCTGTAACCCGGAATGTCATGCTGACACACGGCAAAGCCGTGCAGACCATTCGCAGATATGCCGTAAAAGCTCCGAAAATCGGCTTAGCCCCGACGGGAAGCGGCATTACTCCGCTCGAGGAAACAGCGGAAGGAATTGCATACGCCCGCAACGCATGTTACTCAGATCTGGACGGCTCTTTCGGAAACAGCTGGTGGATGGATCCGATTATTCTGGGAATTGTTCCGGATCCCCTCCGGGACGCCATCAGTACAGCGGATCTGAAAACCATCTGTCAGCCGCTGGATTTCTTTGGATTTAATATTTATAATTCACAGAATTATGCCGGTATGATTGAGAACCCGCATCAGTATCCGGGCCTCCCCAGGACCGCTATGGACTGGCCGGTAACACCGGAATGCCTGTACTGGATGACGAAGTTTCATTATGAGAGATATCACCTCCCGATTTTAATCACGGAAAACGGGATGGCAAGCTGTGATTCGATTATGCTGGACGGCAAGGTACATGATCCGCAGAGAATTGATTTTATTCATCGATATCTTCTGGAGTTAAAAAAAGCCGCGGATGAAGGGATCCCGGTGATCGGATATCAATACTGGTCCATTATGGATAACTTTGAATGGGCAGAAGGCTATGACAAGCGGTTTGGATTAGTTTATGTTGATTACCGGACCGGAAAGCGCACATTAAAAGACTCCGCTGATTTTTATGCGGAAGTCATCCGGACAAACGGGGAAAATTTATAATAACGCGAAAGAGTCGGCCTGTTCGCTATGCGTTAGGATACGGCATGAGTTATACAGGCTTTCAGTATTCTGATTTAAAGATCAGCAAAATAAGATTAATAACGAACAGTAGCTAATTCAAACTTCGCAGTGAAATTATGCACGAGCAAACGGACAACCGCATTTGGTTGTCCGTTTTTCACTTGTAAATAATCTCTGTAAAGGTCATGCTTCGTATCAAAATAAGTCAAAAAGCTGACATCTGGCATATGATTTGCGACACTTTTGCCAAAATAACAGTTGAAAAATAAACTGCCCGAACCTATAATTTATATAAATTAAAGCATCCATATTTGAATTTTAAACCACCTCATTTGCACACTTCGGTTTACTGCAAAAGAAAAACGGAAGGGGAATACTCCCATGGTCATCCAGAATCATTTTTATCAGGAAATCAATACGGAAATGCGTGATCTTGAACGTACATTGAAAACACTTTACGAGCAGAATCCGTATCGCCATCTCGACCGGCCACAGCAGATGGAAGAAGTTTCCGATATTCTTGCAAAAGCAAACGCTTATTGTACCAATGAATTTACGGAAAAGCTCCTGTTGCATCGGCTGGACGAGGATATTTTCTTTTCCCGGAATGCAGATGTGGAAATTTATCAACACTTTCGCTATCTCCCTGCCTATTGGCACTCTCACAGCTTCATAGAAGTCGCCTGTGTCCTGCGGGGAAATATTATCAATCATATCGCGAAACAGGAACTGACCATGGTGCCGGGCGATATCTGCATCATTGCTCCCGGCTCTGTCCATGCCATCACTGCGTTTTCTGACGACTGCATTTTATTGAATTTCATCATCCGCACCAGCACATTTGAGGATGCGTTCTTTGGCATTCTTTCTGAAAATGATATCCTGTCCGATTTTTTCATGCGCATACTGTACCAGAAAAACTGCCAGTCCTATCTTCTGTTCCGCACCGGCAACGACCCGGATGTTACTAATTTCATCGGCTATGCATGGGATGAATTTCATGGGCATCGTCAATATAAAAGCAGAATGCTGAACTCCGTCATCAATGCTTTGTTCATCTTTATTCTCCGCAATCATGGCACAGATTTCGTATTCCCGGAAACCGGTTCCAATCAGGAAAATGAAAATACGATCCTGATCTTAAAATACATCCAGGAACACTATAATACTTTGACGCTGTCGGAGCTCTCTTCCTTTTTTAACTACAGCGAACGCCAGATTCAACGGATCATCAAGCAGAGCACAGGCATGAGTTTCTCTCAAAACATACAAAAATTGAAGCTCCGCCAGGCGGTTCGCCTGATACAGAACTCCAATCTTTCTATCGCTGCTATTTCTGATGAATTAGGATATTCCGCCCCGGAAAACTTCCGGAAGGTTTTTAAAAAATACTATGGGATGACTCCTACCGAATACCGATCTGCGCAGAATACCCCGGATATACAAAACAAATAGATTTCACCTCAATCGGACAGATTTTTCTCATTTATTCCAGAACCACTTCCAGAATTTCCAAACCTTCCGCCTTTTCCACGCGAAGCTTCAATTCATACTCACCCGCCGGTGCGCAGATAACATCCGCGGTCTGCAGTCCGTTCTCTACCATTACTTCTCCAACTATCTCATCATTCAGAAGAACCGTAAGATTACCGCTGCCAATTGCCCGGATACCGAGACGATGATACCCCGCTTCACTCTTTACATAACGGAAAATCATCTCGTCCCCTGCGGAAATATTCGTCAGTTTCTCGGGATACTGCACTTTTGTCTCCTCATCCTCGTTAAGACCGATAAAAACCGTACCGAAAAGTCCGCAGGCCTGGTACCCCATGATCGCCTCGCCCGGCGCAAAGGGCTCTCCGATGCCCTGCGAGGTCATCTTCACCTCCGGGATTGTTCCGTCCGGCAGAACAGTGATCTTCTCGATGCAGAGCCTGCGGTGCTGCTCCATCCCGCGGCTGCAACGGTGGTAGAAGACATACCACTGTCCATCCATGCATTCGATGGAACCGTGATTATTCCAGCTCTTCGGGTCACAGCCGTCGTTGTCGATAATGATTCCCTGATAGGAAAAAGGCCCCATCGGAGATTTCCCGGTGGAATAGCCCAGCGAAGTGGGTTTCCCCCGCTCCATATCCGCGTAAACGTAATAATAGGTGTCCCCGATTTTCCGCATGGAAGAACCCTCGTGGAAATAGTGCTCCTCCTCCGTCACCAAATCGTCCACGATATCCGCGCGGTCAAAGGACATCAGATCAGGATTCAGTTTCACTCCATGGGAAAAAAGCTGTCCCCAGTAGAAATAAGCCTGTCCATCGTCGTCAATAAAGATCGCCGGGTCAATTCCGCCGCAGGGAAGCTGCACCGGGTCGGTAAACGGTCCCTCCGGTCGGTCAGAAACCGCCACGCCCTCACTATCATCCGGCATGCAGATATACAGGTAATACTTTCCGTCCTTCTCCACACAATCCGGGGCAAACAGAAGCGCCGGCTTCTCGCCTTCTTCCTCTTTCTCAAACTTCTCCTTCATATCCTCGCCATCCGCCGCCATATTCGCCAGCATTTTCTGAATAAACGGCGTGGGATGACTCCAGTCAATCCCCGGATACTTCGGTGCGTCCGGATTGTTAAACCACGGAATCTGCTTCCCGTTCAGCGATTCCTCATGAATCGTCCAGTGCTCCATATCCGGCGTGGACACTACATGATATTTTTCACTGCAGTAAACATCCTCCCGGTCGTCATAACTGCCGTACACGTAAAGCTTACCGTCCGGCATCACATGCGCTTCACTGTCCGGAATGTGATATTCCAATGGTAAAATCGGGTTCCTTTTGTTCTGATATGTTTGCATTTTTCTTCTCCTCCCGTCAAAAATACGCAATAATATGTTAACCCACAATATAAGGATAGACGAAAATGCAACAAATAAACATTGCAAAATCCGACTTCTGTAATGGATAAAAATGACAAAACCACTTGCGTTATTCAATTGAAAACCGTATCTGTCGTATGTTATACTGACAAATGAAAAGGATGCAGGAAGCCCGCCTTTCTTTAAGTGCATCAACTGACACTACAGCTTGGCAAAACCGGTCAAAAACGATATTTTATTTCGCATTCTAAACTTTTATTTTAACACACAAACTCAAACGGTATCGCCGGGATTCCCGCGCGATTATACAGATTCACAACGAACCACGGCGTCCGGGCAAATGCGGCAGATATTTTCTCTGCTATATCACAGGGAAGTGTGACAACCAAAGTATTGTTTTCCACTCGAAAATCATAGGATAATTCTTCGCCGGAAGCATATAATTTCAACGCGTCGACAGTTTCTCCTCTGATCTGTATTCCACCGTCTGCATTGCTAAACGTAATCGTAATCTCTCTCTCGCTTCTTTCAGCAGAGACGGCGCGCGGCGCATCACACAAAATTTCTTCTTTATACACGTGACCTCTCGCGAGCAGCGCCAGACGCTCCCCCACCGTCTTCTTATTTTTCGGGTGAATATCTTTCTCCTCTCCGACGTCGGAAATGGAACAAAGATATACATCCTGTGCTGTATCAGCCACCTGCTCCTGACATTCGCGAATAATCGGATAATGATTATTCTCTGTATCCATCAGCCATTTGTCAAATCCCGGAAGCTGAACAACGAGAAACGGAAGTTCCTCTTCATTCCAGAGTGCTCTCCAGTCGGCAATAAGACCGGTCAGCATATCCTTGTAGAGAATATTTTTCCCGGGAACATCATCGCTCTCTCCCTGATACCATAAAAATCCCCGGATTGTATAAGGCGCAATCGCTTTCAGCATATGCTCATACAGGCTGCCGGGTATATCCTGCGGCTGCAGCATCTCAAAATAATCATTATAATCGCCGGACATCTGACTGAAAAACTGCCCGATTTCTTCTTCCGTCCGTGTCTGCGGCATAAAGAATTCACTGAATGGATCCGCAAATAGATTTCCGCGATCATTCGCCGGATTACCGGACTGCTCTTTCCAGTACGCATCCATATCCATCGAAGACGCTCTTTTTTCATAATCAGTAATCCATGGCAACCCGCATTTTCTTACCGTATCAGGGTTCATCCAGGCGCAGGCCGTCGTTCCGCCCCAATTACAGCCTATGATTCCAACGGAAACCCCCAAATCCTCGTAGATTGCTTTTTCAAAGTAATAACCGACTGCGCTGAAATATTCCAGATCTTCGGCAGTTGCATAACGCCAGATGTTCTGTCTGCTGTAATCGAAATCTGATATCTGGCCGTCATAACATACTTCCGGCACGTCAAAAAAACGAATGCGGCTGTTCTGACAAGTTTTCAGCGCTTCTGCCAGATGCTTTTCATAGCGCATAAAAAATTCCATATTTGATTGTCCGCCCGCAATCCAGACCTCGCCAACCGCAACATCTCTGTAAACAATGCATTCGTCGCCCGACCGGATAATAAGCTGCTCCGTCTCTGAAGCTCGAAGCTGCGGCAGTGTAAGAATCCAGTCGCCTTTATCATCGGCAACCGTATTGACCATCTGTCCCTGAATTTCAGCCGTGACCACTTCCCCCGGCGTATGTGTCCCCCATATAGTAACGGGTTTCTCTCTTTGTAAAACCATTCCATCCTGAAAAATCGCTGCTGTCTGCATCATAATATCCTCCCATAACATGATTTTATAAGATCGCCACTCACACCGTCCCACAGTATCTGCTCTGCCGCGTCACAGATACGCAGAAGTGCAGGAGCCGCCGTTTGATGCGGTATGCGGATCACAATAATAGAATAGACAAAAACATAACAAATTTATCAATCGCGAAGGCACCCAATCGGAATGACATATACACCATCCGGGCGCTTATATCCATATTGCGTGCCGGTAATTACTATTTTCAGATCAGGCAAGCGTAGTTTTGCCTGTCTCTCAGTCTTATTGTATTTATGAATCAAAGCCTCTATCTCAAGCAAATGTCTGGCGCCATCATCAATATCACTGCTCCCCAGTTTGAATTCAATCAGTGCATATTTTCCATCCCTGAGATGCAAAACGCAATCGGCTTCCAAACCATAACGATCGTGATAATAGGAAACCCGGCCTCCCAAAGCATTCGAGTATATTTTTAAATCCCGAATACACAATGTTTCAAAGATAAAGCCAAATGTTTTTAAATCCAGATTAAAATAATCCGGGTCTACACCCAAAGCAGCAACAGCCAGAGAGGGATCCACAAATTCTCTTTTATCTGTCGACTGAATAGCACTTTTTGACCGGATAGCCGGACACCAGGCTTCCACGTCCTGAATGACAAAAAGTTTTTTCAAAGTCCTCACATAATCATAATATGTCGTGTCGCCCATTTCAAAATTGGCTTTTATATCCCGCAATATGGATTTGTTAGAAGCAAGTGTCGAAATATTGCGTGCATAAGAACGAAGGAGGAGTCTCGTTGCTGTCTCATCCCGCCTTACAGTATCTACATTCGAAATATCTTCCCGACATAACCCCTCAAAATAGCTCTGCGCCACCATCAATTTTGCCCGATCACTCTTTTTTTTCACGGAAGACGGCCAGCCTCCTCTGCAGGCTGCAAAAATCAAATCATTAATTGACAAGTCCGAAACGCAGCCATCTGCGGGAAAATTCTCTGATTTAAACAACCCTGACAGAGATACTGCTCCATTAGACTCTCCTGTTTCATATAAACTCATAGGGTACATGGCAAGAGTATCAATCCGACCTGTTCCTGTGTGCATAATTCTGCTTCTGTCTATGGAATTAGAGCCTGTAAGGATATACAATCCTTCTTCTCCGCGACGATCCACAGATACCCGAACTGCATCCCATAAATTAGGCACAACCTGCCATTCATCAATCAAACGAGGATTTTTCCCAATCAGGAGATTCGAAGGTTGAATCTTTGCCGTCTCCATATACATATCCCGCTTATCAGGATCCTGCATTTCGATATAACTTTTTGCATATTGTTTTGCGGTTGTCGTTTTGCCACACCACTTCGGTCCGACAATATGAACCGCGCCAAAAGCCTCCAGCTTTAGTTCCAATTCGCTGTCACAGATTCTTTTTATATACTCCGGCATTTTTCATTCCTCCGATCTTACATTGACCGACACTTGTACCTATCGAATCAATATGTCCGATTTCTGAAATTTCTTATAGTAAACTTTACCATTATAAAAATAATTATGCAAGAGTTGGCGAATACATTTGCGGTATTTTGGCGAATATATTTGCGGTATTTTGGCGAATATATTTGTGATTCCTCAACAGCAGATGCACAAAAAGGCAATTATTAAGAATAATAATAGACCGGCACTCGGCTTTTTACCGCCGGACACCGGTCCCATTCCTACTACAATGTATTTATGGGTTAGATACCTTACAGCCAGTAAGGATCTTTT
>JAJQCB010000013.1 GCA_021203005.1 Clostridiales bacterium | reverse complement strand
ACGTTGGATTTACGCCATTTGTCAGCCAAAATCACCAGAATTTACGGGAGAGCCGCAATTTCTCGTCCTGCAACAGTTAACGGATACTGTGGCACATGAAGTTCACCTCGTGCCGTTTGAGTCGACTCCATGGTTATCATATACTTCTTATTTCTACAAACAACTCCATCATTTGTAGAAAAACGAATACTTGCCTCTATGGATGGTGATGATTTAATCAAACCCCATTCTTCTGCATCAAGGATATCGGAATAGGAAATACCAACGGAATTTAAAAGACGGCTATAATTAGGTAAAAATGCTCCATCTTCAAATCTGATAATATACGAAAGCATCTTCTGAAATTTTTCTGCCTCTTGTTTTGTCATATTATGTAAAACGGAAAGTGTTCGAAGTGAAAAGGTGGAAGGCTGCTTTACTTCTCCTGCGAGTATCTTTGCCCACAATTTCTGCATCTCCTCAGTACTCACATCCTGAACACAGTTGTAGAAACAGTTCATAAAATCATCACTGACCGGCTCATCAGTCACGTCTTTTTCATTTTCCAATATCGAATATGTCTGTCCCACAACAGATTCTATGTTAATTTGTTTGGTCAGCTCCTGATAAGCCATGCGGTGTTGTGTTCGCTTCACAAATTCATCTGCGTCCCCTGTACTCATTGCAACAGCATCATTTTTATACTCAATCGGAATATCACAGTTTTCCCGCATTGCTTCCCCTATTTTCTGTATTTCATACGCATTCGCATCTGCCATTTTGCGCACATGGGTCGGCTCGTACAACTTGCCGAGCGCAGCTTGTACTGTATAAAATAATTTTTCAACTGCATTTACCGAATTACCTATCTGTTCTATGATATTGGACATTCTTGTGCCTCCAATGTAAACATTTATTGCACAAAAATAAGAGCCCCTCCCGGACTCTTATTTTTGTTTTATTTGAAACTATATATTATTTTTCACATCTGCTCTATCACACAGCTATGTCTCTTCGTATTCACTCCCTTAGCGTCTTTATCATAATTGATTCCCACCAGAAGCAGATTACCAAAATATTTTTTCAAATCCCCTTCATAACGGTTCTCGTGTATCTGCCGGATTGCGGTGTCGGCGTCCATATCATATTTAAGCTCCACAATCATAACCGGCTTATCCGATCCCCTGCGAGGAAGAAAAACCAGGTCTGCAAACCCTTTCCCCTGAGGGAATTCCGGTACGATTTTATAGATTCTCCTGGCTGTATAATATGCGATCATGATTGCACAGCTGAGTGAAGCCTCATTATTATACTGCAGAACCGAAGAATTCAAAGCATGAACACGTTCCAGGGCATCGGCCACCGCCTCCTCATCACCATAAAGAGTTGCCTCAAGCAAATCTTCCGATTGGCGAATAAGGTCGCCGACATCTTTCCAGTCATCCTCTCTGACCGCATCTGCGAAAGCATCCGCCACCTCCTGATTCGGTATGAAAGCCTTTTCACTTACAGCATCGTATCCGAGATAGCCAAGGTGAATCAGCAGCGTCAACACATCGTCCTTATTTTTAAAGGAAGTGACATCGTTCTGGAAGGTGCTTACGACGACTCGAACCCTTTTTCCGCCAAGCATGGAAATGATGTCATCCTTCAGACCATCAAAGTTCATGCTGATATAACTTTTCAGTGATTCATAGGTTTCGGAGCTGGTCCAGTAATTTCTTATGATCCCTCTCGATATAGCATTCATCACGGAATTGGGACCATACACGGAATCCAGATTTTCAAAGGAGTATCCATCATACCAATGCTTCATTTTTTCAAAGTCGAACGAATATTTCTCACACAATTCCCTGACTTCCTGTTCCGTGAAGCCAACATATGGCGCCAAAGCATCAGGTGCTGCCATAGTGAACTCATGAAAATCAGTCAGCGCCGATTCTGTTCCATATTTTTTTATTGGAAGAATACCCGTCATATATGCTGCTGCGATTGTCTCATCGGTTGCTGTTCCGCCCTTAAAAAGCCCGCGGAGGAGCTGGATGTATTCCTTTTGGAGTGCTTCATCATGCTTTGCTTCACGAAAGATTGCATCCCATTCATCTATTATAATAATGAATTGATTTCCCACATTATGGCTGACAGATAAAAGAGCATCGGGAAGGAATGTTTCGTCCTCATCAACACAATTCAAAAATGCTTTCCTGAGCTCGTCTATCACAGCGGTCTGGAGATCAAGAACTACATTCTCTCCTTTATTCTTCGAGCGGGCGATAAACCACGTAATATCCAGATAAATTACATCGTATTTATTGAGATACTTCTCAAAGGAATCCTTTTTTGCTATCTCCAGTCCCTCAAACAGTGACCGTGAATCACAGCTCCTGTCATAATAGGCGCAAAGCATTTTAGCCGCGAATGATTTTCCAAAGCGGCGGGGACGAGAAAAGCTTGTCAGCTTTTGAGGGGTGTTGATTGTTCGATTTACGAAATCAATCAGACCAGTTTTGTCCACATATACTCCATTTCGGATTGTTTGAAATCCTTTATTACCCGGATTCAAATAGATTCCCATGAATTGTAACCTCCTTTGAGACCCTTTTTTTCCCGGCTGGAAACGCTTTTCACACCTGCTCTATCACACAGCTATGTCTTTTCGTGTTTTCTCCTCTAACATCCTTATCATAGTTAATCCCGACCAACAGTAGATTCCCGAAGTAGTCTTTCAACTCCCCGTCATACCGGTTCTCATGAATCTGCCGGATCGCGGAATCAGCATCCTTATTATATTTCAATTCTACAATCATGGCCGGTTTTTCAACTCCTATTCGGGGAATAAACGCCAGATCTGCAAATCCTTTCCCAGCGGGAAGCTCCCGGATCATATTGTAGAACCGCTTTGCGGTATAGTAGGCGATGGTGATTGCACAGCTCAGCGATGCCTCATTATGATACTGCAGCACAGAAGACACTGATCCATGAACTTTCTCCAGTGCTTCCGCCACCGCATCTGCATCACGCTGGAGGGTCGCATCGAGTAAATCTTCTGACTCAGAAATGGCTTTTCCAACGATTCCCCACTCATCTCCGCTTACCGCAGCTTCAAACACCTCCGCTACTTCCAGATTCGGAATGCGCGCTTTTCTTTCCTCCTGGTCATAAGCCAGGTAGCCCAGATGAACCAGCAATGTCAGAATATCGTCGCTGCTCCGGAATGATGTAATATCATTCTGAAAGGTACTGATTTTCATTCTGACCGGCTCGCCGCCAAGCATGGTGATGATGGCGTCTTTCAGACCGTCAAAGTTCATGCCGATATAGTTTCTCAGGCTTTCAAAGGATTCCGTCTGCGTCCAATAGTTCAGAATTTCTCCCTCCTGCATGGCGTTCATCACGGAATTCGGGCTGTACACATGCTGCACTTTACTGAAAGAGTATCCGTCATACCATGTGCGGATATCTTCAAAATCCATCTGAAACGATTCACACAGGCTCTGTACTTCCGGTTCGGTAAAGCCCACATATTCAGCCAATCTTCCCGGCTTTGTCATGGTGTATTCCCGGAAATCTGTCAACGCGGATTCTGTCCCGTATTTTTTAATCGGGAGGATACCGGTCATATAGGCTGCTGCGATGGTCTCATCCGTTGCGGTGCCGCCCTTAAAAAGCCCCCGGAGTAAACCCACATACTCTTTTTGCAGTGCCAGATCATCTTTTGCTTCCCGGAACAGGGCGTCCCATTCGTCAATGATAATAATGAACTGGCGGTCATACTTATGCGCAACATTCATAAGGGCATCAGCCAGATAGCTTTCCTTCTCATGAATACAATCGGGGAACGCATCCTGCAGCTCCTCTATCACTGCTTTCTGTAGATCTAATACGATATTATCGCCCTTATTTTTTGAGCGGGAAATGAACCAGGTGATATCCAGATAGATCACATCATACCTGTTTAATTCCTGTTCAAAGGACGCTTTCTTTGATATCTCCAGTCCCTCAAACAGTGATCTGGCATCACAACTCCTGTCATAATAGGCGCACAGCATCTTCGCAGCAAATGATTTTCCAAAACGACGGGGACGGCTGAAGCATGTCAGCTTCTGAGGGGTATTGATGGTACTGTTCACATAGTCAATCAGACCTGTCTTATCAACGTATACTCCATTTCGGATTGTTTGAAATCCTCTGCACCCTGGATTCAGATAGATACCCATACGCCATGGCTCCTTTCCGCATATCATGTGCTGCGCATTTCTGCTTTCTTAGTGATAACCGTCTGAATATATGCATCGGCTGCTTTTACTCCGTCAGGTTCATCATTTTTAATATATTATACTCTCACTTTCTGTTTTTCTCAACCGGAAACCAGGTCTTTTTGGAGATTACAAAAGCTATGCCTTTTTTCACCCCACAGAACTCAAAAAAGATTTTCTGTGAGGTCAAAAAAGGCATAGCTTCGCCATTCCGCATGAATGCATGCGGATCTCCTGCACCGATATGTCATCCTTCTCCTGCCGATGTGCCCATGCTTCATGCAGCAGGAATCTGGAATTTGTAGGCGTCATCTAAATGATAACGGTTATTCTATCTTTTCCAATGCGAATTCAAATCCTACCTCGACTTTCTGCAGCCTTCCAAACATTTCCAGCTCCAGATACACTTTTCTGCGGTGTTTGTCGATTCTTTTGATCAGCCCCTCTTTTCCTTTCAGAGGGCCGTTCAGAACCCGCACCTGTGATGTTTCAAATATGATTTCTGACAGCCCGACGATCTGCTCCTCGCCGCCGAACTGTCTCATAAACTCTTCTTCCGCCTCGGTCAGAGGCACGATGTCGTCGCCGACACCCAACAGCTTTGTCAGACCGATGACTTCCCGCAGATAACGGAACGTATCCGGGATATTCTCTGTGTCGAGAAAGACATAGCCTGGAAAAAGCCTTCGCTTTTCGGTGATCCACTCCCCGCGGAATCTTCTCCGCTCTTCATAATAGGGAATAAAACTTTTGTGTAAAACCGAATCCGGTATTTTCACGCCGCACTGCTGACAGATGCTTTCCTCTGAGCCTGTGCGGACCTGCACTACATACCACATGCATTTTCGTATCCTTGTTTCTCTGTCTCTATGTCTCTTAAATGCCGGAGTCCTCGCGGCGGTTTCCCGCGGCGTGAAGAGGATAAACTCTGTTCCGGCACACCTTAGTGCTTCCCAACTGGATGGAATGTAGGCACGATTCCCTCCACCATCTTCACGATGCCGTCACTGTTCTCGTAGCTGGCCTGCGCCAGCTCTTCCAGCTGCTTTAAAAACTTTTCTACTTCAAAGGGAATCGGTTTCCCGATATAGATCAGCTCATTGTCGGTCTTTTTAATGCCTTCCTCCGCCATGAGCTTTTCCTCAAACAGCTTCTCGCCGGGACGCAGTCCCGTGTAAACAATCTTGATATCCTCATCCGGCTTGTAACCTGACAGCTTGATCAGGTTTCTCGCCAGCGAATCGATTTTCACCGGCTCTCCCATATCCAGGACGAAGATCTCGCCGCCCCAGGCGTAAGTTCCCGCCTGCAGCACCAGACTCACCGCCTCCGGGATGGTCATGAAAAAACGTGTAATGTCCGGATGGGTCACCGTCACCGGTCCGCCCGCCTCAATCTGTTTCCGGAAGCGGGGAATCACGGAACCGTTGCTGCCCAGGACATTCCCGAACCGTACCGCCACAAACTGGGTGCCGGTGCGCTCCTTATTTTTTATACTTTCTACTTTAAGCTTGCCGCCGCTGCTGCCCTGACCGGAAACGCGATCCGTCTGCTCCGACTGATTTCCGCCATACATGGCGTTGCTTCCATCCGCCGCCATATGATCCAGGGGATCGTAGGCGATCTGATTTCCGATCACTTTATCCCGGTGTGCATGGACAAAGGGGAGCATATCAATGCGCCCGCTCTTGCTGACGGCGTCCATGCTCTGGATCACCATCTCGCAGAGGCGTTTGGAGGCGCCCATGATGTTCGTAGGGTTCACCGCCTTGTCCGTACTGATCAGGACAAAACGCTTTGTACCATGTGTCAAAGCCGCGTAGGCCGTCTTGTATGTACCGATGACATTGTTCTTGATTGCCTCGTTAGGGCTGTCTTCCATCAGCGGCACATGCTTGTGCGCAGCCGCGTGATAGACAATGTCCGGCTTGTAGGTCTCAAACACCGAGTTGATCTTCCGGCTGTCCCGGACGGATCCGATCAGGACGTCCAGATTCAGATCCGGGTATTTTTCCTGCAGCTCCAGCTGGATATTATAGGTTGTATTCTCATAAATGTCAAAGATGATCAGCCTGCCGGGCTCATGTCCTGCAATCTGGCGGCAGAGCTCGCTTCCGATGGAGCCGCCTCCTCCGGTGACCAGGATCGTCTTGCCTCTGATCTGCTGAAAAATCTCATCCATCTCCACACGGATCGGCTCGCGTCCCAGCAGGTCCTCGATCGCCACCGGCTTCAGCTTGCTGATGAGCAGATCCTCGCTGACCATCTGATAGAGGCTCGGGAGGCTTTTCAGATTACAGCCGGTCTCCTTGCAGATATTCAGGATGTCCTTCCTCACCTGCACGGATGCGGAGGGAATGCAGAAATAAATCTGATCGACCCCGTATTTTTTTGCATTCTCCAGGATACTGTCGCGCCCGCCGGTCACCGGGACTCCATCAATAAAACGCCCCCATTTATTGGCGTTATCATCGATGATGCAGCAGGGTTTATACTCCGTCTCTTTCGTCTGCTGCAGCTCCCTGACCACATTCCGCCCGGCTGCTCCGGCGCCGATGATCATGACACGATGCTCCGGCCCGCTCTCAGCGGGAGGCGGGTTTTTCCGCAGCACTTCATTGTAAAACCGGTAGGAAAAACGGCATCCCACGACCAGGATCGTCTGCACCGTCAGACCGAACAGATAGTAGCTGATCGGCATGCGCGAGCAGAATATGCTGATACACACGATGTGCGCCAGCGAAGCGATCAGGGATGTGCTTCCATAGCGCAGCAGCTCACGGAAGCCGGCGAAACGCCAGATTCCGCGGTACATCCGCATGAACCAGAAGAATATCACCGTGCCGATCAGATACGCAGGAAGAAAACGGACGTATGCCTGCAGATACTGACGCGGAATATTGGAATAGATAAAATCAAAACGTAAAAATAAACCGAAAGCCCAGGAAAAGATGATCGCGATAATGTCAAATGCAATCAACCCCGCCGCGATGATTTGCCAGTGATGTAATCTTTTCTTCATAACTCCTTAGTTTGCACCTGTATAACAACTACCCCCCCCCGAATAACCAGAGAGGGTGATACCTTTCCTTTGTAATGAAACGTGCTCAGCTGCCTGAACAAACAAAATCATTATAACCTACCGCATTTGAAATTGTAACCATATATTATGCATAGTATTCAAACGTAATATCACAGACGCGCACAATATCGCCCTCCTGGACGCCCAGTTTCTTTAATTCGTCTATGATTCCCTGCTCTCTTAAGAACCGCTGGAAGAACAGAAATCCCTTTTCGGATTCCAGGTTGGTATAGCCCAGCATCCGCTCGATCCGCGGCCCCTCGATCACATACTCGCTCTCTTTTGCATCGTAGGATACGGAATACGGCTGGTCGGAGAACAGTGCGGTCTCCGGGAAAAACTCCTGCTCGAACACAATCGGCGCATCGTCTATGGTCTGCAGCAGATTCCATGCGGCGTAAAGCAGCTCTTTCAGCCCCTGTCCGGTGACAGCGGAGATCGGATAGACCTGCACGCCCTGCGGCTCAAACTCCTTCCGCAGCCTTGTCAGCGGATTCAGACTCTCCCCATCGTCGTAAATCGCGTCGATCTTGTTGGCTGCGATGATCTGCGGTTTCTTCGCCAGATCTGCGTCATAAGCCTCCAGTTCCCTGTTGATCGCGTAAATATCCGCAATCGGATCCCGCCCCTCTGTGGAAGCGGCGTCCACGATATGGATGATGACCTTCGTCCGCTCGATATGGCGCAGGAACTCATGTCCGAGCCCGACGCCGTCGGAGGCGCCCTCGATCAGACCGGGAATATCGGCGATCACAAAGCCGTGTTCCTCATCCAGATCAACCACGCCCAGGTTCGGGTCAAGTGTCGTAAAATGATAGTTCGCGATCTTCGGCCGGGCGTTGGTCACTCTGGAAAGAAGCGTGGACTTGCCCACATTCGGAAATCCTACCAGACCCACATCCGCGATGACTTTCAGTTCCAGGAGAACCTCCAGCTCCACGGAGGGCTGTCCGGGCTGTGCATACTTCGGCGCCTGCATCGTCGGCGTCGCGTAGTGGTAATTCCCTTTGCCTCCTCTGCCGCCTTTTAAAATGACCTGCCGGTTGTTCCCGCCGGACATATCAGCAATGACCTTGCCCGATTCCGCGTCCCGGATCACGGTCCCGGCCGGAACCTTCAAGATGATATCCTCACCGTTTTTTCCGGAACACTTTCTCTTCTGCCCGTCGCTGCCGTGCTCCGCGGCAAACTTTCTTTTATGGCGGTAATCGGTAAGCGTATTCAGACCGGAATCCACTTCAAAGATAACGTCGCCGCCCTTGCCGCCGTCGCCGCCGTCCGGTCCGCCGGCCGGCACATATTTCTCCCGGCGGAAGCTGACATGCCCGTCTCCGCCTTTTCCTGATTTTATAATAATTTTTGCGCGGTCTGCAAACATAGTCTATTCCTCACAAAACCTGGTTCCTGTTTCACTGGAAGAACTTTCCTGTAAATCGAGTAGGAGGCGGCTTTTGCCTCATACTCGCCGCGCGGGGTACGGACAGCACAGCTGTCATATTCTTCACGCACCCCTGCGCATACAAGAATCAGACCCGACTTTTCAGTCGGGTCTGAAGTAACTTTTATTCGTTGGAAGCAACCGGATATACAGAAGCGACTTTCTTGTCTCTTCCTTTTCTCTCGAAACGCAGCACGCCATCCACAAGGGAATACAGTGTGTCGTCCTTGCCTCTTCCTACGTTCGTGCCCGGGTGAATCTTTGTGCCGCGCTGTCTGTATAAAATATTGCCAGCCTTCACAAACTGCCCGTCTGCTCTCTTCGCTCCCAGTCTCTTGGAATGGGAATCACGGCCGTTCTTTGAAGAACCCATACCTTTTTTATGAGCAAAAAACTGAAGATCCATATTCATCATGTCCTACACCTCCTCAAAGATCAAATCAATAAACTCTCCGTAGTTACCTTCCATTTCCTCCAGTCCCAGTGCCAGCGACCGCAGCAAAAGCTGTGAACCGCTCCCGCTCTCCCCCTGCATCCGGAAGACAATCCTGCCGTCCTCCTGAGCACTCTCGCAGGAAAACCTGTCCTCCGTGAGCGTCTCAATGGAGTTGATGCATGTGATGACAAGCGCGGAAACCGCGGCGCAGACGATGTCATTCTCATCCGCGTACTCCGCATGACCCTGACAGTCAAATCCGGTCAATTGCTGCTCCTGATTCTGGAAAAATGTAATCCTTACCATAATTAAGCGTTGATCTTGTCGATCTTAACTTTGGTATAAGACTGTCTGTGTCCGTTCTTCTTGTGGTAACCGGTTTTTCTCTTATACTTGTAAACGATTACTTTCTTCGCACGGCCGTTCGCTACGACAGTCGCATCCACGGTAGCACCCTCGACAGTGGGTGTGCCCGCCTGGAACGTCTCATCGCTGACAGCTAAAACCTGATCAAAAGTAACCGTCTCACCAGCTTCCTTACCAAGCTTCTCAATGGTAATGATATCGCCCTCGGATACTTTGTACTGCTTACCACCTGTTGCTATAATTGCGTACATATGGCACCTCCTATTATCATTACTCGCCAGTTGCGGTGCTGCAAAAAGCGCAGACTTCTACCTCACTGTGCGGCATCCTAAGTATCCTACCACAGCCATTCATGATTGTCAATATCCGTATTTACATTTTTTACACGTCTGAGAAACACAAAATTACTTTTCATTTCACGGGGCGGGATAACTGACTTATCACCTGCAGAGAAAAACCGGGCGGCCGATTCCCGTCTTCCGTCGTAGTACTAGGAAAGTTCCGACGTTTCTCAATTAGCTCG
>JAJQCB010000293.1 GCA_021203005.1 Clostridiales bacterium | reverse complement strand
AAAATTTATTTGAAAAATTCCCATTTTCCTCTTGACTTTTTATTTGCAGGCTTTACGTAGCCCCGCTCCCTGGTCAGGATCACCACGATCCGGTCGCACCCTTCTTCTCTGGCCTTTTTATAAGGAACCGGATCCGTCAATCCGCCGTCCAGGTAAAGATTGCCATTGATTTTGCCTGGCTGGAAAAGCACCGGCAGAGCACAGCTCGCCACTGTCGTCTCCCAATGTATCTCTTCCGGCGGAACTTCCAGATACTCGGGCTCTCCGGTCTCGATATTCGTCACCACCGCCACCACTTTTCCGGGATAGGCGGCCAATGCCTCATAATCATAAGGCACCAGCTTATTGGGAATCTCTCCAAAGGCAAAGTCCAGATTATAATAGCAGCGTTTCCGGGGGTTCAGCAAATGCTGTACACCCATATACCGCCGGTCACCCATATACTTTTCTGTAAATTCTGCGTTCCTGCCGCGCTGCCCGGAAGCATAACTGGCCCCGAACGCAATACCGGCAGATACGCCTATAAGGTAATCGGGGTAGATATTTTCATCCATAAACACGTCAGTCACGCCGCAGGAAAAAATCGTCCTGCTGGCGCCGCCCTCCATGACCACACCCAGCTTCATATGTAAGCCTTCTTTCCTTAAATCTACGATTCACGGCACTCGAAATCCAGAGAGCCGTGAATCGTAACGTCTTTAATCCCATATCTCATTATAGAAATCCAGATACTTGGTATCGCCCGCTTTCACAGCCGCAATCGCGGTGCGGGGATGCTGATCCACCAGACCGGTCAGCAGATAGGGAATGTCGTATCCCCAGACCACGCCGTCCTCTTTCAGTTTCAGCATATAATGCTCGATAAAGGACAGCACCGGCGGAAGATCGTATTTCGGATTTTTTAAAAATCCGAGCAGCCCCTCCAGTGAACAGTTGCCTGCGCCGCGGCCCATTCCCATCACGGTTCCATCCATCATGCTGGCTCCTACCGACATACCTTCAATGGTGTTGGCAAACGCACATTGCTGGTTATTGTGCGCATGGATACCCACCAGCTTTCCGGTTCCCTCAAGACCCTGTGCATAAAAATGAACGATGTCGCGAATCTGAATCGGGTACAGAGCGCCATAGCTGTCCACCACATAAACCGCTTTCACCGGAGATTTCGCAAGCATCTCCAGAGCATAGGTCAGATCCGACTCCTTGCATTTGGAAACTGCCATGATATTACAGGTGGTCTCATACCCTTTGTCTGCCGCATCCTCGATCATGGCTACCGCTTCCGGCATCGTGTTGATATAGGTAGCAACCCGAATCATATCCACCGGGCTTTCCGATTTCTTATGAATGTCCTTTTTATAATCGCAGCGCCCCACATCCGCCATCACGGAAATCTTCATATCCGTATCATTGTCGCCGACAATCGCGCGGATATCCTCATCCGAAGAAAACTTCCATTTACCGAATTTGTCCACACTGAACTGTCTTTTATCCGCGCGATAACCGAATTCCATGTAATCCACGCCCGCCGCCAGATTCATCTCATACAGCGCCCGGACAAACGCATCCTCAAAATAAAAATCATTGACCAGACCTCCGTCGCGGATTGTGGCATCCAGCACCTGCGCGTCCTCCCGGACAGACATCATACTTCCTTTAATCTGTATCATAACTGAAATCTCCTTTTCTTCCTTGTAACATTGTATCATAAACTCGCTGTAAGTTCATCCAGAAGCTCAAAATAATTTTCAAACGTTTTCCGACAGCAGCCGGGATTTTTAATCGAAATCCCATCCGCACGCAGTCCAGGCAGAGAAAACGCCATGGCCACCCGATGATCCTCATATGTATCAATCCGACACGTTTGCGGCTGCCCCGGATAAATCTTAACCCCGTCCTCATACTCCTCACAGGAAATCCCCATCCGCTTCAGATTGGTAACAATCGCGTGAATCCGGTCAGACTCCTGCTGCCGGATATGCGCAATATGTCTGATCTCCACCGGTGTATCCGCAAACGGTGCGATCGCCGCCAGCGTCAGAGCCTGATCTGAAAAATCGTTCATATCCACCGCAATCCCCTGCAGACATCCTGATTTCGAACCCGTCACTGATATTCCGTCCGCCTCCTCACACACCTGGCATCCCATCCTGCGCAGCACATCCAGGAACTTTATATCCCCCTGCGTACTGTCATAAAAAACATGCTTTACTTTGGCATATCCGCCGGTTATCGCCGCCGCGCCGTAAAAATAACAGGCCGCCGACACATCCGGCTCAATCTGATAAGAGGAGCGGGAGTAGGATGCTCCCGGCGCAATCCGGTATTCGCCCTCACTGAACTCAACAGAAACACCGAACTCCCGCATCATTGCTCTGGTAATGCGAATGTAGGAACCATCCTTTTTTTCGCTGGTAATGCGGATACGCAGTCCTTGCGGAAACATAGGAGCGATCAGAAGAAAGCCACTCAGGAACTGGGTACTCTCACTGATATCCAGATATAATTGTTTTTCCACTGCTGCCTCCGGCATCTCCGTTGGCTCCGGTTGTCCTTCCGGCACCCCCGTCACGTCCGGTTTTCCCCATGATAACCCGGCTGCCGCTCCGGTGATACCTACCGGCAGATGCCATTCCTCACCCAGCCACTGAATCTGTGCCCCCAGGGCAAGCAGTGCCTCAAATAAGGGACGCATCGGACGTTTCTGCATCTGCTCCGAAGCCAGAATCCGATAAGTTCCGGCGGATACACCCAGCATGGCAGTCAGAAACCGTGCTGCCGTCCCTGCGCTCCCCACATAAATTTCTCCCTCCGCTCCGGGTATACGGCCGCCGCATCCCTCCACCGTCACAATTCTTTCTTTCTCGCAGATATCCAGATGAAATCCCAGACGCTCCAATGACTGTAGGAAACATCTGGAATCATCGCTGAAAAGTACTCCTTCCAGCCTTACCGGCCCGTCCGCAAGGGCCGCCATCAGAAGCGCCCGGTTTGTAATGCTCTTTGAACCGGGCACCTCAACCGTCCAGTGCGGCGGATTGGCTATTTTTTTCACTTCATAAACTTCATTCATATCTCATCTTTCCGCTCACTCGGCAGACTCAGCCTCTGCTGCTTCCCCATAAGAGCTCACATTTTTCCCCGTATCTGTCGTACCGGAACCTGTTACGTTTTCACCCGTTGTATCAGATTCCGTTGATTCCTCAACCGATGTCCCGGTATCTGTTGTGCCGCTGTCCGTCGTGCCGGTATCTGTCGTGTCTCCGTCCGTTGTATCGCCGGTTGTACCGGAATCTGTTGTGCCGCTATCCGTCGTGCCGGTATCTGTCGTGTCTGTGTCCGTAGACGGTATCTGGATATCCGCACCTTCAATCGTAGATTCTGTACTTCCTGCATCTCCGTCGATACTCTCTGTCTCCTCCTCGGTTTCCTCCGTCTCTTCTTCTGCCTCTTCCTCTTCTTCTGCCTCTTCTTCTGCTGCCTCTTCTTCCGCTTCGTTTTCAATCACACTTGATCCCGAGTCAGAATACGTCCCCTCCAGGTCAAACGATTTCTGCGGCAAACCATCTACCATATACAGCATAGCAGCTTTCCATATGGCGAGCGGATAAGTGCCTCCCTCCAGCCCGGAAACTGTTTTCGGTGTATCGCAACCTACCCAGACAGCAATTGTATAATACGGCGTATAGCCGCAGAACCACGCCGCTTTATTGTCATTCGTAGTACCTGTTTTTCCAGCCGCATCAATGTCGGAAGAAGAAGACCAACCCGCACTTTTGGCTGTTCCGCTCGTAAGGACTCCTTCCAGGATGTCCGTCATCGCATCTGCTGCCGAACTGGAGTAAACCGTTTTGCTCTCATATCCCTCATAAATATTTTCCCCATCCGAATCATAGATTGCTTCCAGACAGTCTGTCTGAGTATATTCCCCATGATTTTCCAATGTAGAATAGGCGTTTGCCATCTCCACCGTAGTTACGCCATAAGTGAGACCGCCCAGAGAAGCGCTCATCGTATAATCATCGGCTACGATTTTACTGAAATTCATATTCTCCACATAAGACAATCCGACACTGGGCGTAATCTGGCTGAAGAGCCAGTATGCACAACCGTTCTTACTCTGTTCCACAGCGGCGCGAAGTGTCATCTGCGATCCCGACATAGCGGTAATCTCCGAATAAGATTTTGTTTTTGCAGAGTCCACATCAATATTCTTCAGCGTAGAGGAAGCAGTGAATCCCTCCTCCAACGCCGGCGTGTACACAACCAGTGGTTTAAAGGAGCTGCCCGGCTGGGCATATCCCTGATAGGCACGATTCAGGGAATAGACATTGTCGCTGTCATCCTGCGACCTTCCACCGATAATCGCAACCACCTTTCCGGTATCATTGTCAATCACCGTCATGGCCCCCTGCAGCTCATAGACACCATCCTCAGTCAGCGTCTCACTGAATGCGAGCTGTGCATCCAGAATTTCCTGCAGTTCGCTCTGCGCCAACAGATCTATCGTCGTATAGACCTCATACCCACCGGTATATAATTTGTGTTTTGCCTGCGCATAATACTCATCATACTCCGTGTTATACTCTGTATACTCATCCGCACTCGCAAAGGAATACTGAAACTCAAAACCATCCAGTTCCATCAGGTAGCGCACCGCACAGTTAATCGCATAGGTCACCTCGTAATTATAAAAAGAATCGTCCTCCTCAATTTCCGACACCGTAATATCCTGATCCTGTGCCGCTGCACATTCCGCCGCCGTAATATAACTGCACTCTACCATGTCTTCCAGAATCTTATCCCGGCGCGTCAACGCATTTTCCGGCGACTTCAGAGGATTATAATACTCCGGCCGGTTCGGAATCGCACAGATATAAGCAGTTTCAGACAAAGTCAGCTCATCCACCGACTTCCCAAAATAGGTATTTGCCGCATCCTCCACACCGTAAATACCGTTAGCAAAGCAACAGGTATTGCAGTAGAAAGTCATAATCTCCTCTTTAGAATATTTTTTCGTCAGTTCCCTGGCAATAAAAATTTCCTTGATTTTACGAAGCATCGTCTTTTCATTGGACAAAAATGCACTGCGCGCAAGCTGCTGTGTGATCGTGCTGGCGCCTTCCGCCACCTCGCCTCCGGTCCGGACATAATTCAGGCAGACGCGGACGATACCTTTATAGGAAACTCCCGAATTCGTCCAGAATGTCCGATCCTCTACCGCCACAAAAGCATTTACCACATTGGCCGGAATCTCATCGTACTCCAGAAAGGTCGCATCCGTATCCTCCGACAGCTCTGCAATTTTTGTACCATTTTCACTGTAAATATACGTGGTCTCCGCGTATTTAAAATCATCCTCCGTGCTGTTCTCCACAACCTCTTTCGCTTCTTCCGCGATACTCATCAGAGTCTCGCCAGTCTTTGCATAAAGCAAATAATTGCCCGCCAGGAAAAGAGCCACCACTGCAACGGCAAAAGCGACAAGCACTTTCCACAATCTTCGGAAAAAATCTTTTCTTCTGGCGATGCGCAGCTTTTCCTTATACTTAGCCGGGCTGACCGGATGCTTTTTCTGATAAATCTTCAGACGCTTCACATGAGATTTTATCTTTTTCTTCTTAGCCATCTAACTCCTCCTGACACTGCAACCTCATTTATTAATTTCTGAATACACAATAATTCAGAACCAGGCTCGAAAATACTGCGTATTTCCTCGCTGTGGCGTTCTCGCCAAATAAATTTGTACGAAAACCAGCTTACGAATGCAAGCATCCGACGCTGTTTTTGCACAAATTTACCTGGTTCTGAATATATAACAAATCGTCAATAGTACATGGCATATATCTTACCACATAATACTGACGATTTAAAAATAAATTTCATTTAATTTCTTAAATTTTTGTGACAATCGGGTCAAATCGTGTCTGATTGCTCAGTTTCCCTTTTCAATATGATCGTAAATATAGGTTTCCACTTCCTCCTGCGGCATCCCCAGCACGAGGGAAAGCTCCCCGTAGAGCTCATGCTCCGCCGCTTTCATATATCGTTCATCCAGCGCTGTAATCTTCTTTCCCGCGGCGAGCCGTTCCGTCTTGCGAAAATACAGTGCTTTGATAATGCTGACCCACGAACGTACACTGCAGGTCTTCATAGCTTCTTTATAACTGAGTTCCCTTCTCTTCTCATCCGGGACTGACAATTCCTCAATCTGCGGGATCTCATCAATCAGTTGACAGGCTTCCTCCTTTGACATCACCCGCCGAATCACTGCCTTTGTACTGTCAATCGGCAGATAAACTGTCCCATTACTGTTGTGAACCGGACGCATAATATAATAGAGGCGATTTTTGTCCACACCCGGGATATCAATCTGTGAGATATCCTCGATCTGGCAAACGCCCTTGCTGCCGTATACAACATATTCTCCTTTCTCAAACATGCCATCACTCCTCTGATAAAATACACCGGTAATTATGTATATGATAACACATTTTGGGAGAAATGTCAGTAAAAATTTTAAGTTGTCTGTCTATTGTATTGTCGTATAGAACAAATCGGGACATTCGCAAACAGAATTGGACGTGTATCTTCTCTCGTTCCTGTCTGTGTAATCTGAATATCCAATGCATCAGCGTCAATCTCAATATATTTGGAAATTACATGTACCATATCTGTCCGGATCATTTCCATGATATCCGGCGAGCAGTTTGCCCGATCTGCAACGAGAAGAATCTTCAGCCGTTCTCTGGCCATATCGCCGGAAGACTTTTTATGAAAAAGTTTCATCAATTTCACTGCTCTCCTCTCTACTTTTTGCTTTTCCGCTTTCGAAACCGCCCGAATAGTCCCTTCTTCTCCTCCAGATCCAGAAACTCTACTTCTTCCCCTGAAATTCGTCTGGTTATATTGGCATAAGCCTGACCTGCCAGACATTCAGACCCCACAAGCGGTTCTCCGCGATTCGTGGAAACTACAATATTTTCATCATCCGGCACTGCGCCGATCAACGGCGTGGCAAGAATCTCACAGACATCTTCTACCGACATCATATCTCCCCGCCGTACCAGCTCCATGCGCAGCCGGTTAATAATCAGTTCAATCTGTCGTATCCCGTTCGTCTCCAGAAGACCGATAATACGGTCAGCGTCACGGATGGCGGAGACCTCAGGAGTGGTCACCACAATCGCCCGGTCCGCACCGGCAATAGCATTCTGAAATCCCTGCTCAATTCCCGCCGGACAATCCAGTAGAATGTAATCAAACTCTTCTCTCAATTCATCCGTCAGCTTTTTCATCTGCTCCGGTGTCACCGCGGACTTATCTCTGGTCTGGGCCGACGGAAGCAGATACAGATCCGGATACTTTCTGTCCCTGATCAACGCCTGCCGGATCCGGCAATTTCCCTCCACCACGTCCACAAGATTGTAGACAATCCGGTTTTCCAGCCCCATGACCACATCCAGATTGCGCAGACCGATATCCGTATCAATCATCACTGCCTTCTTCTTCAGCTGCGCCAGGCCTGTCCCGAGGTTAGCCGTGGTCGTCGTCTTTCCGACACCGCCTTTGCCGGAGGTAATTACGATTACTTCACCCATGTTCTGCTTGTCCTCCATGACTATGATTTAAGGGTATAATTCCGCGTCACTATGCCAGAATTCCTTTCGTAATTGGTTCAATATAAATATCCCCGCCTTTCACCACCGCAATCTGCGGCTCCGCGGCCACCGGGGCTTTTTCCTTATGGCGAATTTTTCTGAGCTTTGTCTTCTTCTCCGGAATTTTTGCCACAACATCTCCGATCTGCAGCTGTGCCGGGCTCATCTCCAGAGCAGCAATAAAGCAATTCTGATTTCCCGCGGCGCCTGCATATGCATTCCCCTGCAGTGTACCGAGGACAATAATATTTCCCTGGGAAATAATCCTGGCGCCTGCATTGACATCCCCGACGATCACGATACTGGATACATTTTCCAGGACCTGCCCCGAGCGAAGGTTTCCGCGATAAAACTCTCCCTCCTTGCCGGCGATGGAATCGTAATATGTATCAATCTGCTGCTTAAACAGCTCCGCGTGAGACTGCTCATTATCCACAATACAGATAATCGTAATCTCTGTGTGGGATGTGATCGCCTCCACAATCCGATAGCTCTCCTCCGCCGTCAGTTCCCTTCCCTCAAAAGAAACCGCAACTTTTGCATCCCTGAAAAACTTTGCCGAATCCTCAAATTTTTTAATAATTGCCTGGAGCAAATCCTCAAAGGGCATATCCGCATCCAGAAACAGCTGGATTCCATATTTATTGCTTTTGATAATTACTGCCTGTGACATATTCTCCTCCTGCTCGTGCATCAAATAGTTATACTTCTCTCATTATAACCATTCCGGATAAATATGCAAAGTGTTTCTCTTTCCGCGTTCCTATACTCTAACGCAGATGAAGCGCAAAAAAACTCGAAAAAGAGCAATAATAAAGCAAAAAATTTTGCGGTTTCTTTTTTATCACCAGGTGACCATCTTGTATCTCAGTAACAACATTGTTTGTATTGTGAAAAAAAGATCTCTGATTTATATTGAAAGTTAAGGCAAAAAACGTTTTTAAAGCGATAGAATAAGGAGGATTTGTTCAAATGGGAGCAGTAAAAACAAAAGAAGCATTTTTCATAAAAGACAAATCTTTTTATAAAACTCTGTTCCGTATGCTAATTATCGTGGCACTTCAGAATATCGTGGCATACAGTGTCAACATGGCGGACAATATCATGCTGGGCAGCTACAGTCAGGAGGCACTGTCCGGTGCGGCTACGGTCAATCAGATTTTCTTTATGGTGCAGCAGTTTGCCCTCTCCATCGGCAACGCGCTGGTTGCTCTCTCCGCCCAGTACTGGGGCCAGAACCGGCCGGCACCGATCCGCGCTCTGACGGGTATCTCCCTGAAGCTCGGTCTGATTATCAGCGCCTGCATCCTCCTGATCTGCGGCTTTTTCCCGGAGCTGGTGCTGCGCATCTTTACCGACTCCCCGGAAATCATCGCGGAGGGGAAGGCCTACCTGCTGATGGTCATGTGGTCTTTCGCCCTGTTTATCATTACAAATGTACTCATGGCGGCACTCCGCGCTGTGGGAACCGTCAACATCTCCTTTTACATCTCCGTAATATCGCTGATCGTCAATGTAGGAATCAATTATGTATTGATTTTCGGCAAGTTCGGTCTGCCGGAGATGGGCATCCGGGGCGCCGCTGTCGGAACACTGATCGCCCGCATTCTGGAACTGGTGATCGTTGTCATCTATATCGCAAAAGTCGACCGGAAGCTGCATCTGTTCCAGCGGGATATGTGGCATTTTAACCGCGAATTAAAGCAGGATTACACCAAGGTATATCTGCCCATCATGTGCGCCCAGGTGCTCTGGGGCGTGTCCGTACCGATGCAGACTGCGATCCTGGGACACCTCTCTGCGGATGCCATCGCAGCAAACTCCGTCGCTACCACATTTTACCAGTATCTGAAGGTCGTCGTCATCGCCATGTCCTCAACCTCCGCCGTCATGATCGGAAACGCGATCGGCCGCGGGGAAAGACAGCATATCCGCGCGGCAGGGCGCACGCTCTCCGTCATCGATGTGATCATCGGCGTCGCCCTCGGCCTGGCGCTCATTGCACTTCGCAAACCGCTGCTCAGCCTGTATAGTTTAAACGACAACGCGACGATGCTGGCGCTGCGCCTCATCGTTCTCATGGGATTTATCATGATCGGCATGTCCTATCAGATGCCGGTCAGCTTCGGCATCATACAGGGAGGCGGCGACACCACTTTCACCATGAAAATGAACATGATCTGCACCTGGTGCATCGTCATGCCCCTCTCCTTTATGGCTGCTTTCTGGTGGAAGTGGCCGGTGGTTCTGGTGGTTCTCGTCATCCAGTCCGACCAGATCTTTAAATGCCTGCCGGTATTCCTGCATTTCCGGAAATACCATTGGATGAAAAAGCTGACAAGGGAAGAGTCAGCAGAATAAATTTCTTTCTTAAATAAATTTTTGTAACTATTCAGAACCAGGCTCGAAAATGCTGTGCATTTCCTCGCTGTCGAGTTCTCGCCAGATAAATTTATAGAAGAAACAGTTTACGAATGCAAGCATTCGACACAGTTTCTTCTACAAATTTGCCTGGTTCTGAATAATCCTGAATTATTCACGGCATAACAGCGGGAGCCGCTGAAAACCGCGTAGT
>JAJQCB010000252.1 GCA_021203005.1 Clostridiales bacterium | reverse complement strand
TCTAAATACCGGGGCTGCAAGTTTTGATAGTGTCCACACTTATGGGTACAGTATATTATAACCGTACAGGTTTTCCTATACAGGCGTATCTTACTGTCATATTAGATTATCTGGAAAGAGGTTATTACCGGGAGCGGGAGGTGGAGTATGGTTTAGCAAAGAGAGGAAAAATCAGTTGGAGCAAAACAATAAAGACCCAGCGTCCTGTAATTCGGGATGATGAGGCATTTTATCTTGATTTTGTGACGAGAAAGAATGCATTTAATGAAAATCAATTGATTACGCTAATCCATCAATATTGTGTTGCAGAGAGTTTTGAAAAAGCCGGGTGGTTGTTTACAAATGCCAGACCGCAGAAGCCAGTGATAAAACGAAATGAGAAAATGTTTAAGGCGGTATTGAGAGATAAGCTGGACAAAACGTTTAATGACAGGAATAAATTATTGTTTCGCGCGATGCTTCAGATCATTGATTATCTGCAAAATGAGGATATGCCGTTGAAGTATATGTATGGTACTTACAGATTTGAGTATGTGTGGGAAGCATTGGTTGACAGAGTATATGGTATAAAAGACAAGGCGTTTTATTTCCCGAAAACAACATGGAAAGTAAAAGAGGAAAAACACGATAATGCATCGCTGGAACCCGATACTATTATGCTCTATGGAAAGGATTTTTTCGTGCTGGATGCTAAATATTATAAATATGGTGCAACAGGACTCATAAGCGATTTGCCGTCATCAACATCCATAAATAAGCAGATTACATATGGTGAATATGTGGCAAATAAGATTGCTGGAACAGGTGACGTTTATAATGCTTTTCTTATGCCGTTTGACTCGCTGGAAGCGCAGTGGAATACAGGAGAGATTGTATGTGTTGGTGAGGCAACTGGAAATTGGCGGGAGAATGATAAACCGTATGAGCATATCCAGGGTATACTGGTGGATGTAAAGTATCTGATGCAGATTACTGTGAGAGAAGATTCAAACGAGATACTGCGCATGGCAGAATCTATTTCGCAGGCGGTGAAAGGAAGTTATAGGAGTGACTGATGTCCTGACACCGGAGCAACGCCGGAAAAATATGCAGCATATCCGGGGAAAAGATACGAAAATAGAATTGACTTTAAGGAAAGCTTTATGGGCTAAGGGATATAGATACCGGAAGCATTATAAAGTAATCCCGGGCAGTCCGGACATAGCGCTTACAAAATATAAGATTGCAATTTTTTGTGATGGAGAGTTTTTTCATGGAAAGGACTGGGAAGTGCTGAAACCAAGGCTTGAAAAAAGTAATAACAGTGAATTCTGGATTAGTAAGATATCCAGGAACAGGGAGCATGATGATGAAATAAATAAACGATTGTTATTTGAGGGATGGACAGTTATCAGGTTCTGGGGGAATGATATAGTGAAGCATACAGATGAGTGCGTAAAGGTTGTAGAAGAAGCAATATTTGATATAACTATGCAAGGGCATGAAGATGTGTGAAATTGGCAAAATGAAAACAGTGCGGGTAGTCGTAGCGATTATCTTGGAAAACAACAAAGTCTTCGCAACCCAGCGCGGATACGGCGCTTTTAAGGACGGCTGGGAATTTCCCGGCGGCAAAATCGAATCTGGTGAGACCCCGCAGGAGGCTCTGACGCGTGAAATCAGGGAAGAACTGGATACAGAGATTGCGGTGGGAGATTTGCTGGATACCGTCGAATATGACTATCCGGATTTCCATCTGTCCATGGATTGTTTTCTCTGCAAAATCGTATCCGGCAATCTGGTTCTGAAAGAACATGAGGCTGCGCGGTGGCTGGCAAAAGAAGAATTGCGCAGCGTGGCGTGGCTGCCGGCAGATCTGGATCTGATATTTGTAATTGAGAAGTATTTGGGATAGATGTGTCCCGGACTTACGTGAATGGAATAATTACATTGTTTCAGACAGGATAATATGGGAAGTCATATACTTTAACACTTTACAATATCAAGGTCTTTCCTATGATATAAAAAAGCGCTGAAAAGCAGAATACCTTTCAGCGCTTACTTCTTTTAGGTATAGGGTTTCACGCCAGGTGACAGAATTCTGCCTGCTCTGTTGCAGAATTGATTGAGTCTGTGGAATATTACCTGGCAGCAGGAACCGCTTACTCCGTCACAGAATTAATTCTGCGGAAAGGCGCCCGGAGCAGAGGATACAGCACGCAGGAGATGACCAGTCCGCTGACACCCTGAACCAGGTTGGCGGGCACGCTGGCCAGTGCTACCGCAAATCCATAGAGGAAGCTCTCACACAGACAGTAGCCGAACGCCACGAAAGCAATGTCGATGACGCCGCAGAGGAATACGATTCTGCCCGGCTTGACGGATTTGCCGATGCGGCTGCGTAACAGCAGGCTTCCGCACAGTGCGACCATTCCTTTGATGACGAACGTGATGGGCACATAGATAAAATATCCGCCCAGGGCATCTGCCATGGCAGATCCGATGCCGGCGGCGAGGAACGCGCAGGCCGGATCCAGAAAAATACCGCAGAGTATGACGACGGCATCGCCTGGATGAATATAGCCCTGTGTGCCGGGGATGGGGATTCGGATGGACATGGTGGCCACGCAGGCCAGAGCCGCAAAGAGCGCGGACATGACAAGTTTTCTGGTGGTTAACTTTTTCATAACAGCAAATTCCTTTCTTCTTGCTTTACTTTTTCGTTTCTTATGATTATAATCAAAACTGACCATATGAAAATAACCAAAACAGAATTATTTTATATTGTCAGATGCGGATTGTAATCAAACATCGTCATGCTGAGAAGGAGAAAAACAATGCTTACCTACTCTTTTGAAAATATTGGAGACGATGCTCTGTATATTTACCTTTACAAATGTATCAGAGCCGATATTCTGTCCGGTGCCTTAAAAACCGGAGAGCGCCTGCCCTCTAAGCGAGCGTTTGCGCGGCAATTAAATATCAGCACCATTACGATCGAGAACGCTTATGCGCTGCTGCAGACAGAGGGTTATATTTATTCGGAGCCGAAAAGGGGATATTTTGTGTCGGATATCCAGGCGGCATTTGTCGGTGATCAGAATTTACAACAGGGTGCTTTGCGCGCGCGTACAGAGAGGCAGGATTCTTTCGCGGGTTCCAAATGGTCTGCCGGCCTTGCCCCTGGTTCCATGAAGAGGGATTCAGAAGAAAATGACCTGGGCATATGGTCAGATTTTGATAAAAATGACATGCCAGATGGGCGGGCGGACGCAACGGATCGGATTGCGGGGCAGGCAAACAGCGGGAAGTTTTCCCGGAATTCCTATTTTGCCGATTTTTCCAGCAACCAGACCAGGAAAGAAAATTTCCCTTTTTCTGTCTGGACGAGATTGATCCGGCAGGTCATGGCTGATCAGGGAGATCACCTTCTGCGAAATGCGCCGGGCGGCGGCGTGTACGAATTGAGAAGGGTGATCGCGGCTCATCTGCGCGAGTTCCGGGACATGTATGTGTCGCCGGAGCAGATTATCGTCGGCGCCGGGACCGAGTACCTGTATGGCATCCTGATTCAGCTGCTGGGTTTTGACAGTGTGTATGCTGTGGAGAATCCGGGATATTCGAAAATCGGGAAAATTTATGAGGCACATGGGGTTGCCTGCAGATATATCGATCTGGATCGCTGCGGAATCTGTCCGGATCTTCTGGAGGAAGTGGGCGCAAATGTGATTCATATCACGCCCTCCCACCATTTTCCGACGGGAATCACCATGCCGATCAGCCGGCGTTACGAGCTGCTGGGCTGGGCAGCGAGGGCGGAGAACCGCTATATTATTGAGGATGATTATGACAGTGAGTTCCGCATGACGGGGAAGCCGATTCCGACATTGCAGAGCATTGACCGGAATGGACAGGTGATTTACATCAACACGTTTACCAAGACCCTGGCTTCTACCATCCGTATCAGTTACATGGTGCTTCCGGAGCCCTTGTTGGTTCGGTATCGTGAAAAACTGGGTTTTTACTCGTGTACGGTTTCCAATTTTGAGCAATACACGCTGGCGGCTTTTATCCGGGAAGGTCACTATGAGAAACATATTAACCGGATGCGGAACAGTTACCGCAGAAAAAGGAATGCGCTGCTGGAAGCGATTGAAAAAAGCCCGCTTGCTGACCTGGTCACGATATCCGAGGAGGACGCGGGGCTTCATTTTCTGATGAAAGTGAAGACGGAGCGGACGGATGAGGAAATCATTGAAAGCGCACAGCGGCACGGAATCCGTCTGACCAGCCTTTCCTACTATTACCATGATGAGGAAATGGCAGAAGACTTTGCCGCAAAGATTGAAACCAAAGCTAAAGTCGGCACGAGAGGCGGAAAGAACGAAATGGCTGCTGTGGAAAGCCGACGGAAGCAGGAGCATACCTTCGTGATTAATTATTCAAATATTGAGGAAGAGCGGATTGACGAGGCGGTAAAGCGATTGTATGAAAGCGTAGTCGGATGAATATTGCGGGTCAGGCGGGTTGAATCGATTTTTTTTGTAACTGTTCAGTGCCTTCACAGTTACGATTTTTTCTTATTTGCCTTTCTCAGTTCCCGCGGTGTGCAGTGATTTTTTTCATAGAATTTCTGCCGGAAAAGATCCTGATTTACAAATCCATGCTTTTCCGCAATCTGACCGATGGGCAGGTTGGTTTGGAGCAGATCGGTTTCGATATTGACCAGCCGGATCTCATAGACATAATTTAAAAAACTCTGGCCGAATTTTTTCCTGAAATAATGGCAGAAATATTGCGGCTGTAGGTGCACCTGCCGGGAAATCTCGTCGATGGAGATCTGTTCCCGGTAGTTTTTATGTACATAGGAGACCAGAAACTGGAGACGCTGGTAATCCCGGTTGTTCCTGAGACGGGAAGTGTCGGCTGCCGGTATGGAAAAGTCGTGGCAGAGTTCGTAGAGCATCTCAAAGAGAAGACTCTGGAACCGCAGCAGATAGCTGTCTGGTTTGGAGGATTCCGCGAGATCCATAGCGTGAAATGTGTTTCGCAGGTATTCTACCTTGGTCTGCACCCGCGGTTCGTCGCTGTTGATTGGAATTTTAAAATGAATTTCATCCAGGTTCGGGATGTATTTCTGCATGAAAGAAACAGGGAGCATTACGAGGTAAAAACTGGTGCCGGGTGCAGCCTTCATGGCGTGAATTTCGTAAGCATCCGTACAGATGATATTCCCGGCGGGGCAGACGACATCCGAATCGGAAATTTTCTGCAGGACGGCTTCGCCTGAGAGAACATAGATTAGTTCATAGCTGTCATGCCAGTGAAACGGAACAAACGGGCGCACCATGTCTGCAGTGATTTCCTTAAATACAATATCCAGATTCGGTTCCAGGGTGATTACTTCTCTCGGATATAAAATATCTTCCATGTTATATCGTTGCTTTCATGAATTTATTTTGGGTACTGCTTTATCGCGACAGTCATCTGCTTTTTCTAAATAATAATCATAATAGTAAAAATCAGAAAAACCGGCTTTTATACGTTAAAAATATATCATATTTTCTAAAAAAAGACAATATCACGGGGTTATTATCTCAATAATACGGATGTTATTTTCCTTAATTCTAATATATTCTTATGGCATGGCAGAAGACGGATGCGCAAAACGGCTTTTGCACAGTGAGTTTGATACCGGGTCAAATGGAATGGAACGTGTTGTACAGCACATGTCACGAGCACTGTATCTGCGGATACAGTTGTCTGAAAGGAGGACGGAAGATGGAAGTCTATCAGGACAGTTCCAGATCCGCGGATGAACGGGCGAAGGACCTTTTGTCCAGGATGAATCTGGAAGAAAAAATCAATCAGCTGGAATGCTACCTGCTCACAAACCCTGCAAGCGACGTGATGGAGAAAGAAACAGGCAACGGCATTGGTTCGATCGGCGTGATGAACGCCGGGCGGACGCCGCGGGAGGTTTCGGAAAACATCAGCCGGATACAGCGGACCGTGATGGGGCATTCCAGATTCGGCATACCGGCGCTGTTTCATGTGGAGGCGCTGGCGGGTCCGGGCGCAGCGGGGTGTGCAGATTTTCCGCTATCCATCACCAATGCGGCGTCTTTTAACGGAGAAAATGTCAGAAAGATGACGCAGATCACAAGGGAACAGATGAAAGCGCTCGGCATTCGTATGGCGTTATCGCCGGTGCTGGATATCGCGAGAGATCTGAGGTATGGGAGGATTGGAGAGACCTTTGGCGGGGATCCCACGCTGGTGTCGGAGATGAGCTGCGCTTTTGTCAGCGGGCTCCAGGGAGAGGATTTAAGTCAGGGTGTTGCCGCCACGGCGAAGCACTTTCTCGGCTGCGCACAGGTGGAGGCCGGCATCAACCAGACACGCGCGGTGGCGGATGAGCGGGAACTGGAGGAAGTGTTTGCAAAACCCTTTGAGGCGGCTATCCGCAACTGCGGCTTAAAGTCTGTTATGAATTCCTACGGGGAGGCGAATGGAGAGCCGTTCTGCGCATCCTCCCGCTATCTGCGTGATCTGCTGCGCGGGAAGCTTGGGTTTGACGGCATTGTCGTCAGTGATTACCACAGTATTGATCGGTTGATCCAGCCGTTTTATGTGGCGAAGGATAAGGAGGACGCTGCAGCCATGGCAATCAATGGCGGCATGGATATGGAGTTCCCCTCCCGTTTCATATATAGCGAGATGGAGCAGGCATTGCGGGATGGTAAGGTAACAGAGGAAACTTTAAACGAATCGGTGTACCGTGTACTAAAGCTGAAATTCGAGTTGGGACTCTTTGAGGCGCCGCTGCCTGTGTTTGAGGAAAAGCTGTTTGACAATGCGCAGTATGATGATGTCATCCGCAGGACAACGGAGGAGAGTATTACCCTGCTAAAGAATGAGGGTGTGCTCCCGTTGACGGATAAATCCGCAAAAATCGGCGTGATCGGGCAGCCAGGCGACAGTCTCCGTCACCTGTATGGAGCTTACACGGCTCCGGTGACGACGGAGATGGTGATGGATCTCATGTCCGACGCGGGCACGGTTGGCATGGCGGGAGTGAAGATGGAAACGGTCAACGAGGAGAACGTTTTAAATGATGAAAAGCGCAGGAGGCTGTTTCAGGAGCAGTGCCCGGGCGCGAAGACCATTCTGGAGGCGCTGCGGGAGCAGTACCAATCTGTCTCTTACGCGGAAGGGTTCCCGGTGGGAATCTGTGATTCCATGGATCAGATCGACTTTGACGAGGCGAAAAAGCTGGCGGCGGAGTCTGAGGTCCTTATCGTATGTGTCGGCGGGAAAAACGGAGTCGGCAAAAAATGCACGTCCGGTGAGGGCATAGACAGTACGCAGGTGGAGCTTCCCGGAAATCAGGAGGAACTGGTAAAGCAGCTTTACGCCGTCAACCCGAATATGGTGATTGTCCACATGGATGCAAAACCTCTGGTCAGCCGTTTTATCTATGATCATGTACCGGCAATCATTGAGGGATGGCTTCCCTGCCGTTTCGGCGGACAGGTCATCGCTGACGTAATCTCGGGGCAGGTCAATCCCAGCGGACATCTTCCCATGGATATTCCGAAATCCACCGGTCAGATGCCTTATTATTACAGCCAGAGGAATGCCAGCAGCATGGATTCCATCCGCTCCTGTGTCGGGGATTTTATCGTAAACCAGGACGGCTACATCGATGCGAAGCGCGAGGCGGAGCTGCCTTTCGGTTACGGTCTGTCCTACACGGAGTTTGCGTATGAAAATATGGCTTTGCTTGTCAGTAAAAACGGCGCTTACCGCGTGGAAGCGGATGTGAAAAATACCGGAGAGCGGGATGGTTCTGCTGTCGTACAGCTTTACGGTAAAGATGAGATTGCTTCTGTTGTGCGGCCTTATAAGGAACTGCTTGGTGTTTGCCGGGTGAATCTGAAAGTCGGAGAGTGTGCGCGGATTTTCTTTTCCGGAAACTTAAATCAGTTTGCCTTTGAAAATCTGGCCGGAAAGTACTGCGTGGAGGCAGGAACATTTCGATTTGAAATTGCGTCTGACAGTCGGACGCCGGTGCTGGAAAGAGTATATGAGCAGCCTGAGACGATGGATGTAAAACGATGTGACCGCGTGTATTATGCGCAGAGCGGGCGAATTGATGTAAACAATTAAAAAAACGGAGGTATACAATGACTCTGACAAAAGAACAATTTAAACAACAAAAGATCGGCGTGGGCGAGCGCGTTGCCTACAGCTGTTCCAACTTCGGAGGAAACCTGGTCTACGCCACGATCTCTTCCTTTGCAACTTATTTTTACACAGACAGCGTCGGCATTGCAGCTGCCACTGTTGGAACCATGATGCTGATTGCGAGAATTTTTGACGCATTCTCCGATGTGGCGATGGGAGGCATCATCGACCGGACCCATCGGAAACAGGGGCAGGCCAAGCCCTGGCTGGTCTGGAGCATCCTGCCGCTGGTGGTGAGTCTTGTGCTGGTATTTATCATGCCGGCTTCCTGGGGCAGCACAGCGAAGGTAGTCTACATGTATATTACCTATATCTGGTCTGCGGTATTCTGCTACACGGCGAGTTCACTTTCGGCGGTTTCCATGCAGTCGCTGATGACGGGCAGCGGAAATGAGAGGATGAAGCTGAACGCGATTTATCAGATCATGGGGTTTGTGGCGATTATTCTGGTCAACATGCTGACAAGCAATCTGGCAGGCATTATGGGCTGGACCATGCTGTCCGTCGTTTACGCAGTTATTGCCACAGTTATGCTTTTAATCACGGCGATTGGCTGTAAGGAAAGAAAACATCTCGTGGTACAGGAGGAGCAGGCAGAAGTATCTGAGTCTAAGGTCAGTTTTAAAGAAGGATTGCCGCTTTTACTTAAGAGTAAATATACCTGGATTGTGCTGATTCTTTCCGTGATGAACTACATTACCGTGGGTTCCTTTAACGCAGGCGGCGTCTATTATGCGACTTATATCTACGGAAACGCCAGTCTGTTTGGCCTTATGACGATTGCAGGAATGCTGCCGACCATCATTCTTTCCTCCATCGTACCTTACGTCGGAGCAAAACTCGGCAAGAGAAATACGCTGGTGCTTGGGTATATCCTGCAGGCAATCGGTTACGCGATCGTACAGTTCTGGGGAACCAGTCTTCCGATGATGATCCTCGGACTGGCAATCAAAGGAACGGCACTGGCTGCTGCTGCCGGTTTGCTGATTCCGATGATCGGCGATGTCATTGAGTATGGTGAGCGGACGACAGGAAAGCGCCTGGACGGTCTGACCAACGCGGTTGCTACCTGCGGAATTAAGGTCGGTACCGGTCTCGGAGCGGCTCTGGTCGGCTGGATGCTGGCCTGGGGCGGATATGTGGCGGATGCGGAGCAGTCAGCGTCTTCTATTCTGGCGATGAAGCTGTTGGTAGGAGGCATTCCGGCAATCTGCGGTGTGGCGGGTATCTTTATTGCGTTGCTGTTTGATATAGAGAAAAAATCGGCGGCGAAATAAGTGAAATAAAGAGCTGATCTGATTGAAGTGCTTCCGATAACCGAAGGTTTTGCATATTTTTTGCCTGCATGCTATAATTCCCGTATTGCAGGAAAGAGAGGATAACAGTATGCAGTATAAGTGTGTGAATGAACTGGATAAATTTGATTTTCAGGAAGCAGTTTTAGAGGCTTTGGATTTAAATGGCGATCTGCTCTGTGTGTCATTGTCGAGCGGCATTGCAAAGTATAATAATCCCTGCAACACAAAATATGTGGACTGCTATATTGCGGAAACACAGATTCGCCTGAAAAATCCGTGTATTGACCGTTTTTTCCTGGAGGGACCGAGATACTATGACGCCAATGATGTTCTTCTGGAAGCAGTGCCGGATCAGGAGATTCTGCCGACGGAATACGGAGCGGCCATGCAGAAGCTGATAAGCGGCGCGGTCTATACGTTTCGTGAAAAAAGCGCATCCGGAGATGCTGAGCGGTGCTGTGAGATTGCGGTCGATGTGGGAGATGACACCTATTGGATGGAGATACGGTATGAGAAGATTATTGTGGAATGGGATCGTTTCCGCAACAGGGTGGAAGAATAAAGAGGAGTGAAATATAGAAAAAATACGCGCACCGTTCGATTTTGTGTCGGTACGCGTATTTTATTGTGGAGATGAACGGCCGAATGCACAACAGTCGAACACTTTAACCTTAGTTTCCAGAGGATTTCCGACTAAAGTCAATTGAGGGAAATTTCTG
>JAJQCB010000024.1 GCA_021203005.1 Clostridiales bacterium | reverse complement strand
GAATCCCGGTACTTCATATTCTTATGCATATACTCTACCTGGTTTGCAAAAATGTGCGGCATGGCGTTCTCCACGGTAGCAGGAAGGTTGATTACCGCCTTGTGGTCCGGCGTCGGCTGCCAGACATCGAGCACCGCATTGCAGACCTCCAGCGCATACTCCATCTCCGTGCCGGTAAAGCTCTCCGGGCTGTACTGAAACGCGATATCGCCCTCCTCCTTTGCCGCCAGCTCTTTCAACAGCTTCGCGCCGTCCACCGCGATCTGCTTCACATGCTCCTTATCCTTACGGAACACCTGCTCGCGCTGAGCCACTGACACAGAATTATACACATGGACGATGGCATGCTTCACACCCTTGATTGCCTCAAAAGTCTTTTTAATAATATGCTCCCGCGCCTGTGTCAATACCTGAATCGTCACATCGTCCGGGATCATATCGCGCTCGATCAGAGTCCGCAAAAACTCATACTCCGTCTCAGAAGCTGCCGGGAATCCCACCTCGATGATCTTAAATCCCACATCCAAAAGCATCTGGTAAAACTCAATCTTCTCCTCCAGGCCCATGGGCTCGATCAGAGCCTGGTTGCCGTCACGCAAATCCACACTGCACCAGATCGGCGCTTTCTCTATCTCCGTCTTCTTTACCCAGTCGTAAGTCATATCCGGAGGCAAAAAATAAGGTATCTCATATTTTTTACAGTTCATCTCTCTCACTCCGTTTCTTCAAAAACTTCAGGCGGAGGAATGCCTCCGCCTGTTACGAATGCTTTTAAACTATAACACGATACACGGAAAAATAAAATGATTAAATTTAATCAGTTTCATTGATTATTTTTATCCACACCTTCATTTCCCGTTTTCCCTTTTAAACGTTCCAATACTCTTACTGTCAGTTCATAATTTCTCTTTACCGAAGCTATATTGAGCCGCTCCCTCGTGGTATGAATATCCCGCATCTGCGGGCCATAGGAAATGCAGTCGATTCCCGGAATTTTCTCACTGATCAGACCGCATTCCACACCGGCGTGAATACCGGTGAGCACCGGCCTTTCTCCGGTCAGTTCTTCATAGGTCTCCGACATGATCTTCTGGATTTTGGAACCCGGTTTATACTCCCAGGCCGGGTAGACGCCGCCTATCTCCCACCTGGCACCTGCCAGCTCCGCCATATCCCGCATCCGCTTTAAAAGCCACTCTTTCTCCGTAGCGGAAGCACTGCGGACGGAATACGTCAGAGACATCTCACCCTCTCCCAGATGAAGGATTCCCAGATTTAAAGAGGTCTGCACCATATCCGGAATCTCCGGCATCATTCGGAGAACACCGGATGGCATGTGTTCCAGAAGCATGGTCAGCGCACGCTTTCCCTCTCCGGTAAGGACCGATGCCGTACCGCACTCTTTCCGGGTCAGAGTCAGGGACATTCCGGGCTCCACGACGGCGTACTCTGCCTGTACCGTCTCAAAAAATGCTCCCGATTCACGTTCCAGGCTCTCTGCTTCCTCTTCAGAAGCCACAAGGATCGCCCTGCACTGATTGGGAATCGCATTATCCTTCTCCCCGCCGGAAAAATCTCCCACTGAAAATTCCACAGCCGCGCCAACCTGCGCCAGGAATCTGCCAAACAGAAGGTTCGCGTTCAGCCGTCCCAGATGAATTTCTCCGCCGGAGTGACCGCCTTTCAGGCCGCTGACTTTCCTCTCATAAACGGCGCCTTTCTTTTCTTCCCGGGGCGCCGCCGCATAACAGGAAAAGGTCGCTCCCCCGGCACAGCTCGTCAGAAAAATGCCGTCGTCCTCCGAGTCCATGTTCAGCAGAATCCGGCTCTTCAGATCCGACGCTTCAAGCGCAGCTGCTCCAAGAAGACCGATTTCCTCGTCCACCGTAAATACTGCCTCCAGCGGCGGGTGCCGCAGCGTATCGTCCTCCAGAATCGCCAGAGCAAAGGCGATGGCAATCCCGTCGTCTCCTCCCAGGGACGTTCCCTCGGCATACACCCACTCACCGTCCTCCGTAACTGCCGGGCGCAGCCCCTCCGTCTGCATATCAATCTCACAATCCTCCGTTCTGCCCGCCCCCATGTCCATATGCCCCTGGAGCAACACCGTATCCGCATCCACGTACCCCGGCGAGGCATCTTTCCGGATAATCACGTTGCCGCAGGGTTCCTGCCGATATCTCAGACCGTGGGTTTTCGCAAATGAGACACAGTAGTCGCTGATCTGCTGTGTGTTCCCCGAGCCGTGCGGAATGCTGCAGATCTCATCAAAATAACGCCAGACATTCTCCGGCTTCAGATTACTTATCACAGACATAAATCTTTTATACCTCCGACTTTTTCTTCCATATAATTTAAAACACGGAACCGCTTGAAACTTTCCTTTTAGCGCCACCTAAATCCATCCCTCAGAACAGCGCTAACAAAAAATCTTACCTTAACACAAATCCTTTATTGCTCTTTTATAGCCCATTTATGATACTCCGCGCCACATCCTCAGTCACCGGCGTCGCATAGACGTTCTCCCCAAAGCAGACGATCTCTCCGATTTTCTTCTGCACGACAAAGCGCAGCTTCCCGTCTCTCACTTTTTTATCTGTGTACAGCTTCTGCACCAGTTCCTCCCGGTCGATATAATCCGGAATCTGCACCGGCAGCCCGGCCCGTTCCAGAAGCGCTGTCATGCGGTCCACATCCGTGTCAGACAGATAACCGAGCTGCCGCGCCAGATGCGCCTCCGCGACCAGACCGATGGAAACCGCTTCCCCATGCAGCAGACGGTAACCGCTGACTGTCTCAATCGCCCGCCCCACCGTGTGTCCAAGGTTCAGGATCTCGCGCAGCCCGCTCTCCCTCTCATCCTGCATCACCACGTGATATTTGATCTGACAGTTTTTCTGCGCCATATGTTCACAGGGTTCCTGCTCCAGATGAAGGATCGCGTCCAGATACTCTTCCAGATAGTCAAAAAACACTTCATCCGCCATACAGGCATGCTTGATTGTCTCAGCCAGGCCGCTGCGAATCTCACGCTCCGGAAGCGTCCTCCAGGAAGCCAGGTCAAGATAAACTTTCTCCGGCTGGTTAAACAGGCCGATCAGATTCGTCGCCAGCGGCGTATCCACCGCCGTCTTTCCGCCTACCGAGGCATCTGCCGCCGCCAACAGTGTGGTGGCATAGTTGATAAAGGGAACCCCTCTGCCATAGGTACCCGCGACAAAACCGGCCAGGTCTGTCACGACGCCGCCGCCCACCGCGATAATGCAGCAGTCCCGGCGGTATCCCGCCGCCAGCATGGCATCCTCCAGCATAGCCTTCGTCTCCCGCGTCTTGCTCTTTTCTCCGGCCTTAAAAGAAAAAAGCTCCGCCTGATACCCGCTCTCCCGCAGCTTTTCCGCCACAGGTGCGGCGTAGAGAGGCGCCACATTGGTATCCGTAATCACGGCAAACTTGCGGATGCCGCCCACCAGTCCGTCTGCAATATCATTCAGCAGCTGTCCGGTCAATCCGTATCCAATCTCTATCTCATAGGAATCATCCACTACTTTTTTTAACTCTACCTGAAACTTTGCCATTTATTACTGTCTCCTCTGTATTGATACAAAGATAATAACATGATTTCCCTCTTTATTAAAGCAGGTTTTACCAGGCAAATTGTTTTTTTCACTAGGCAAACTGCTTTTTTTATACTATACTATTAAAATAAAACCTATGAGGAGGATTTTGATTATGAAGACATTTTCTGTAAAAGACTTTAACAAACCCATGCAGTTTTACACCAATTGCACCGGCTGCGTCCTTGTCCCGAAAAAGATGGACCAGGTGGTCGTGATCACGGCTACCGGCGAACATGTAACGATCGGCGTACAGATGCCTCACACGTTATCTGTCGCGATTTTTGACAAACTGATGGAAGCGGCTCAGATCGGCGGCACTGTCGTGATCCCGGATATGCAGCAGATGAACGACGACGAGATCCGCGCCATTGTAGAGGAAATTGAAGTCGAGCCGTAGACTATGGAATAATTGTCGGAGAGCCAGTTATGACTATTTTTCAGATACAGTGCTTTTTAAGCGCTGCAGAGACATTAAACTTCACCGAGGCGGCCAGCCGCATGTTTATCGCGCAGTCTTCTTTGAGCCGCAATATTTCTCATCTGGAATCGGAGCTGAACCTGACACTTTTTGTACGCACGAAAAAATATGTCAGGCTCACTCCGGCCGGCACCGTTCTCTATGCCGAATTTTCAAAATTATTACAATTAGGGCGCACCGCCGTGCAAAAAGCAAAAAACGCCGAGCTCGGCGAGACCGGTCATCTGCATCTGGGCGTGCTGGAAACCCAGCGTTCTGAAAACTTTCTGCCGGATCAGCTGACCCGGCTGCGCAAGAACCATCCCAATGTCCGCATCGATATCACCAGTGGTACATTCCGGGAGCTTCGCGAGGGTGTTTTAAACGGCGATATCGATATCGCCCTGACCTTAAGCTTCGACCTGGAAGATTATCCGGCAGATGATATTGTCTACCAGGTTTTTTTCAGTCGCAGCCAAAATGCGTCATCTCCAAATCCAATCCGCTTGCCTCCCGGGATTCCTTTGACTGGGACATGCTGTGCACGGAGATGATGATCGCTATCTCCCCGGAGGTATCCGCCGGGGCATACCACAATATCGTCCAGTTCTGCGAGCGCCACAATTTCACACCCGCAGGGACGATTTACGCCACTTCCATCCAGAACGCGCTTCTGAAAGTGGAGGCGGGACTCGGATTTTCAGTCATGGATGAGAACTGCATCTCGGATTCCAACACCTCCGTGCTGTCCGTTCCTTTTTACAAGACTGACCCGCTGCACCTGATCGCCGTTTGGCGGAAAAACAACATGAATCCGGCCATCCCGCTTTTTACAAACCTGCTTATCTAAGGAACCGGCATAAAATCATTTTTGCATCCTGCAACAGTTCCTAAATATAGTACATCAGTTCATTACTTGCGCAATAATTCTGATATTCTCTCTCCAGATCCTCCAGCGTGATATTCTGAAGCAGCCGGTCCATCTGATGGTTCACTGCATCCACAACCTGACTCTGAATGGCGGATGCTGCCGCTGCACTGCCATTTTCCCCGGAAATATCCTCATCCGGAAGATAGTAGCTTCCCTCTAACGCCAGGATTACTTCGGCAACTGTTATTTTTGCGGCAGACCGGTTTAACAGATACCCGCCCTGCGGTCCTTTCACGCTCTTAATAATACCAGCGCGACGGAGAGAACCAAACACCTGCTCCAGAAATTGAACCGATATCTGGTTTCTCCGGGCAATACTACTCAACGCCACGTGCCCGGATTTTGAGTAAACGGACAGATCAATCAGCGCGGTCAGTCCATATCTGCTTTTCTTAGAAAACTTCATGCCAACACCTTGAAGGCTTCATCCAGATCCTGGATGATATCGTCAATATTTTCGGTGCCGATGGAGAGGCGGATCGTATTGGGTTTGATTCCCTGATCCAGCAACTCCTCCTGCGTGCACTGGCTGTGAGTGGTAGTCGCCGGATGGATGACCAGAGACTTTACATCCGCCACATTGGCCAGCAGGGAGAAAATCTCCAGATTGTCAATAAACTTATGCGCTTCCTCCTGACCGCCTTTGATTTCAAAAGTAAAGATGCTCGCGCCGCCGTTGGGGAAATACTTCTCATACAGCGCATGATCCGGATGATCCGGGAGAGACGGATGGTTGACTTTCTCTACCAGCGGATGAGCGCTCAGATACTCTACTACTTTTTTTGTATTCTCATTGTGACGCTCCAGACGCAGAGACAATGTCTCCGTCCCCTGCAGAAGCAAAAACGCCGCAAACGGAGAAAGCAGCGCGCCGGTATCCCGTAGCAGAATGGCCCGGATATAGGTAACAAATGCCGCCGGTCCCGCCGCATCCGTAAATTTCACGCCGTGATAGCTGGGATTCGGCTCAGAAATCCACGGATATCTGCCGCTCTTCGCCCAGTCAAAGGTGCCGCCGTCCACAACAACGCCGCCCAGCGTCGTTCCGTGCCCGCCAATAAATTTGGTTGCGGAGTGAACCACAATATCTGCGCCGTGCTCAATCGGACGGATCAGATAAGGCGTGCCGAAAGTATTATCCACGACCACGGGAAGCCCATGGCGGTGCGCAATCTCTGCGATCGCATCCAGGTCCGGGATATCACTGTTTGGGTTGCCCAGCGTCTCGAGATAGATTGCCTTGGTGTTCTCCTGAATCGCTTCCTCCACTTCCTGCAGATTGTGCGCATCCACAAATGTCGCAGTGATCCCGTAAAGCGGAAGTGTATGCGCCAGAAGATTGGAGGTGCCTCCGTAGATCGTTTTCTGCGCCACAATGTGCTCTCCCGCTTTCGCCAGAGCCTGAATCGTGTAAGTAATCGCTGCCGCGCCGCTGGCCAGAGCCAGTCCGGCGGCGCCTCCCTCCAGAGCTGCTATTCTGTCCTCAAAGACACCCTGCGTGGAATTTGTCAGCCTGCCGTAAATATTGCCCGGATCTGTCAGACCAAAACGGGCCGCCGCATGGGCGGAATCGTGAAACACATACGATGTTGTGGCATAGATTGGAACCGCCCTCGCATCCGAAGCCGGATCCGGCTGTTCCTGCCCCACGTGCAGCTGCAGGGTTTCAAATTTTAAATTTCTGTCTTTTCTTGCTATTTTCTCGGCCATGTCTTTTCTCCTATATTTTCTATTTAAATACTATGATTTAAAACAACAGATCACATTCAAAAATTTTGCACAGGCTGCCATGTGCAGCCTGCTTAATTCACAATGTGTTTCTGCCTTATAATCTTTTTTCTGACTCCTGGCACTAAGCCTCCACAAAGAGCGGTGTAGAATAATACCTGTCCCCGTTATCCGGAAGAACTACCACAATTGTCTTCCCCTCGTTTTCCGGACGCTTTGCCAGGTCAATTCCCGCCTTTAAAGCTGCACCGGAGGAGATACCTGTCAGAACGCCCTCTTTCTTTGCCAGATATTTCGCCAGCTCAAACGCATCGTCATTATCAATGGCGATCACCTCATCGTAGATATCAGTGTTTAAGACATCCGGTACAAATCCGGCGCCAATCCCCTGAATCTTGTGCGCACCCGCTTTTCCCTCAGAGAGGACCGGGGAAGAGGACGGTTCCACTGCCACCACTTTTACTTCCGGCTTCTGCTCTTTCAGATATTCTCCCGCACCGGTCAGTGTTCCGCCGGTGCCGACACCGGCGACAAGCACATCCACCTCACCGTCCGTGTCATTCCAGATCTCCGGACCGGTCGTCGCCCGATGAATTGCAGGATTTGCCGGATTGACAAACTGTCCCGGAATAAAGCTGTTCTCATACTCCGCCGCCAGCTCATCCGCTTTTTCAATAGCCCCTTTCATCCCTTTGGCTCCCTCAGTCAGAACAATCTCCGCTCCGTACGCTTTCAGGATGTTCCTGCGCTCCACACTCATCGTCTCCGGCATGGTAAGGATGATCCGGTAACCCTTCGCCGCTGCGATGGCTGCCAGGCCGATCCCTGTATTTCCGGAAGTCGGCTCAATGATCACTGCGCCCTCCTTTAATGTGCCTTTCTGCTCCGCATCCTCGATCATCGCCTTCGCGATGCGGTCTTTTACGGAACCCGCCGGATTGAAATACTCCAGCTTGACCAGAACTCTCGCTTTCAGCCCAAGCTCTTTCTCAATATTTGCAATCTCAACAAGCGGTGTGTTTCCGATCAATCCCAATGTACCCTGATAAATTCTGCTCATTTTTCTGCCTCCAATTAATCATATAGTTTTTATATGTTTTTCTGCATTATATTCCTAGTATTCCTACTTGTCAAGTAGGTATTTGTATTTTTCTTCATTTTTTATCCGATCCCAGCAGTTTTCTTGTCAGATGGGAATCGAAAAAGTGGATGATCGGTCCGAATCCAAACATGGTAGCTACCGTTCCGATTCCTACAATCCCTCCAAATAAAAAGCAGATCAGGGCGCAGGTGCAGTCCGTCAGCATGCGGCACCAGAAATAAGATACCTTCGGGAGCCTGCGGTCCAGTATAATCGCCAGCGAATCATATGGCGCCACGCCGACATCTGACTGCTGATACATGGACAATCCCAGACTGACTACGACCACACCGATTCCCACCGTCAGCAGACGCACCGCAAAAGTCTCCGGCCATCCGCACAAAGATCCAAAGAAGTTATAAAAAAACATACCGATATATCCGACAAAAACCGCATTCACAATCGTACCAAAGCCAATTAATTTTCGTCCCGCGATAAACTGCACCACGAAAAGAGCTATATTCATCAGCACCTGAAACGTCGGATAATAGATTCCGGCCATGGCAGAGATTGCCATATTCATGCCGTCATACGGCGCGTTTCCCATCGAGGACATTTTAAACAGGCCAAGCCCTATCCCCACGAAAATATTGCCGATCACCATCACACAGAATCGTTTCCAACCGGTTTTTCTCCAATAAGCTGCCAGCATATTTGCCCTCCCAAAACTCAATCTGTCCTACAGTATAATCAACTCTTTTCTGTTTCGCAAGAAAAAAACTTGCAAATTCATCTTCCCTGTGATATCATCCCACTATCCGAATATCTTTTACCGATCTTAAAGATCATCTATGACATATGAGACATTTAAAAAAGCGGTATTAAACCGCTTATCTGAGGACATACCAGACCCGAAACAGATTTCCATCCAGTCCGTCTGCAAAAACAACGGAACCTACCTGGACGGTCTTGTCATTCTGGAAAACGATGTCAACATCGCACCGACAATCTATCTCAATTATTATTACGAATACTATCGCAATGAAAACAGCTTTCCGGCTGCCTATGAGCGTCTCATGGAGCATTATCGCGAGAACAGGACAGACGAACATATTGACGTCCGCTTTTTCACAGACTTCAAGAGGACCAGGCCAAGGATTGTCCTGAAGCTGGTTCACTATGAAAAAAACAGGCAGCTGTTAAAAGAAGTGCCGCATATCCCGTTCCTGGATCTGGCCATCGTATTTTACTGTTATTTCCCGATTGACCCGAAAGTCGGAAACGCTACGATTCTGATCCGCAATTCGCATCTGGACCTATGGAATCAGACAGCACAGACTCTTTATCCGCTGGCATTGGAAAACTCCAGACGGCTTCTGGAGCCGCAGCTGCACAATATGAACAGCCTGCTTAGGGATATCCTGCCGGATTCAGGCTATCCGACGGTAGTCGTCCCCGACGATCCGCTCTATCCGATGTATGTGCTCACCAACAAGCAGAATATGTTCGGCGCCGCCTGCCTGCTGTATGACAATCTGATCCGCTCCTACGCCGAACAGTTCCAGACCGATTTCTACCTGCTTCCGAGCAGTATACATGAGATCATCCTGGTTCCTGCCACAAAAAATGACCGGATCCAGGATTTCTCTGAAATGGTACAGGAAGTCAACGAAACGCAGGTATCAGCAGAAGAATTTCTATCCGACCACGCTTATTACTATTCCCGTGAGGAAGATAAAATCTGCTATTAAAACAGCTACTCTTTTTTATCTCCGGCAGAAGTCTTGGACATTGATTCTGACGAAGTGCTTGCGGTCTTCGATGCCGGCTTCCGCTTTGCTTTCGCCGCCGTCTGTTTCTTCGCGGCTTTCCGCTTTGCCTCTGCGGCTTTCCGCTTTGCCTCCGCAGCGGCTTTTTCCTCCGCGGCTTTCTGCTCTGCCTCTGCCGTCTCCTGCATCTCTTTTTCCAGGCGGATGCGGAGCATCATCTCTTCCTCCCGGCGCTGCTGCTCTTTCTGCTCCTGCTCCCGGCGTATTCTCTCCTCCTCCCGGGTACGCTTTTCCTCTTCCGCGATCAGCGCGTCATAGAGCAGGCTGTACCGCTCACAGGACACTTCCCAGGAGAAATCCTGCTCCATATCTCTGCGGATGATATCCAGCCATTCCTCCGGAGTCTGGCTGAAAACCTTGCATGCATAACGGATCATATAGAGCATCTCATGTGCATTGTAATTATGGAACGAAAATCCGGTGCCGGTATGTTCAAACTCATTGTAAGGCTCCACGGTATCCTTCAGTCCGCCGGTCTCGCGAACCAGAGGCACAGTGCCGTAACGCATCGACATCAGCTGGCTTAACCCGCAGGGTTCAAACAGAGAGGGCATCAGAAAGGCGTCGCAGGAAGCGTAAATCTTCTGTGCCAGCTCCTCGGAATAATAAA
>JAJQCB010000088.1 GCA_021203005.1 Clostridiales bacterium | reverse complement strand
CCGCACATTTTAATTTTTCATACCCTTGTATCAATTTCTCGGTCTACATATCTGTAAAATGCCGGACGGCAGAGAACCCGTTTTTGCGGGCATAGTCTTCCAGATACTGTTTTTGATTCGTGATAGAGTTCGATTCACCCACAAGATCATCGTCCCGTGACAACCGCTCGTAGAGTGCTGTAACCCTTGATTTTGCTTGTCTTTTTGACATTTTGCATTACCTCCTTCCCTATGTATTTTTTCAGTTTAGAAGAGCACACTTTTTCGTCTTGAATAAGTGTAGCCCTCTGGCGCCAATTCTATGGCGGTCTGGGTCTCCCCGAAGGTCGATGCCCAGCTGTCAAAGTGGGTCAGTCCCTTTTTCTGCAGGGTGCTATACTGGAGATACCGCATGACCGTGTAAAGTTCCGTCATACTGTTACTGACCGGCGTACCGGTGGCAAACACAACCCCGCGCCCGCCAGTGATCTCATCCAGATACCGGCATTTCATATACATGTCTGAGGATTTCTGTGCCTCCGAAGTCGAAAGACCAGCCACATTCCTCATCTTGGTGTACAAAAACAGGTTTTTATAGCTGTGTGACTCATCTACAAAGAGCCGGTCCACACCCAGCTGCTCAAAAGTTACCACATCGTCTTTCCGGTCGGTGCTGGTCAGCTTGTCCAGCCTTGCCTGGAGTGACCGGCGCGTTTTTTCCATCTGTTTGATGGTAAAGTTTTCGCCCCTCTCATGTTTTAAGGATGCAATCGCATCCTCGATATCATCAATCTGTGCCTGAAGTTCCCGTTTCTGCCGTTCCGCAGAGACCGGGATTTTCTCAAACTGGCTGTGGCCGATAATAACGGCATCATAATCACCGGTTGCAATACGGGCACAGAACTTCTTTCGCCGCGATGTTTCAAAGTCCTTACGGGTCGCCACCAGAAGCTTTGCGCTGGGATAAAGCCGTAAAAACTCATTGGACCACTGCGTAGTCAGATGGTTCGGCACCACAAAAAGCGACTTCTGGCATAAACCGAGCCGTTTGCTTTCCATCGCGGATGCCGCCATCTCAAAGGTCTTGCCTGCGCCCACTTCATGTGCCAGCAGCGTATTGCCGCCATATAATACATGCGCAATCGCGTTCTTCTGATGCTCCCGCAGGTTGATTTCCGGATTCATACCCACAAAATGGATATGGGAGCCATCATATTCACGGGGCCTCGTAGAGTTAAAAAGTTCATTGTACTTCTGACAGAGGTCCTCCCGGCGGCGCGGGTCTTTCCACACCCAGTCCTGGAAGGCATCTTTGATTGCCTGCTGCTTCTGCTGGGCAAGCGTGGTCTCTTTCTTATTCAGGACCCGTTTCTGCTTGCCGTCCGCATCCTCCACCGTATCATAAATCCGGATATCCTTCAGGTTCAGTGTCTCCTCCAGTATCCGGTAGGCGTTCGCCCGGTCTGTGCCGTAAGTCACATAAGCCGCCACATCGTGCCGGTTCGGGATGGTCTTGCCGGTGATCTGCCATTCTGCGGTCAACGGGGAGAATTTCACCTCAATACTTCTCCGCATATAAAAGGGCGTCTCAAAGGTTTGTTCCATAAACTGCTGAATATAACTTTTGTTAATCCAGGTAGCGCCCAGGCGCACATCGATCTCGGAAGCATCCAGGTCTTTCGGCTGTGCCTTTTCCAGTGCTGACACATTCACATCATAATCAGGGTCACTCTTTGCCGCCAGCCTCGCCACCTGCAGCTTTGCCCGGACATCGCCGGACAGATAATCGTCCGCAGTATGCCACCCCCTGGTCACATCTTCATCGGATGCTTCCAGTGGATCACGGAAAATCACTCCGGACAATTCTTCGATGATCTGGCTATATTCGCCTGGCGTACCAAGCATCTCTGCCATAAAGGGAAGGTCAATCCCTCCCTGTTCTCCAATGGAGACAGCAAGCGCCTCCACCGGCGTATCCACACTGGTTACACTGTGATCCGGACGGATCGTCCGCTTCGTGAACATATCCGCCTTCCCGATCAGCTTTCCGTCCTCATCCACATCCTCCAAAGAGCAAAGCAGATAGTAGGAAGAATCGTCCCCGAATACCTTCGCATTGGCACGGGAATTCAGAAGTCCATAGTCCGCGGTAAAATGATCATAAGCGGTTTCCAGTTCCTTCTGCTTCGCCGCGATCCTTTCATCCGGGTAGTCCTGCAGCTGATATTCGATCAGTTCATTTACCGTCTGCCGCAGGGAAATCATGCCCAAAGCACGCTGTTTTGCCGTATCGTTCATCGTTACATGGCGCATCACGGAATCTTCCCGGAAATACACCTCACCATCTACCGCTGTAAAAGAGAAATTCTTTACAGACGGATCAGCAGGAAGCATCTCAGAGCTTTCCTCCTGTGAAAAACCCTCCTCCATGGATATTTCCACTGCCTGATACCTGCCATGGATATGAGAGACGGCTTCCTGCAGCTGTTCTGCCAGATCCACACCGGGGATAGGAGCGACAGTACATTCCTCACGCCCATACTGTGTGCTCTCAGAAGTCAGCTCGCCCATCACCATCTCCGGATGGTCGATGAAATAGCTGTTGATAGCAAATCCGGCCGGAGTTACCCCCAGATGCACCCAGTCCGGCTCAATGTCGATCGATGTTTCCCGTTTCTGCAGGAAAATAATATCTGATACCACATCTGTACCGGCATTGGCACGGAACGCATTGTTCGGAAGCCGGATCGCTCCCAGAAGTTCCGCTTTCTGTGCCAGATATTTCCGCACATCCGGAGATTTTGCGTCCATCGTATAACGGCTGGTGACAAAAGCTACCACCCCACCGGGACGCACCTGATCTAAGGCTTTGGCAAAAAAGTAGTTATGAATAGAAAAACCCAGCTTATTGTAAGGCTTGTCGTTCACGCGGTAATCACCGAATGGTACATTCCCTACAGCCAGGTCATAAAAATCACGCCGGTCAGTGGTCTCAAAACCTGCCACCGTAATATCGGCGTTTGGATAGAGTTTCTGAGCAATACGTCCGGAGATGGAATCCAGTTCTACACCATACAGCCGGCTTCCCTGCATACGCTCCGGCATCAATCCGAAAAAGTTGCCGACACCCATGGATGGCTCCAGGATATTTCCAGTGGTAAAACCCATCTCTCCGACCGCATCATAGATGGCCCGGATCACGGCAGGACTGGTGTAATGCGCATTTAACGTACTGGCACGGGCAGCGGCATATTCCTCCTCCGTGAGCAAACCTTTCAGCTCGCGGTATTCCTGCGCCCATGCAGGCTTATTCGGATCAAAAGCATCTGCCAGACTGCCCCAGCCGACATATCTGGCAAGAATTTCCTGTTCCTCCGGCGTGGCATTGCGGTTTTCTGCTTCCAATGTCTGCAAAGTGCGGATTGCCGCCACATTCATCGCATATTTCTGCTTTGGCCCGCCTTCCCCCAGGTGGTCATCCGTGATGTGGAAGTTCTGGGCAGGGATTTCCGGTTCTGCCGGTGCGCCCGTTTCAGAGATTGATCCTTCTGCGGACGGATTCTCTGTCTGATTTTCCGGCTCATTTACCGGCTCAGGGGTCTCTATAAGAGACTCTGCGATTTCATCATCTGTCGCATCCATCAGCTCATTGAAATCCAGATGTACCAGTTCCCCGGAAATCAACGCTTCCAGAGAGTCATACTGCCTGATGTCAAACAGTTTATCATTCAGATAGCGTTCTATCCTGAACTCCACCAGATCTACACTTGCTTCAATCGGGATTTCTTCATCGGAAATGGTCGTATAACCGATCCCGATTTTGGCCATATCATCGAAATCCGCAGGGACACTGAACTCCTCCATACAATACTGGTCAATCAGGTCTTTTGCCCGTTCCAGCGAAGAACGTGCAGCCGCTTCACGAGCTTTTTCTATCAGTTCATCGCGGTATTCCTCCGCATTCCACCGGTTGGCAAAATCGGTGGTTACACCATCGGCATCTACATAATAACCACCAGTCTGATCATCCCAGATCGAATACGCTTGCCGTCCAGGATACCAGTCCACCTCCACCACATGGAAACGGTCTTCCGGAGTGGGCGTTCCACGGAAAGCATCCTCTGTCTGTGGTTCCATGGCGCCCATCACCGCATCAGCCTGGCTTGTTTCATTCACGGACTCCTCAGCGGTTGATACCTCTTGCACAGCTTCGACAGGTACTTCCTGTACCTGCTCTTGCTCAATCTTTGCTTTTTCTTTCTCCGTAAAATACCGGCCTGACCGGATCAACGAATCCACCCGTTTTGCAGCCTGATTCCATGAGAGCGTTACTTCTGCAAAACCTTCCTTACTCAGCCGGATTCCCTTCCCCTCATAATCCATAAAACTGTAAGAACTGTTGGAAAAGGCTCCGCTGAATCCACCCGTACCATATTCTTCCCTAAGGAAATCTGCCTGCTCCTTTGTGCTATGCGGCTCAGAGAAAAAAGTATAAATCCGGTTTTTACCGCCAGCCATATGGCTTCCGCTGGACATCGCCTCATCGATCTCATCATCCGTGATGAAATGTCCTGCCTTTGGCACCTCTGCCATATCGGAAGTATATTCTTTCCACGGTTTTGCCAGGGCATGAAGCCCAGCTATCATCTCCGGGATATGATGATAATGGAAACGGAGTACACCTCTTTCCAGCGCATAAACCCGAGAAAATATTTCCATATCCCGCGTTACATCTGCCAGAATCTTCGGATCAGTCAGGGCATCCGCCAGCCGTCTTTCTTCCGCCGGGTATCCACCGCCAATATATGCTTCCAGCGAAGGAAGAAGATGCCGGTCAGCAGCCGACTCCGAAAAATCATGCCGCATATACCAGACCGCCCGAACCAGTTCCAACCGATAATGTCCTGCGGTTTCCGCCAGTTCTACATTGGTAGCATATTTTCCTTCATCCAACAGCTCACCGATACGGGCAACAGCCTCCTGCCATGGAATAAACTGTACCGGCGCAGCGTCTTGAACCCGGTCGCCCTGTGCAAGCCGGATGCCTTCCCCATCGAACCAGGCAGAAAGCCTGCCATGGTCTGTCAGAAGTCCCTGGCCTCCCCGGTATTCAATCCGCAAAACATCTATGATCTGTTCCAGAGAACTTCCCTGCATAAATTCTGCCGCAACCATCTGACGGCTGTGTTCATTCCTTCCGCCCAATCTCAGGACATGGTCAATGTCTTCCTGTGAAAAAGAAAAAGCGGAGGGCATTTCGCTCTCCGCTGCATTATCGATTGCTTCTATTTGTTCTGCTTCTGAAGGAAAGAACAGAGTCAGTTGTAAACCAGCTCTGTCAGTACGATCTCCTCTGCCTGTGCTTTCAGGCTGTTCATATGCTGCACCCAGGCCATCTGCTGCATCATTTTGTCCGGTGCCGGGTTCTTCTGCAGCAATTCTTCCATCAGCTGATCTACCCTCCGGTGTGCCGTCTCGTCGATCTCCCTCAGATGCAGGAACAGCTGCTCGGTCATCGACAGGTCGCTGTACAGGATCGGACGGTACTCTTTCAGGAATGCCCGGCGCATCCTGCCGTACTTGCCCAGCGGCTCCTGGCTGGTCTCTTTCAGTGTGATATTCGGGATCTGGTAATCCCCGTTCTGTCTGTAAGTCAGTTCCATAGTCTCTGCTCCTTTCCATGCGTCTGCTGCGTTCATAGCTGCGGATCGTGATTTCAATTTCCCGGAAGATCTGCCCGGATACCTCGCTGACCGCCGTCCCCAGGGCATTGACAGCTTTCCGGGTATTATAATCGAAGATCGCTGAAAAATCATCTGCTTCAAAATAATCATCAGGATTTTCCACACAGCGGCTTAAAATCTCATATTTGATGCTTGGCGTCGCTGCGTTGAGGAAGGACATCCTCCTGTTGTCTTCATCATACTCCTCCAGAAAGCTGTCCGCAACCATATCGGCAAATTCATCCTCATGATCCTGCCAGTAGTCAATCGCCATCCAGCTGGCAATATTTTCGATCTGCACATCAAACGATGCTGCTGAAGACACATCAAATACCGCAGACAGTGCTTCCTGTACCGGCCGCACATACTCATCCTCCAACCGCCAGAGATTAACATCGCGGGAATTTTTCCGTTCCCCGGTGTCCGCAACATCAAAGACATAACGAAGCCGCGGATAGTCTCCACTGTTATCAATCAGAGCGATACCACTGGAACCGCGCTTCACATAACGCCGCATGGTATCGTTCCACAAATCATACGCAGCGCAGGCCGTAGCATCCGGACGCTGGGCAAAGATCATCATCTGGTCTTCAAACGAATATTTGCTCATGCGGCCGGCAGTTCTAAGGAAAGCCGTCCACCGCTCCCGGCTTCTTGTCAGTCCGGCGGTGGTATCCTCGGCCATCGCGCTGTAATATTCAATTTTTGCAGGCATATCCGCCTCCTCCTTCCTTACGGGTCAATATCCGGATAAAGGGGAAGTGCATCGAACTCCTCATCCGTAATCTTTTCCAGTTTATCCAGTACAGAATCTGTGAGAATACGCAGCTGACATTCCGATTTTGTCAGTTCCCCACGCATGATATTTAATGCCGCTATCAGTCCCCGGCGTGTGCCGGGACTGTAGAGCATCATCAGTGTCAGTTCCTTCCCTGTGAAATTCATTCCAGACCTCTTTCCTCTCTTTGTTTTACCTGCTTCATCGGCATTTCCGGTTTCGGCATATTTTTCAGCTTTTCCAGAACGGAAGACCGCTCCTCAATGACAGCTTCTTTCCTTCCATTATTCAGGATGCCGTCCAGCATGGAATAGTCATCCTCCATTGCCATTTCTACATTTTTCAAATGGTTTTCCGGGTGAAAATGGGGAAGCTCCCGGAAGCCGATGCTGTCCACATAATAACAGGTTACAACACCAGCCTGTTTCAGCGCCACGATGTCGCTGACGGAAAGCGAATGTCCGGTATAATCCGCAGGATGGTCAATATTGAATTTCATATAAAGATCATCCAGACTGGTGCCTGCCGGGAGACTGCCTGTGTATACCACTGCGTAATGATCAACCTCCGGCTCCCTGCCCTGCTTTGCCAGCCAGGTATAATTCATAAAACGGTCACTTGTCGTCTCGTCCGTCCGCTTCAGCTGCAAAATCGCATAGCTGTCGGTCTGGCTCTCCAGAAAAGCCTGCAGGTTCTCCTGGTTTTTCGCTCCGTGTACCTCATCCCACGCCTGAATATTCATCTCGTTCCCCCTTTCTCCATCTGGAACTGTACCCTGCCGTTTTCATCAAACGCCATGAAAATCGTGGCGTCAAAATTCTTATCCAGCCGCCTGGAATAACAGTCCTTCATGCGAATGGAACCATTTTTCAGGAGTTTCCTGGCAACACTCTCACTCAAGTGCTTCCCAATCGCTTCAAAATACCGGTTATTCTTCCAGAGTACAAAGCTGCAGTCACGGCCAGAACAGGACCAGGACTTTGGCCGCTCTACCACATCCGCGCCGCAGATCGGGCATTTCCCCAGTGATTTCCCTGTATCCGGCATGATCACAGCAGCGTCCTTTACCACCTGATAGTTATCTACCAGATCCGATACCATTGCATTGATCTCGGTCATAAAAGATTCCGGAGAATACTCCCCACGCTCGATCTTTAACAGTTTTTCCTCCCAGTCCGCTGTCATGGATGCAGACTGGAGCTGTTCCGGCAGGATCGTGATCAGGGCGGCACCTTTCTCAGTAGGAATCAGGTTCTTGGCCTTCTTATCGCCTTTCCGCTCCAGGAAACCCCTCGTCACTAAACGCTCGATAATACCAGCACGGGTGGCTGGAGTCCCAATCCCCTTGCGTTCCACTTCATCCGGCATTTCATCCGCACCTGCTCTCTCCATGGCCGAAAGAAGGGTGTCCTCCGTATAATGAGCCTTCGGTTTGGTCTGCCCCTCTTTCGTTTCTGCAGATCGTACTGGGAAACTGTCTCCCACCTTCATGGCCGGAAGCGGGGGTTCTGCTTTGTCCGCTTTGTCTGTTTTACCCGGTTTTTCTATTGCCTTCCAACCGGTATCCAATACGGTTTTTCCTTTCACGGTAAAGATTTCTTCTGCACACTGGAACTCCGCAACGGTCTCTGCATATCGGTATGGCGGCGCGACAGATGCAAGCACCCTGGTCGCTATCAGATGAAAAATTTCCCGTTCCCCTGGAGGGAGTGCAGATAAATCTGCCTGTTCTGCACTCATGGTAGGAATAATCGCATGGTGATCGCTGACCTTTTTACTGTTAATCACCGGTTTTACCGCAATCCCATCCGGCACAACCTTTCCGGTCAGCTTTGCAGCCACACCAGCCAGAGCAGGTACCTTTTCCTCCATATCATCCGTCAGATACCGGCTGTCCGTCCGGGGATAGGTGACCAGCTTCTTCTCATAAAGGGACTGTGTGTAATCCAGCGTCTGCTGTGCTGTAAATCCCAGAATCCGGTTGGCGTCCCGCTGAAGGCTGGTCAGATCATACAGCGCCGGAGCCTTTTCGCTTTTCTCTTTACGTTCACATTTCGTAACGACAGCTGTACCGCCGGCACAGGAACCAGAGAGTGCTTCCGCATCCGGCTTCTCCTTAATCCTTCCACTTGCAGCCGTCACATCATTCTCCAGGATAAGGTTAACCGTATAGAATTTCTCCGGCTGGAAAGCATCGATCTCCGCCTCGCGCAGCACAGCCATCGCCAGAGTAGGCGAAACCACCCTCCCCACATGAAGCGTCCGGCCGTAAAGGACAGAAAAAAGCCGGGTAGCGTTCATTCCGACAATCCAGTCGGCGCGCTCCCGGCATAGGGCGGCTTCATATAAGCGGTCATATTCACTTCCCGGTTTCAGGCTGGCAAAACCATCCCGGATGGCGCTGTCCTCCATACTGGAAATCCAGAGCCTTAAGAATGGCTTTTTACATCCACACTGATGATAAACCAGGCGGAAGATCAGTTCTCCCTCGCGTCCAGCATCTGTCGCACAGATAATCTCCGTGACATCCTTCCGGTTCATCAGCTGTTTCAGGATGTCAAACTGTTTCCTGGTACCGGAAGACACCTTGTATTTCCATTCCGCGGGAAGAATCGGCAGATCTTCTTTTGACCACTTTTTATAGCGTGGATCGTAAGCATCCGGTTCCGCCAATTCCACCAGATGGCCGACGCACCAGCTCACCAGATACCCATTGCCCTCGACATATCCGTCTCCCCGTTTCTTCGCTCCCAGCACCCTCGCAATACTCTGGGCAACGGAAGGTTTCTCCGCGATTACAAGTCGCATATCACATCACCATCCCCTCTGCATCACCATCGTCATATTCCTCGTCTTCCTCATCCAGCCATTCATAATCAAGATCGTCTTCGTCATCTTCCTCTATTTCCGTAAGAGTCGTCTTCTGTTTCTTTTTCCTCAGCTTTTTAATGTGACAAATGATGTCCTCCGCAACGACAACACCAACGTAGACCATGTCAAAAACTGCAACTACCGTCAGCAAAGTTTTCACCTGATTCATTTTCATTCCGTATCCTCCATATCATCATTTTTTGTTCTGTCCGCATTTAGAAACGCAAAAAAAGACATTCTGGATAAAGTCTCCATGAATGCCGCTTTTACTGTCATTTTTTCCTTATAAAATCAGGGTTTTTCAGCCCCTAATTGCGGACAGTGTGCCTTTTGCTCCACTTCCGTTCCCGGTCCTGTTCCCTTCTTACCGCTGCCGCACAGACCGGACAATACTTGTTCCTGTTCGATCCGGGGACAAACCCTGCACCGCACTTTACGCACCTTCTCAGCGTAATATCTTTGAAAATTTCCGCTTCCAATTCCGGAAATGTCGGCAGCACTGCATTACGAAACCACCGGCAGCCAATCGTATAGGAAATCCGCTGCGGACAGGTATGCTCGTCTCCATCATCCAGCAGGATACAGTTCCCTTTCTCACAATTACAGCAATATTTCTGAATCATTTTTGCTGCCTGCCTCTGCTGACTGGGAGTCATCTCATACAGCGATCCGTCCACTTTCCTCTCCACCGGCGGTCCATACCGTGAACCCTGCTCCAATTGTTTCATCACCTCCAATCAAAAAAGGCCCACATGAGTTTCGGTCATGTGAGCTATGTATCATTATTCTATTATTTGATTCTTCCGGTGCTATCGTTTTATATAATTCTTTCAGAAGATAGTGATAATTGGTTCCGACAGCATGATCTTGACTCCTTTGTACTCATTTTCTCAAGATATTTCACCGGAACTGCCTTTGTCAGCCACACGCCGTTGACACTCCGGTAAAAGGAGATCCCGTCCTCAG
>JAJQCB010000171.1 GCA_021203005.1 Clostridiales bacterium | reverse complement strand
TTATTAGAAGCCGACTCGAAAATTATATCCCGGAGTATATTATGCAGGCGAAAAGCGCGGCGCAAATTCTTGTGAAGTATCTGGACAATGATAACAAGGTGATATCATGATTTACGATGTCGGAGACAGATGCGTTGGATGTGGAGCCTGTGCGAGTACTTGCCCCCATACAGCAATCTCAATGAAAGAAGATAAAATGGGATTTTGCTATCCTGAAATAGATGAGGCTTTATGCACGCAATGTCACCTTTGTCAGAAAATCTGCCCCATATTGCAGAAGCCGGTGCTTCATGAAAACAGTATGGGATATGGCTTACAGTGTTACGACGAGTCTGTATTAAATAACAGTTCTTCCGGGGGAGCATTTTATTTATTGGCGTCTGAGGTACTGAGCCGGGGAGGCGTAGTATACGGAGCTGCTTATAGCTCTGATTTCACGAAGGTTCTCCATAAGGCGGCATATGATTTTCGGGGTCTGGCGGAGTTGTGCGGCTCAAAATATGTACAAAGCGATGTGGGAGATACGTTTGGGGAAACTCGCGAGAATCTGAAAGCCGGAAAGTGGGTCTTATATTCCGGAACCCCCTGTCAGCTGGCTGCGTTGGATAATTATCTGGGAGAGCGAGTTTCCCGAGAAAAACTACTGTCTGTAGATATCCTGTGCCATGGGGTATGCAGCCCAAAGATGTGGGGCAAATATATTGAGTACAGAAAAAAGAGCGATGGTGGTTTTGTGCCGCTTAAAGTATCAATGCGCGATAAAACATATGGGTGGAGAAAGTTTTCTCTGAAAATACAGTATGAGGACAATAGTTATGTTGAGTCTGTTAACCAGGATCTATTCCTGCGTGGATTTCTAAGACATGTTTATCTGTGAAAGAGCTGTTATGAGTGTAATTTTAAGGGTTTGCATCGATGCGCAGATATAACGCTCGGTGATTTCTGGGATGGGGGAAAGGTTATAAGGGATATGGATGATAGGGGAACTTCTCTTGTTATTGTACATTCGGATAAGGGAGAACAGTTTTTCCAGATCATTTCATCACGGGGAAAATGGACAAAAATTCCAGATGTAAAAGCCGTCAGTAATGATGGTATGTATCATAACGCCTGGTACAATTGGAATCGGAAGTACATTGAGAAGAATATAGACAGGTATTCATTTGAGAAATTGTACCGAAAATACTTTTCCGACAGTATGCCATGTAAACTTGGGCGCTACGTATGCAGGGCAGTAGCTTCTCACAAGAGAGGATTCTCATGAAGATACAAAGAACCGCAAACGCAAAAAGGGAATAATTTTTGGGACAATCTCTAACATATATACAGTTCTGGTTCCGTTCTGTATGCGTACTGTCATGCTGTATACACTGGGAGTGCAGTATTTAGGTCTGAACAGTCTGTTCACTTCTATTTTGCAGGTTCTTAATCTGACGGAGCTGGGTGTGGGAACGGCAATGGTTTACAGCATGTACAAGCCCATAGCTGAGGATGATACGGAAAAGATCTGTGCGCTTATGCGCATGTATAAGATTTATTATAGAATTATAGGTCTTGTTGTATGCCTGCTGGGAGTCATGCTGATTCCGTTTCTCCCTAAACTGATTAGCGGTTCCGTGCCGGAAGATATTAATATTTATACCTTGTATGGCATAAATCTGGCTTCAACGGTGCTTACATACTGGTTGTTTGCCTATAAGAATTCTCTGCTGAACGCTTTCCAGAGAAGAGACGTTTTAAGCAAAATTGCCATAGTGACAAATACATTAAAATATGTCTTTCAAATACTTGCTTTAATCATTTTTGAAAGTTATTACGCGTATGTGATTGTTATGCTGTCTTCACAGATTATAAATAATATTGTAACTGCATGTGTAGTCGACAAGATGTACCCGCAGTACAGAGCGCGGAATAAACTGCCTAAAGCGGATGTGAAAGACATCAATGCGAGAATCCGGGATCTTTTTACCCAGAAAATAGGAAGCATAGTCAATTCCAATGCAGACACACTTGTAATATCCGCTTTTTTGGGACTCACATCGCTTGCAATATATCAGAATTATTATTATTATGTCATGTCGCTTCCGCTTGCCCTGTCAAATGTTGTTTTCGACTCATGCAGGGCCGGATTTGGCAACAGTCTTGCCACGGAAAGTAAGGAGAAAAATTTATCGGACCTAAAGAAATTTACTTTTTTGTTGAATTGGGTAGTTACAGTATGCGCTGCCGGACTGATTTGCCTGTATCAGCATTTCATGATTATGTGGACGGGTGAGGATTTGCTTTTACCATTTGGAATGGTCATTCTGTTTGTGATTTACTTTTATGTTATTGTCATGGATAAGATTTTAGGCGTCTTCAAAGATGCGGGAGGGATCTGGCATCAGGATCGGCTCCGCCCGTTATTTGCTGCATTGCTGAATCTGACCCTGAATTTAATAATGGTCAGAGTAATTGGAATTTATGAAATCATACTTTCGACAATAATAAGTATGCTGGTACTGAGCGTCCCATGGGAACTCTATAACATATTTACCGTTATATTTGAGAAGAAAGATCTTCCCGGATATGTTCTGGAGTTGTTCAGATATGCTGCCGTGGCAGTGTTAGTATGCATCGTTTCCGTTTATGTATGCAGTTACGTTACGCTGGGCGGCATCCTGGGATTCTTGCTGAAAGGGATCATTGCACTGATGCTTTCCGACGTGCTATTTTTGGCAATATTTTTCAGGGCAGGGGAGTTTGACGAGGCTTTTAAATTTGTAAAAGGTCTTTTGCAAAGATGACGCGAGGGAGTATAGGAATGGAGTTAAGTATTATAACGCCTGCTTACAATGCAGAAAATTTCATCGAGGCGATGATTCATTCTGTCCTGCTTCAGCCGATGCCCATCGAGCTGATTATTGTCGATGACGGCTCAACGGATCGGACTGCGGAAATTGTTCAGGCATTTGCGGGCAGTAATCCAAACATTCGTCTCATCAGGCAGGAAAATCGTGGTACTGGATTCGCCAGAAACAGAGGAATCGGGGCAGCGACTTCGGACTGGCTGATATTTTTGGATCAAGACGATATGCTGCTGCCGGGCAGTATAGGGCAGGAAATTCTTGATAAGTTGTATCAATATGATAAAAATGGAATTGATATTGTTTATACTGCGAAAAGCAAAACAAGTCTGGATTTGGGTGATGCTGTCCAGATATCATATCCTGAAGCCATATCACAGATCAGAAATCATATACCATTGAATGAGTTTTGGACTTGTATTTACAGAAGAGCGTATTTGGTTGGAGCTGGTGTCTATTTTGCGGAATACAGAGAAATGGATATAGAAACAGCGTACAGGTTTAAAGCTTTTTCCAGAACCAGTCGAATAGTTGCAGATCCAGAGATTCATTTTTATTTGCAGAGGGTGAATCCGATATCGGGCAGTCATACATGGAGTGTGTTAAAAATGTATTATGTAAAGGCTTTCGTTTATAGTGAGCTGGTTAAAGAAACATCCCGGAAGCCTTATTTTGCGACGCATAAGGATATCGCATATCTGAAATATGTTGTTTTTCACTGCCTTTATCACTATTTCAAAACGATTAAAGTGAGTGGATATGACAGCTCGTTGCCGGATGAACAGGCACAAAAAATGATAGAGTTATGGAAACGTGAGGGGGGCTTCGTCCAGAGGAGATAAAAAATTTATGTTTTCATGATGCAGTATTGTATTGCATTAGAAAAATTAATTCTATGAGATATAGAATTACTGGGCCTAATTATCCAAATAAAATGAAACGTGTGGATCACAAAAAGAATAAAACAGAGGATATAATTTTTCCGGACCACGATGTAGTTATGGATAGGTGGCGGAGGCTTGCTTGTTGTCAGAAACATTAGTGAGTAAATGAGAATATGAAAATTTTCAAAAGTGAATGTTTTTATTAAAGATGCTGTTGGAAACAGGTGGAGGAAGATAACAGGTATGAAAACTATGGTGAATGTTCATCCTGAGCGGATGAAGCTGAGCTCTGGGGGGGGGTATTCTGAACAACAAAATTTAGTAAAGAAATATGCTGAACAAGCCCGACGAGAAGAGAAATCTCTGATCAATTTTGTGCAGCACAAAGCATTTAAACCTGTCATCTATATCCTGTGGCTTGCATTCTGGTTTATCTTCTATTATAAACAGTGCGTGATTGATAATACTGGCGATTATTACGCGCATAACCTGATGGCGGAGTTGATGAAAACAGGGGAGCAAAGCATCATCTACCCTTTGTATCATTATGCGGTAATTATGATTAGTGTGGTATTTTCAGTCACCACACAGTTCGCGGGAGCCGTTGTGCTGGGTCTGTCACAGCTGGCAACACTGATCCTTACGGAGAAGCTGATCAGTTACATTGTTTACGGACAGACACGGATATGCGACAGGTATAAAGCGTTTATCTGTATGGCTGCGGCGATGCTCGTGAATGTGGTTCAGCCGATATTTACATACTCGATAAGGCCGGGCTATTCATCGGGTAATGGTTATATTTCTCCGACGCAGGCATTTGTCAAGCCGTTTATTATATTGGTGGTTCTGCTGACCTGGCAGTATATTTGTGGAGAAAAGACGCTGAAAAAGCAGACAGGGATTGCGACTGCGCTGTTCCTCAGCTGTCTTGCGAAACCTGTATTTGCGATGGCGTTCATTCCGGCAATGGGAATTTATTATCTTGTTGTCCGGGTAAAGGAACTGGATGTTTTGCATCATGCGAATGCCTTTGGCAGACTTATTATAAATGTTCTAAAAGATATCTGGCCGTTGATAATAAGCGGCATTGTTATCATTGCTCAGTATGCATTCAGCAGAACCGTAACGGATCAGCCGGTGCTGTCAGGGATAGATGGATCGAGTTCCGTTGCAATTGGCTGGATGAAAGCATGGAATCTGTGTGTCAGTAATGTATGGCTTAGTATATTGTTTGCCTATTTTGCACCGATTGTTTTCCTGCTGGTCAATCGCAGGAAGCTGAAATTTATGACCTTCTGGAAGATGACGGGGATCTATGCGCTTGTATCTTTCTTATATATTTCCTGTCTTTACCAGACGGGGAAACAGATAGGAGACTTGAATTTCAGAAATTGCTGGATTATTGTGTTTACACTGACATACACCGGCTGTTTTTCAGAAATGATAAGGATGGACAAGGATAAAAAGACCTGGGCGACAATCGCCCTGTTTGGAATCCATTTATTATTCGGTCTGGCTCTGCTGGTGAAAGACCTGCTCTGAGGCCTGACTAGAGGGGAGAGGAAACCGATATGAATTCAAACTACTATAAAATCATACTGAAACTGCTGCACATCCCTTACGGCAGAAACCTCCTGCTGAAGGGCTGCCCGGTGATCTACAATAAAAAAGGGGCTGAGATCACGATCGGTGACGATGTGACGGTCAAGTCGTCCTTCCTCTCGAATCTGGTCGGTCTGTACTCGCGCACGATCATTGTCACGCGCGCGCCGGAGGCTTATATCCGGATCGGCAGCGGAGTGGGGATCTCCGGAGCGACCATCTACGCGCACAGGGGGATTGAGATCGGCGACAATACCGCGATCGGGGGCAACTGCAAGATTCTCGACAACGATTTTCATCCGTCGGAAACGGAACTGCGGAATCGGATGCTGCGCGATCCGCGCGGCGGAGACAGCGATCTCATTCTGGCGAAGGAGATTCGGATAGGCAGGGACTGCTTCATCGGATGCAACACGATTATTCTGAAAGGCACAGTGCTGGGCGATGGCTGCGTGGTCGGCGCGGGCGCGGTAGTGAGCGGGACATTTCCGCCGGGCTGCGTGATTGCGGGCAATCCGGCGCGGATAGTCCGGACCCTGGATAGTACGGAAACATAGAACAATGCACATGAATTTAACACAAAGTTCAGACTTTTTACATTGTGGCTCCGGATACGGGATGGTAGAATAAGAAGGAGATCCATGAAAAAGAGGTTCATATGAACAGAGAAGAAAAGGCATTGCTGGACGCCCTTGCGGCGTTTATAAAACGGGATAATCTGCGGCTTCCATCCGATCTGGACTGGAGACGGCTGTACCGCCTGGCGAAAGCGCACGCGGTCGCACCGATTCTGTACAGATATCTTCGGAGTACGCCGGAGACTGTTACGGACGCGCAGGTGATGCAGGAGTTCGGAAGGGCTTACGACGAGGCTATTTTTCTGGCGGTGCGGTAGCAGTATGAGATGGATGGCATTCTGACGGCGCTGAATCAGAAGAAGATTCCGCATATACTGCTCAAGGGCTGTTATCTGATGCAGTTTTATCCGGTGCGCGAGCTGAGAACGATGTCGGATATCGATATTCTTGTGCCGCCGAAGTATCACCGCGCGGCGGGACGTGCGCTGGAGGAGCTTGGTTTTTCCCTCGGCAATCAGGAGGGGAATACCTGGAATTATCGCAGGAATGTCGTGGAGATCGAGCTGCACAGCAGCCTGTCAGAGGGCAGGTACTGGCACTCGGTTGATGCGGAAGAATATTTTAAGGACAGTTTTCAGCATACGGTGGAGGGTGCGCTGCCCTGCACGCGCTACCTGACGCCGGAGTATCATTTTGTCTATATGATTTTTCATATGGCGAAGCATTTTGAGGCGACGGGCGCGGGCGTCCGGATGTTTCTCGACGTCGCGGTCTGTATGGAGAGATTCCGGGAGGAGATGGATTGGGATCGGGTCTTCCGGGAGCTGAGGAAGCTGAAGCTGGAGCAGTTTTTGCGTCGGGTGATGGCTCTGGTCAGCGTCTGGTTTCACGTCCGTCCGATCAGAGCGGACAGGCCGACATTGTCGGAAGATGAGCTGCGGGCGGTGACACGCTATGTCCTGGAGGGCGGCGTATATGGGATGGAGAAGCGCGACCTGGGTACGATTATTCTGCGCGGGGGCGTGAAGCGCGGGCGAAGTAATGGAAGCCGACAGATACGGATGCGCGCCCTGTGGGGCTATCTGTTTCCGGAACGGGCCTATATGAGAAGATATCTGAAGGCGGTCGACCGCACGCCGCTTCTGCTCCCGGCGGCCTGGGCGATTCGATGCTGGGAGGGGCTCTTCCGGCGAAGAAAATCGACACTGGCTCATTTAAGGCAGCTGCAAAGCGGGACAGGCGAGGCGCTTCGACAGGATCATATACTGGAGGCGATGGGACTGTGAGCGGTGAGATTCTCACATACGAGATCGCCGGCTTTGGCGTGCGTATGGCGGCGTCCGGGCGCACGCTTCGTCAGGCGGAGCCGTATCGCTCGGACAGCGTCCGCGTTGATTTTGAGGTTCATGGTTTTGCGGAGGCGTTGCGCGCGAAAGCTCCGTATCTGAGCGAGGAGGATGCGGAATACATTTCCGGTGGGAGTGATTTCTTTCGTAAAATCATTCCGCGCGGCGCGATGATGCTTCACGCCTGCGCTGTCCTGGCGGATGGGGAGGCGTATCTTTTCTCCGGGCGCAGCGGCGTGGGAAAGACGACGCATGCGGGACTGTGGGAGAAATATCTGGGAGAGGAGCGTGTGCGCGTGCTGAACGACGACAAGCCGGTGCTGCGCTTTGACTCCGGCGACGTGACGGCCTGTGGGACGCCCTGGTGCGGGAGCGCGGGAATCAGTATAAACGCGGCTGTGCCGGTGAGGGGAATCTGCTTTCTGCGGCAGGGACCTCGAAACGTGATCAGGCCGCTGTCCGGCGCGGAGGCTGTTCATGCGATTCCGGGACAGACGCTCCGGGATGTGGACGCCGTCGATATGGGGCGTATCCTGGATATGACGGAAAGTCTGATCAAAAGGGTTCCGCTCTATGAGATGGAGTGTCTCCCGGATCGCGCGGCGGCGCGGCTTTCCTGGGAGACGATGAGGAGAATGAGAAAATGAAGATGAAAGAAGGCCTGCTGCTCAGAGAGATAGCGGGAGAATATGTGGTGATAGCCGTGGGAAAACCGGAATTGAATTTCAACAGGATGCTTGTGCTCAATGAGTCCGGTGCGCTGCTGTTCCGAAAGCTCCAGGGCGGCGCGTCCGGCAGAGATCTGGTGGACGCCCTGACCTGCGAATATGAGGTGACGCAGGAGGAGGCGGTTCGGGATGTAAAGATTTTTCTGGAACGGCTGGCGCAGGCGGGATGTATGGAGCCATGAAGCGATTCTGTACGATGGAGGAGATTCGTCCGCTGATAGAAGAGAGTCTGCAGCGTGGCGAGGGCGTAACCCTGACAGTGACGGGCAGGAGTATGTGGCCCATGCTGCGCGGCGGCCGGGACAGTGTGACGCTGCACCGACCGAAGGGGGCGCTGAAAAAATATGACATTCCGCTTTACCGAAGGCGGGACGGGAGCTGGGTGCTGCATCGGATCGTGGAAGTGCGGACGGATGGCTATCTGTGTATGGGTGATCATCAGCTTCGCGCCGAGCGGGTAGCGCGGCGACAGATTGTCGGTGTGGTGACTTCCTTTACGAGAGGCGGGAGAACGATTTCGCCGCGGTCCCCGGCCTGCAGATTCTATGTGACGCTCTGGTGCCGCCTTCGTCTGCCCAGACGCGTCGGGCTGAGGCTGGAGGCTGCGTATGTGCGGCTGCGGGGGAGACGCGGATGAAGAGAGGCGGACACGGGACATTTGGATGGCTGTGCAGTGCTGTGGGAGGCCGGGCCGCCGGGATCGGCGTGCTGACCCTGCTTCAGGCGCTCGCTTCCCTTGCGGGGGTCCTGTTTGCACTGCTCTGCAGGCGTGTGATTGACAGCGCCGCGTCCGGGAGTATGGACGGTATATACAGGGATGGAGTCGCATTGCTGTTCGTCATGCTCGCGCAGATCGCCTGTTATTTTCTGATAAGAGTATATGGGCCTCTTCTGGAGGCGAGGCTGGATATCCGGCTGCAGAAGCGATTTCTGCACGCCGCCCTGACGGGGAGCTATGAGAAGGTCAGCGCCTACCATACAGGCAGCCTGCTCAGCCGGATACAGGGCGATGTGGGAACCGTGTGCGGCTGGTGCGTATCCTTCCTGCCGACGCTGGCGGGGATACTGGTGAGGCTTCTGGGCGCGTTCTTTGTACTTTTCGCGCTGGACAGACGTTTTACGCTGTGCATGTCGGCAATCTGCATTCTGGTGGCCGCTGCGAGCGGTCTGTACCGGAGCAGGCTGCGCGGTCTCTCCGCAAGGGCCCGGGAGTCCGGCGAGCGCATCGTCGGCTGCTGTCAGGAGGCTTTTTCCAATACGCTCGCCATTCGCGCCTTTCACGCGGGTGAGCGGATGGAGGCGCGAGCGGGGCAGCTCCTGGAGGAGCGTTACGGCCTGTTCCGCAGGCGCGTCTGCCTGACTTCGGCGGCCGGTACCGGTATGCGGCTCGCATTCCAGGGTATTTATACAGTGGGAATTCTGTGGTGTGTGAGAGGGATCGCGGTCGGGACGATGACATACGGCACTCTGACGGCGGTCGTGCAGCTCCTGCATCAGCTGCAGTCCCCGGTGTCCGGACTCTCCGGCACCGCGGGACAGACCACATCCATGCTGGTGAGCGCAGAGCGGCTGATGGAGATCGAGACGCTGGCTGACGACGGGACACACGCGGAGCCGCTTCCGGAAGGCTGCTCGTTCGCGAGGGTCGAGGCGGAAGCGTTCAGCTTTTCCTGGCCCGGCAGGGAGGTGCTGGAGCAGACATCCTTCTGTCTGCGTAGGGGGCAGCGGGTGCTGCTCCGGGGAGAATCCGGCTGTGGAAAGACGACCTTCCTGAAGCTTCTGACAGGGATCTGTCCGCATGAGGCGATTCACCTGGTCACCGGGGACGGACGCGTCTTTTCGCCGAAAAATGTGGAAGGTCTGTTCGCCTATGTGCCGCAGGGAAATCTGCTCTTCAGCGGGACTGTCCGCGACAATATCTGTTTCCTGTCGGGGGCGGAGCCTGAGGAGGAAGAGTTCCGCAGCGTGCTGCACGCCAGCGCGGTGGAGGAATATCTGGATCTGCTTCCCGACGGCCTGAACACGGTGATCGGGGAGCGGGGCTTCGGACTCTCGGAGGGACAGGCGCAGCGGATCGCGGTGGTGAGGGCGCTCATGAGCGGCGCGCCCATCCTGATTCTGGACGAGGCAACGAGCGCACTTGACGAGGCGCTGGAGGCACGGATGCTGGAACGCATCAGCGCTCTGCCGGACAGAACCTGTCTGATCGTCAGTCACAGACCGGCTGCGGAGCGTTTCTGCAGCGAGGTCTGAACGATAGAACATAAAAAAATAGTGATAAAGAAAAAAGAGGGTCGATTGTAAAATGAAGTTGAACACCTAAAAAATCCATAGCGAT
>JAJQCB010000110.1 GCA_021203005.1 Clostridiales bacterium | reverse complement strand
GCGACATGACGCTGGAGCAGCTGAACGAAACGCCGTTTGTGAACCTGACGGGAGAGCAGCTGGAAGCGATGAATGCGCAGTTAAAGACCTGTTAAAACAGAAAGGGAAAAGCGATGGGAATGGATTACAGTAAAGCCGGTGAATGGATTGTCCGTGAAGACTGCTTTGATCCGGTACGGCTGGGCAAATGCGAATCTGTCATGAGCCTGGGAAACGGTTACCTGGGGCTGCGCAGCGCCACGGAGGAACGGTACCTCCGCGAGACAAGGGGAATGTTTGTGGCGGGAACCTTCAATAAATTTGATGAGAATGAGGTCACAGAGCTTCCCAATGCGGCGGATCTGACGGCGATGGAAATTTCTATTGATGGCGAATATTTTGATCTGACCGTCGGCAGCATGGAGGAGTATACAAGAGAACTGAATATCCGGACCGGCGAGCTGAAGCGGAGTGTGCTCTGGACTTCCCCGGCGGGGAAACGAATCCGGTTTGCGTCATACCGCGTGGTGTCTTTAAAGCGGCTCCATGCGATTGTGCAGCGTGTGGAGATCACACCTCTGGACGGAGATGCCGCAGTGGTCATCCGTTCCGGCATTAACGGGACGATGACGAACACAGGAAGCCAGCATTTCTCGGAGGGAGATAAGCGGTTTTACGACAAACGGGTGATCCAGTTTGTCCAGAGGACGACACAGTCGGAGATTGATTTTGTCAACACGACGGTCCACAGACTGGCGGTAAACGGACAGTCTGTTAAACAGGATGCACAGGTCTACATTGAGCGCCGGGAGATTTTTGCCGGTTATGAGATGCAGGTGCAGCAGGGCGAGCTCCTGGAGATCGAGAAGTATTCCACGGTCTATACGACCCGCGATTTTGACGCGGAGGGAATGTCGGCGGCCGACCTGCAGACGGCGGGGCTGCATGCCTGTGAAGAGCTGGAGGAGCTGGGGTATGAGAAAATACGGGCAGAGTCTGCCGATCAGTGGGAGAAGGAAGTCTGGTCGCAGGCGCCGGTTCAGATTGAAGGAGGCCCGGGAGCAGACCTGGATCAGTTTGCGGTGCGTTTTGCCCAGTATCATATGCGTGTGATGGTGCCGGCGCACGACAACCGGATGAATATCGGAGCAAAGGGACTTTCGGGCGAGGGCTATAAGGGGCACTGTTTCTGGGATACGGAGATTTTTCTTCTTCCATATTATATCTTCACTGCGCCGGAGACAGCCAGGAAGCTGGAGGAGTATCGTTACCTGTCTCTGCCCGGAGCGCACGCCAAGGCGGCGCACAACGGATATGTCGGGGCGATGTTCCCGTGGGAATCCGCGTGGCTGGATGACGGCGAGGTGACGCCGGAGTACTGTGATGTGGACATTCTGACCGGAAGACCGGTTAAGGTATGGTCCGGGTTTATCGAGCAGCATATTACGTCGGATGTAGCGTTCGGCGCGTGGCAATACGCTGTGATTACCGGCGATGAGGATTTTATGGAAAAATGTGGCTATGAGCTTATCATGGACACGGCAATTTTCTGGGCGTCCAGGCTGGAGAAAGGCGGCGACGGCGCTTATCACATCAATGACGTGGTGGGACCGGACGAATTCCGTGAGCATGTGAATGACAATGCGTTTACGAACTATATGGCAAAGTGGAATATGGAAAAGGCGATGGAATATTATAGTCTGCTGAAAACAGAAAAACCGTCACTGTTTGCATCGCTGAATCAGAAGCTGAATCTTGATAGGGCCTATGAAAAGTGGAAAGACGGCTGTGAATATATTTTTCTTCCGCAGCCTACAGCAGAGAATGTGCTGCCTCAGGATGACCGATACTTAAGCTGCAGGGACATCGATCTGACCAAGTATAAGCAGCAGGAGCATGTGGGCGGAATCACCCGTGATTACAACCTGGAGCAGATTAATCAGATTCAGGTGTCAAAGCAGGCGGATGTGCTGGTATTGTTTTTCCTTCTGGAAGATCAGTTTTCTCCGGAGGTAAAAGCCGCTACATGGAGGTATTATGAGCAGCGCACCGTGCACGATTCTTCTCTGTCGCTTTCCACGCATGCGGTGCTGGCCTGTGATATGGGACAGACGGATATGGCGTACGACCTCTATAAAAAGGCGGCCATGATCGATCTCGGACCGTTTATGGGTTCGTCGGATGCAGGGATTCACGCCGCGTCTTTCGGCGGCTCCTGGCAGTGTGTAGTCTATGGGTTCGGCGGCGTCCGGATGCTGGGCGGAAAGCTGCGGATTAACCCGGTGCTTCCGGATGCATGGGATAAGCTGTGCTACACGATCCTGTGGAAAGGGCAGAAGCTGGCGGTCGAGGTGACAAAGAGCGCGGTCACGATTGAAAATCTTACCGGAGACGAGCCCGTTTCGCTGGAAGTGGCCGGAAAAGAAACTGTGCTGACGGATAAGGGAACTTACATAATCTAGTATGATTTTTTAGAACAGACCGGACTTTCTGCGCTGCATGATCTGAAAACAGGCAGGGAGTCCGGCTTAGCTTTCCTCTTTTCACAGGAAAATTCGTCCCAGGAAACAAAGACAAACCGCGCGAATTGTCATAGACGCTTTTATAAATGGAGTCATTCCAAAATTGAATGAAACGACAAAACAGAGATACAGGAGAAGAAAAATGAGTTATGCGGGATTAAATTTTGTTAACGACCACATCCTCATGGAAGAGGAATACAGTCTGCTACACGAGGCGAATGTGGCCACACTTCTGACGACCGGAAACGGTTACATGGGTATCCGCGCCAGCCTGGAGGAATATGGCAGCCTCGGCATTTAGGGATTTCTGGTCCGCGGCGTTATGGACGAGGTGGTGGAAGTGCGGCTCACCATGTGTGACAACCTCTACATGAAGAAGTATTATGTGGAGGAGGAGCGCCTGAAAAAGTTTGAGAAAGAGGAGAGGGCAATCAATCTGCTGGATTTCCTGCTGATCCGCTTTGAAATCAATGGGGAAATCTTTTACCCATGGGAGGGAAAGCTGCTGTCCTGGAAGCGGTGGCTGGATCTCTCGGATGAGACCCTTCACCGGGAAGTGGTCTGGGAGAATGAGCAGGGGCAGCAGAGCCGCCTTAAGTTTGAGCGCTTCGCCAGCTTTGCGGATGACCATGTCTATTGTATGCGGGCGTCTGTTGAGCCGTTGAATTATACGGGAACGGTAAGGATTTTAAGCGGCCTGGATCTCCGCACAAAGTCCAACGGACAGATTCCGCAGAAAAGGGTGGCGGCCGGTTTTTGCGGGCACTCCCTGTGGCAGGAGGAAATTGTCGGAGAGAAATACGGGTTTCACGCGGCGACCGGCGTGCTGCATACATTCAGCCGGGACGGCGCATCCTGGGAGAATATCGACTCGGACGGCCTGATTATGCAGGGCATTACTTTCGAGGCGCAGCAGGGACAGACCTATACGCTGGAAAAGCTGATTACCACCGTGACCAGCCGGGATTACGAAGAGGGGAAAGTCTTGAATGGTTCTGATCTACTGCGGAAAGGGGATTCCCTGCAGGATTGCATCGGACGATATCTGGACGCATTTTCTGCCGCTTCTTATCAGAGCGAATATGAAAGACATGCAAAAATATTCCGGGAATTGGCAGCGAAGCTTGAGATCAGCATCAGGGGAGATGAGACCGCCGACCGGGCGATCCGCTTCAGCAACTATCATACCCTGCTCTCGCTCGTGCGCAATGACTATGTGCACAGCTTTTCCGCAAAAGGTTTGACAGGAGAAACCTACAACGATTTTGTGTGGTGGGACGCGGAGATTTTCCAGGCTCCGGTGTTCCAACAGACGATTCCCGCATATAGCAGGAACAATATCCTCTTCCGCTATTCTCATTTGAACGAGGCGCGGGAGATTGCCGCAGAAGAGGGCTGCGCCGGTGCGCGTTTCCCGTTTACCACCGGCGCGACCGGGGAGGAAACGGTCTGGATTGATGTGCGCCATCCGTTTATGCAGATTCACTGCGTATCGGATGTGGCGCTGTCTGTGCTGAACTATTATACCTGCACAGGGGACGACGCGTTCCTGATCGATTACGGCATGGAGATTCTGCTGGATGTGTCCCGGTACTGGACCTCCAGAGTAGAGTGGAGCGAAGAAAACGAACGCTATGAAATCCTTCAGGTGACGGGGACAGACGAGCACCATCCGTATGTGGATAATAACGCTTACACCAATTACAGTGTGTACCATGTGCTGTCGGACACTCTGCGTCTGATGGAAAAATACGGGGAGCAACTGAACAGCCTGAAAGAAAAAATCGGATTTACGGGGGAGGATCAGTCCCGGATGCTGGATGTCGCGGAGAAGATCTATCTCCCGCTGGATGAAAAAACCGGTATGATTCCGCAGTTCGACGGATATTTTGATCTTTCCAGGGAACTGGAAGTGCAGGGCGGCAGCAAGAGCGGCTATACGCAGATGAAGCAGGCGGGTCTCTACAACAAGAGCCAGGTCATCAAACAGCCGGATGTGCTGATGCTGTTTGCTTACCAGAATCTGCATCTGTCCGAAAGCCTGTATCCATCCGGGCACTCGCGAATGCAGGTGCTGGCGCACAGGCGCACTGCGTGCGATAAGGTATATAGGCGGAACCTGGATTACTATCAGGGACGATGCGAGGCGGCGTCCTCCCTCTCCTACTGTGTCCATTCCATCTGCTATGCGGATATGGATATGCCGGAGAGTACATACGGATATCTGATGGAGACCGCGGAGATGGATCTGAAAAATATGCACGGCGGCACAGAAAACGGCGTGCACTCCGGATGCGCTACCGGCGCCTGGATGGCAGTCGTCCGCGGCGTGGCCGGGATGATCATGCGGGAGACCCACGTGGAATTCCATCCGCATTTCATCCCATGGTGGGAGGAAGTCAGCTTCCACTGTGTCTGGCACGGGCAGGGATATCAGGTGACACTATCTAATGAAGAAATCCGGATCTGCGCCGACGCGCAGAATACGGGGGAACTGCCGGTGGAGGTCAACGGGGAGAAGCAGGTGTTGCAAGCCGGAGGGGAAATTAACTTTCTGGTGTAAAAGAAAAATGCTTATTTACAGAGGCTCATCATTTTGTTTGTGCATCCGTCAATTAAATATGCATATATGGCGACTTCTCCCTTGACAGAAAAAAAGAATTTCGATATGCTTTTATTAATAAAAAGTTTGAATATCAAAATAATCGAATGCGGAGGTTAAGGGAGAGATGTTTGAAGGGATGAAAAAGAAGAGATACATTCCGATTCCGAACCGGGAAAAGGAACCGGAGAAGTCGGAGGACAGTTCCAAAGGGTACGAAGAAGCCGTTGCGCGGGAACAGAACAAAGAGCGGCCCTGTAAGAAATGCGGCGCTGCTATTTTAGGACGAGACGTCAAGGCGAATTATTATATCTGCCCGTATTGCGGCGGATATTATCGTGTTCATGCCTACCGTAGAATAGAGATGCTGATCGACAAGGGTACTTTTGAGGAGTGGAATCGGGAGATGCCGATCGTCGATCCTCTGGGTTTTCCGGACTATGAACATAAAGTGGAAGAAGCCCGGGAGAAGACGAATCTGAATGAGGCTGTAGTGACCGGGCGGGGAAAAATTTTCGGTCACGATACGGTGATCGCCGTATGCGACTGCCGCTACATGATGAGCAGCATGGGTCACAATATGGGTGAAAAAATTGCTCTCGCTGTGGAACGGGCGACGAAAGAACGTCTGCCGGTCATTATTTTTGCTGCTTCCGGCGGAGCCCGCATGCAGGAGGGTATGATCTCTCTGATGCAGATGGCGAAAACTTCCGCAGCGCTGAAGCGTCACGCTAAAGCAGGTCTGCTTTATATCAGTTTTCTGACAGAGCCGACCACCGGCGGTGTGACAGCCAGCTTTGCCATGCTGGGAGATATCATCCTCGCCGAACCGGGCGCACTGATTGGATTTGCCGGTCCCCGTGTCATTGAGCAGACCATTGGTCAGAAGCTGCCGGAAGGTTTCCAGCGCGCGGAATTCCAGCAGGAGCACGGATTCGTGGATGGCATCGTGGAACGGAAAGATCAGAAGGAACTGCTGGGAAATATCCTGCGTCTGCACAGCCAGGAGCACAGTTGGCAGAAGTGGACCGAAGCTGGAATTGCGCGGCCGGATGTGACGGAAATGTTTGCGGAAGCCGCGTCCACTTTGAACCCTGCAGAGGAAGAGAAACCGAAAAGCCGTCGTGCGCCTTTCTCCGGTCTGATGCGGCAGAAGACATTGAACAAGATTACCCGACGTCACCAGGAACCCTGGGACGTGGTGCACCAGTCCAGAAAAGTGGGTCGTCCGACTTCTCTGGATTATATCGAAGCACTTTTTGATGATTTTCAGGAATTCCACGGCGACCGGTATTTCGGAGACGACGAGGCGGTTGTCGGAGGAATCGCTTCCTACCATGGAATGCCTGTGACTGTGATCGGGCAGGAGCGCGGCCGTGATTCCCAGGATAGCATCAAGCGTAAATTTGGCATGTCTTCTCCTGAAGGATACCGAAAGGCGCTGCGTCTGATGAAGCAGGCGGAAAAATTTAACCGGCCGATCATCTGCTTTGTTGACACGCCCGGCGCATATCCGGGTATGGAGGCGGAGGAACGCGGACAGGGTGAGGCCATCGCGCGCAATCTTTTTGAAATGTCTGATCTTACTGTGCCTGTGCTGAGCATTATCATCGGCCAGGGCGGCAGCGGCGGTGCACTCGCGCTGGCGGTCGCCAACGAAGTGTGGATGATGGAGAACACTACCTACTCCATCCTCTCACCGGAAGGATTCGCTTCCATTTTATGGAAAGATTCCAAAAAAGCGGACGAGGCGGCAAAAGTGATGAAAATCACAGCGGAAGATCTGTACAAGCTGGGCACCATTGAGCGGATTATTGTGGAGGATGAACCTGCCACAGCCCAGACGCTCCCGCAGATCTGTGAGATCATTGACCGGCATATGCGGAACTTTTTTGCGGTCTGCAAGGACAAGACGCCGGAGCAGCTTGCGAATCAGCGTTATGACCGTTTCCGAAATTGTTAATTTGGCAAAAATTATATAAACAGATTATTAAAATTTTATAAAAATCCGGAGCGATTATCCTATGGTTATTATCGGATTTTATGAAAATTTACGAAAATATATTTTGCACGATAGCAAAATGTAGAAAATAGACTTTTTCGCGGTGACTGGTTGGTAACTTTAAAAAAATTGTTGTATAATGAACAGGAATAGGGATTAAAGAAAGGAGATTAACCTATGAAGAAACTGACTAAGGGCTGTGTTAAGCTGGTCGAGCGTTTCCTGCCGGACGCATTTGTGTTCTGTATCATCTTAACCATAGTCGTATTCATCGCAGCGATTCCCGTAACCGGTATGAATCCGATCCAGGTTGCGGCTGCCTGGGGTTCCGGCGTATGGAACCTGCTGGCGTTCTCCATGCAGATGGCGTTGGTGCTGGTATTAGGAAGTGCACTGGCCAGCGCTCCCGCAGTGGAAAACCTGATTAAAAAGCTGGCGAGTGTACCTAAGAAACCGGCAGGAGCGGTTGCTTTTGTTACCGTTATCTCTGCAATCTGCTGCTTTATCAACTGGGGCTTCGGTCTGATCATCGGCGCACTTCTTGCAAAAGAGGTTGCCAAGAAGGTGAGAGGTCTGGATTACCGTCTGATCATTGCTGCCGCTTATTCGGGATTCATCGTATGGCATTCCGGTATTTCCGGATCCATTCCGCTGAGCCTGACCTCCCTGGGAGAGGATGGAGCGGTTGCCAACACCGGCGGAGCTCTGACTGAGACAGTATCCACCGCAGATACAATTTTCTCCGCGTGGAACCTGATTATGGTGCTTATCGTAATCGTAGTGATCACGATCGTGAACGCAGCGATGCACCCGGCGCCGGAAGATGTCGTTGCCATCGACCCGAAGCTTCTTGAGGATGCTCCGGAGCCGGAGAAGAAAAAACCGGTTACACCTGCTGAGAAGATTGAGAACAGCATGATTATGTCCTATATTGTTGTACTTCTGGGCGTAGTATATATCGTTTATTACTTCTGGACGGCAGCGACAACAGGATCCGGCATTCTGAATGCGCTTACTCTGAACATCGTAAACCTGATCTTCCTGATCCTCGGTATTGCTCTTCACAAGACCCCGATCGGCTATGTGAGAGCGATTATGGGCGCGGCGGAGAGCGCAGGCGGTATTATCCTGCAGTTCCCGTTCTATGCAGGTATCCAGGGAATGATGACTACCGCTGGTGCAAGCGGAGTATCTCTTGCAGGTGCGATTAGTAATGCATTTGTAAGCATTTCCACACAGCGTACTTTCCCGGTATTCTGCTACCTGGCAGCCGGTATCGTAAACTTCTTCGTACCGTCCGGCGGCGGACAGTGGTCTGTACAGGGTCCGATCATGATGCCTGCAGGACAGGCGCTTGGCATTACGCCTGCTGTAACTGCTATGGGTATTGCCTGGGGTGACGCGTGGACCAACATGCTGCAGCCGTTCTGGGCACTTCCCGCACTGGGTATCGCAGGTCTGGGCGCAAGAGACATCATGGGCTACTGTGTCATCGTCCTGATTGCCGGTGGTATTGTGACAGCTCTTGGCTTCCTGATTCTGGTACCGTTGTTCACCTGGTAAACGACAGAAGAGTCGTACATAGGAAGCTACAGCAATGAAAAAGAAATCAGTGTTTTGATTTGCTAAAGAATTGACAGATACTGCATGGATTCCCTGTGGATTCATGCAGTACTTTCATTTTGTACAATCACATATCTGTTGCAGGCATGGACAGAGATATTCACAGACAGATGGGGATGTTTGTGTAAACGGCGATTATATTTTGCCATCTTTTATGTAGAAAGGAAAGATGAAAGATTATGAAGAATGTAACCATCATCAGCCATCTGACGCCGGAAGAGTGGAAACTCTCCTGGAAAGATAAAGTGGTGGAAGATACCAAAGAAAACATGAAAGAGTATCAGTCCTCATCTTGTTTCTGGGGGCATTTTTCCAACAGCACAGACTTCACTATCTGTCATCATAAGGAATTCGAGATCAAAGGTATGAGCTTTGGTCTATATTTTAATGGAACGGTTGAGTGGGATGAGAAGGGAAGCAAAATCACAGGAAAGTTTGGCAAGAAAAAGACAGCAGATCTGTTTCTGATTGCCGGTATTATTCTTTGTCTGCTGGCTCTGGCAGGCGCTACGCTGCAGGCGGATCGGGAGGTATCCATTGTGTCTTCCGTTTTGCTTCTGATTCTGATAATTTTCTACTTGGTGAAGCCAAAGAGTGGTCAGGAGCGCATCCTGAATCAGCTGAAAAAGATTTCATTTGACGATAGTTTCCGCGGGAAAGCGGGCGGCAGGAGAAAGGGAATCCCGAAAAAGAAGAAAAAACGCAGCATGCAGGAAAAAGCGCGCGTGGAGATCCGGGAGGAAAAAGCGGAGGATGAGAAGCCGGCAATTTCCGAGGTTGAAGAAACCGGGGAGAATTCTGTCGAAACAGAAGAGTAAAATCTTTTGTATGTTGATAAAAAATTGCTTGCAAAAGCAGGGGAAGTATGATAATATAATTAACGGTCACATCACTCGGTGACCGGTAAAATCATACAGGGCGACATAGCCAAGCGGTAAGGCAAAGGTCTGCAACACCTCTATCACCGGTTCGATTCCGGTTGTCGCCTCTTAATGGGAACCACGATTTGTGGTTCCTTTTTCGTGAAAAAGTCAGGAAAATCAAGGGCTTTATTGTCTGTTATAATCCGTAAAATCTGCATGGCTGCCATGAAACCTGGTCAGAAGAAAACCCAGAGGAACGCTGGAGTAGATTCTTAGAGTTTTATATTATAGAGTTTTGAGGAATTCCAGCAAAGTTACCTGTTGTTCTTTTGACAAATAGCTTATTTCTGACAGCAGGTCTTGTTGAATATCTGTTAGCGAAACAATATTTACATCTGTGGCAAAAAATTGGGACATGGTAATGCCAAAGGCGTTGCATATTTTTTCTAATGAAGATAATGAAGGAAGCATATCCTTTCGATACCATGTTGAAATTGTAGATTGTGTCAATCCAGACTCTTCAGCCAGCTGGTATTCAGTCCAATTTCTTTTTATTCGATATTCTGAAATGCGAGCTAATATATCGATCATAGTTATCCTCCATGCTTCTTTTTGTTGTTAATCATACTTCGATTCTCTCTTGCGAAATAATATGTAATGTCGTATAATAAAAACGATATATCGAAACAGTGCTGAGGCAAAAATATCTTTGATACAAACAGTAAAGTCGCGGATATTGATGAAACAAAAAGGTAGTGTCAAGTAATCTATGAAAAAAACGAGTTTGAAAAAAGGCTCGAATGAA
>JAJQCB010000288.1 GCA_021203005.1 Clostridiales bacterium | reverse complement strand
TTTATGAGGTTTCCTGCGAATTCTTATTAATAAAGGAATAACTATATGTTCTTTTCCAACAAAACAAAAAAGATTCCTGCTAATGAAATAAAACTATATTATTATGATTATCCTAATGTAGGAGATTTGTTAAATGTTATTCTCGTCGAACAGCTGTTCAACAAAAAGGTCATAAAAGAAATGTTTTCCACAGCAGATATGATTGCAATTGGAAGCATTTTGGATCGGCTATTATCAAATGGCATAGTTGGGAAAGATCTTGCAAAATTGCGAATTAATGCAGACCCTGCACACAAGATACATATTTGGGGAGCAGGATTAATGTTTCCATATAAAAATGAACAGAGATTTATACGCCCTGTTGAAATCCATGCACTCAGAGGCAAGTTAACCGCGGATATATTAACGAAATGTACCCCCCCCGGTGAGAATTGCCTATCTGATTTTGTTCTGGGTGATCCCGGTCTTTTAGCTTCTAAATTATTAAAGAACAGACCGCGAAAGATATATGAAATTGGCATCATTCCTCATTATGTAGATGCTCAGGAACCTGTATTTAAAAGCTTGGAAAAGCAATATCCCAAATCTTTGATGATAGATGTCAAGGATGATCCTATAAATGTTTTGACCAAAATAGCATCCTGCAAAACAATTTTGTCAACCAGTCTACATGGTTTGATTATTGCTGATAGTTTTCATATACCAAATAAATGGTGTAAATGCTCTGATAAAATTTTGGGAAACGGGTTTAAGTATCGCGATTATTACTCTGCCTTTGGTGTAGAGGAAAAAGTGTTAGATTTAAATGAGGGATATTTTCCGAGCACGCAAGAAATAAAAGCAAATTATAAGATCTCCTGGAAAGAAGTAGAAAAGAAAAAAAGAGATTTGATTCAATGTTTCCCATATAAATAGGTATAGATATTTGGTTGTTTGTTTTGAAAGTGAGACTTGAGACATGGTAAAAATATCAATAATCATGCCCTGTTACAATACAGATAAATATGTCGGAGAAGCATTAGACTCTATTATTTGTCAAAATTTTCCGGATGTTGAGATTATTTGCATAAATGATGGGTCAGGTGATCGAACTCTTGAAGTATTGCAAAGTTATGCAAATCGATTTGACAATATATCTGTATATTCGAGCAGTAACCATGGTCAGGGTTATCAGCGAAACTTTGGGATAGATCATGCAAGTGGAAAATATGTTTATTTTATGGACAGCGACGATAAACTAAAAAATGGAAGCCTTTCCCGAATGTATGAGCAAGCAGAGAAAGATTCCCTGGATATCTTATATTTTGAGGGCGAAAGCTTTTATGAATCAGAAGAATTAGAGGATGAATTTCCGCAATATAAGACACTTTACCATCGCCGCGAGCAGTTTACGGATGTAAGATCTGGCGAAGAACTTTACATCGCTTTTGAAAATGCCGGACAGTTTATAGTCTCGCCTTGCCTGCAATTTACCAGATACGAACATATTAAAAAAAATAACCTTGCATTTCCAAGCATATCAGCATTAGAAGATAACCTGTTTGCGATGAAGTCCATTTTATCCGCGGAAAGAGTTGCCTGTATCCCCGATGCACTTTATTTACGGCGAATCCGAAACGATTCTACTATGACAGCCCCATTGAAAGCGGATCGTCTGGATGCTTACTGGATCATTACGTTAGAATTCATGAAAATATTGCAGCAGTACCGTGATAATCCAGAAATGGAAAAAGCCATATTTCAAAGAATTCTTCGATTTAGCGGCAATATTGATAAGACTTATAATGCTTTGCAAGAAAAATCTGTCAGCCAAAATACTGGCAGTATGTTCACTGAAGAACAGACTTTCCTTTACTTGATGCAATATTGTTTAAGAACGGGGAATCAAATTTATCGAAAAGAAAAACAGGCATCTCAGAAACGTTTAAATCAGACTTATGCTGAAAAATCGGAGATCACTGCGAAACTGCAGAAAACATATGAGGAAAAGTCTGAAATAAATGCGAAACTGCAGAAAACATATGAGGAAAAGTCTGAAATAAATGCTAGGTTACAGAAAACCTATGCTGAAAAATCGGAGATCACTGCGAAACTGCAGAAAGCATATGTCGAAAACTCTAAGATTACTGCCGCACTGAAGAAGACTGAAAGCAAAAATCAATCTCTGACAAACAAGCTTAAGAAGACAAGAAACGAAAAACAAAAACTTGAAAAAAAAATTTTGAAATTACAGAAAGAACTGACTGAGCTAAAGGGTCATTTCCTTGTTCGAATAGACAGGAAACTGCGAAACATCTGGCGCAGATTTAAGCGCAAGATTAAGAAGTGACCAGATAACATTTGCTCCCGAAATGTTATCCGGACGCCATATTCCAGTATCTTTCACCTGGCAAGTGAAAGTGTCGATGTGCAAAATATCCGGTAACTATGTGGACTGTTCGCCGCGGTGGCGTAACCCTGTGAATAATTCGGGATAAGTAAAAATGATTCCCCAAACATATACTTTTTTATGTTTTTCAGATAAATCACCAAATTACAAAAATCAATAACAGAGAGGCAAACATGAAAGGGATTATTCTCGCGGGTGGTTCAGGAACCCGGCTTTATCCATTGACAAAAGTGACATCGAAGCAGCTGCTTCCTATTTACGACAAGCCGATGATCTATTATCCGATGTCGATTCTGATGCATGCGGGTATTCGTGATATTCTGCTTATCTCCACGCCGCAGGATGTACCCAGGTTTCAAGATTTGCTTGGAAATGGAGAGCAGTTCGGGGTTAGGCTTTCCTACGCGATTCAGCCATCCCCGGATGGATTGGCGCAGGCCTTCATTATCGGCGAGGAGTTTGTTGGTAAGGACTGTGTGGCGCTGGTGCTTGGCGACAATATTTTCGCCGGTCATGGATTGAAAAAGAGACTCTTAGAGGCGGTAAAGAATGCAGAGTCAGGGAGAGGCGCTACCATATTCGGTTATTACGTGGATGATCCCGAGCGGTTCGGTATCGTGGAGTTTGACCGTGAGGGTAAGGTGGTATCGATTGAAGAGAAACCGGAGCATCCGAAAAGTAATTACTGCGTGACGGGGCTTTATTTTTATGATAATCGTGTGATGGAGTATGCGAAGAATCTGAAACCAAGCGCCAGGGGTGAGCTTGAGGTGACGGATCTGAACCGGATTTATCTGGAAAGGGGCGCTTTGAATGTGGAGTTGCTCGGACAGGGATTCACCTGGCTGGATACGGGAACCCATGAGAGTTTGGTGGATGCGACAAATTTTGTAAAGACGGTGGAGCAGCACCAGCACAGGAAAGCGGGCTGTCTGGAGGAGATCGCCTATCTCAACGGCTGGATCGGTCGTGAGGATGTGCTTCAAGTGTATGAGGCGCTCAAAAAGAACCAGTACGGCCAGTATCTGAAGGACGTACTGGATGGGAAATATATGGATACGCTGTATTGAATGTGCGGAAATGCGGCGTATTGAGAAAGACAGAAACGCAGTGCGCAGAAAAAGGCAGAAGCGTAGTGTGCAGAGAAAAAGACATGGTTTTACAGCCTGTCACTTTGTTTGGAAAAAGGAGTTCATTGTGAGGATCATTGTGACCGGCGGCGCCGGGTTTATCGGAAGTAATTTCATATTCTATATGTTGGATAGATATCCGAAAGACAGGATTATCTGTCTGGATAAACTGACTTACGCAGGCAATCTGTCTACACTGGATGCGGTTATGAACCGCCCGAATTTCCGGTTCGTGAAAGCGGACATATGCGACAGGGAGGCTGTGTATCAGTTGTTTGAAGAAGAGCATCCCGATATTGTGGTCAACTTCGCGGCGGAGAGCCACGTTGACCGTTCAATTGAGGATCCGGGTATCTTTTTGCAGACCAATGTCATTGGTACAAGTGTCCTGATGGACGCAAGCCGGAATTATGGTGTGGCGCGTTATCATCAGGTTTCTACAGATGAGGTGTATGGGGATCTGCCGCTGGACCGCCCCGATTTATTTTTTACAGAGGAAACGCCGATCCACACGAGCAGTCCTTACAGCAGCTCGAAAGCATCTGCGGATCTGCTGGCGCTTTCGTACTACAGGACCTATGGACTGCCGGTGACCATCAGCCGCTGCTCCAACAATTACGGACCGTATCACTTTCCGGAGAAGTTGATTCCGTTGATGATCGCCAATGCGCTGAACGACCGTCCTCTGCCTGTGTACGGCGAGGGGTTAAACGTCAGAGACTGGCTCTATGTGACAGATCACTGCAGGGCAATCGACCTGATTATCCGCCGGGGGCGTGCAGGCGAGGTCTACAATGTGGGCGGACACAATGAGATGAGAAATATTGATATTGTAAAAATAATCTGCAGGGAGTTGGGAAAGCCGGAGAGTCTGATCACTTATGTGGCGGACCGCAAGGGACATGATATGAGATACGCTATCGACCCGACGAAGATTCATGAGGAGCTCGGCTGGCTGCCGGAGACCAGGTTCGAGGACGGCATTAAGAAGACGATCCGCTGGTATCTGGATAACCGGAAGTGGTGGGAGGACATCATCAGCGGAGAGTATCAGAACTATTATGAAAAAATGTACGGAAACAGGTGAATATAAATTGAGAGTATTAGTGACAGGCGCGGCAGGGCAGCTCGGTCATGATGTGATGCAAGAATTAAATAAGCGCGGATATGAGGCGATCGGTTCGGATCTTGCGTCCGCATGCAGTGTGGTAAGTGTGGTTTCAAGTGAGAAACCGGCAAACTCCGGGGACAAAGGCAATGAAAACGAGAGACCGATGGCATATGTTCCGCTTGATATCACGGACGCGGGAGTAGTGGAGATAACTCTGGCAGAGTTGCAGCCGGATGCCGTAATACACTGTGCCGCGTGGACAGCTGTGGATCTGGCGGAAGATGACGATAAGACAGAAAAGGTGCGTGACATTAATGCCGGAGGTACGCGCAATCTCGCGCGGGCCTGCAGGCAGTTGGACTGCCGGATGATGTATATCAGCACAGATTATGTGTTTGATGGTCAGGGGACGCATGCCTGGCAGCCGGACTGCAGGGATTATAGCCCGTTGAACGTATACGGACAGACAAAGCTGGAGGGTGAGCTGGCAGTGTCAGATCTGCTGGAAAAATATTTTATCGTCCGCATCGCCTGGGTGTTCGGACTGAACGGCAGTAATTTCATCAAGACGATGCTGCGTATCGGGAAAACGCATGATACGGTGCGTGTGGTAAACGATCAGATCGGCACACCGACCTATACTTACGATCTGGCGCGGCTTCTCGTGGATATGATAGAGACAGAAAAGTACGGATATTACCACGCGACAAATGAGGGCGGATACATTTCATGGGCAGATTTCGCAAAGGAAATATACCGGCAGGCAGGATATCCTACGACGGTGATCCCGGTGTCGACACAGGAATACGGTTCAAGCAGGGCAGTGCGCCCATATAACAGCCGACTGGATAAGAGTAAACTTACAGAAAAAGGATTCAGGCCGCTTCCCGACTGGCGGGATGCGCTGCGGAGGTATCTGAACGAACTTCAGACAGAAAAGAATACTTCCAGTGTGGAGTAAGCGTAAGTACCAATCAGAAACAGGAGCCTGAAACCTGAATTTCACAGATCAGGCATTATCTCAATAGATCAAACAGGAGTACGTAAATACATTAAGGAGCGGGGAAAACGGATGGGACAGATTAAAGTGACACAGAGTCCGATTGATGGACTGTACGTGGTGGAACCTGTTGTCCATGGCGACGACAGAGGATATTTTGTGGAAACCTATAATCAGAAAGATATGCACGAGGCCGGGCTGGATATGGTATTTGTCCAGGACAACCAGTCCATGTCGACGAAAGGCGTGCTCCGCGGGCTGCATTTTCAGAAAAATCATCCGCAGGGAAAGTTGGTTCGTGTTATTCAGGGAGCAGTGTTCGATGTGGCAGTTGACCTGCGCCCCGGGAGCAGGACATACGGGCAGTGGTACGGCGTGGAACTGACAGAGGAAAATCAGAAACAGTTCTATATATCAGAGGGATTCGCCCATGGCTTCCTTGTCCTGTCGGATGTGGCAAAATTCTGCTATAAATGTACGGATTTCTATCATCCCGAAGACGAGGGCGGTATCGCGTGGAACGATCCGGAGATCGGCATTGTGTGGCCGGAGGTCGTAGGGACATATCAGGGTTCTGCCAGTGCAGAGGGTTATCGCCTAAGAAGCGGGGAGCCGCTGACCTTAAGTAAGAAAGACCAGATGTGGTCTGGATTAAAACAAGGGTTGTAATGCCGATTACAGGGATTTCATAGCGGAAAGCTTGCGAGAGGAAATGTATTTATGAAAAAGAAACTGAAGAGGTGGATTACAAAGCTGCCAGGAGTTCGGGGAGTTTTGAAGAAGTGGCGCACTGTGCTTGCAGATATTGGCTCGCTGAAAAGACAAGTTGCGGAAGCCAACACGTCAAAAAAAGAGATTAACGCGTCAAAAAAGGAGATTGTCGGGGCAAAAAAGGAGATTGATGCGTCAAAAAAACAGATTAATGCGGGGAAAAAGAGGATTACCGCGCTTGAAATGCAGATGGAGGCGCTGGAGGGTGAGCTGCGGAAAAACTGCCTGGCAGCAGATCTGGAGAGGTTACGGAACCGATACAATGAGATAAAATGGGAAAAAATGTTCCTGCCATTAGCGGCAGGAAATGCGGGGGAACAGGCGCAAACTTTTCGATATGCGGAAAAAATAGAATTTCTGGAAAAGGAACATCCCTTTGTATCTGTTATCATGCTCAACAGGAATGGGAGAAGCCATCTGGAAATTTTGATGAAATCCCTGCATGAGCGGGAATATTACAGGAATTTTGAGATCATATGTGTGGACAACGCATCCGGTGACGGCTCCGTGGAATATCTGGAATCATGGAAAGATGAATTCGATATCACGATTATCCGCAATAATGAAAATATGTCGTTTTCCGTCGCGAATAACCTGGGAGTAAAAAGCGCAAAGGGCGAGTACCTGTTGTTCCTGAATAACGATACCGAAGTGACGGATGGCTGGCTGGACGAACTGCTCTTCTCCATAAAGGATGCGTCAAATGCCGGGGCAATCGGTGCGAAGCTGGTATATCCCATGATTCCCTCCGGTACAGTGAACAAGGGGAAATTCTATAGTATCCAGCACGCGGGAATTGCTTTCCGGGACACGAAGAGAGAAAATGCGTATTTCATCATGCCCTACAATATGGACAATGGAAAACCAGACGCCGATATCAGCTGCGAATTGCGGGAGAGAATCGGCGTGACGGCTGCTGTTATGCTGATGAGCAGGACGGCATTCGATGTAGTTGGCGGCTTTGATGAGCGATATATTTACGGATATGAGGATGTGGATATCTGCCTTAAGCTGTATAAGGCAGGGTATCGGAATTATTATTGCCCGACATGCCTGGTTTATCACTATGAATTCGGCACGCAGAATGACGATGCGCCGAGTGAAGTGCGTGAGCGCAGGCTGAATAACATGCACGTGTTCAAAGGCAAATGGCAGAGATATCTGGAAGAGAAGCTCTATAACGAGAAGCTGTATGATAAAAGGATGCAGGGCAACCGCCTGTTTACGGAGGATTCTCTGACGGTTGCCTTTGCCGTTACAGAGGCGACGGAGGATACGACAGCAGGCGATTACTTTACCGCGCTGGAGTTGTCCTGTGCGTTGGAAAAACTGGGATACAACGTTAAATTCCTAAGCAGGAGAGGAAAGACGGACTGGTATAACGTAGGCATGAAAGTGGATGTCCTGATCTCCATGCTGGACGCTTATGATATCACGAAAGTATGCAACTGTAAGAATGATTTGATAACAATTGCCTGGGCACGAAACTGGTTTGACCGCTGGTGTGAACAGGAATATTTCGGACAGTATGACATGGTATTCGCCTCCAGTGAGACGGCATGTCGGTATATTGAGGAACGCAGCGGTAGAAAGGCAATTTTATTCCCTATAGCGACGAATGCGGACCGCTTTGCTGCCGAGGTGAAGATTACGGCAAAAGAAAAAGAACGTTTCAAGTCGGATTATGCTTTCACTGGGAGTTACTGGAACGTCAAACGGGAGATTATGGATGATCTGACTCCTTCTGATATTTCGTATACAGGAAAAATCTTCGGAGCCAACTGGGAGCAGGTTGAGAAATACAGAGACTGTACTCAGGGATTTGTGAAATATAAGGATATGCCGAAAATATACAGAAATACGAAGATTGTGATCGACGACGCCAACCATGTGACGAGAGCATTCGGGGCGGTGAACTCACGGGTATTCGACGCTCTGGCAGCAGGGGCGTTGGTTCTCACAAACGGGACGATCGGAGCAGAAGAGACGTTCCACGGAATGTTGCCATCTTTTACCGGTAAAGCTGAGCTGGAGGCAAAGCTGACCTATTATCTGGAGCATGAAGAGGATCGGCTGGAGCTGGTAACACAGCTGAAAAATTTTGTCCTGGAGAACCATACGTACGACGTTCGGGCGCAAAAATTAAGAGAAATTCTGACAGGACGCCTTGACTGTGAAATTAACCCGAAGGAAATCGACATCTGTGGGGCGATGCCGGACGATGAGACGAAGAAGTTCTGGGGCGATCAGCATTTTGCCGTCGGGATGAAAAAAGAATTTGAGAAGAGGGGGTATAAGGCGAATATCCTGCCCAGGGACAGATGGTTCGACCAAAGTAGCGCCAAATATGTTATTGTGCTCCGGGGCAAGAAACCTTATTATCAACCAATTTTGGATGGGAGAAAATATATCATGTGGAACATTTCCCATCCTAGCGCAGTTACTGTCGACGAATTAAACAGTTACGCTTACGTGTTTTTTGCTTCCGAACAAATGTACCGGGAGATCAACCCGAAGCTCAGCATACCATCCGGGTTGCTTTTGCAATGCACTGATAGTGATGCTATGGTGTATCAGGAGGAACCGCAGGAGGAATATGATCTCCTGTTTATCGGTAATTCGAGACACCAGTTCCGACCTGTCTTGAAAGATTTGCTTCCCACAAAACATAAACTGGCGGTGTATGGGAGACATTGGAACAAATTTCCTGTATTTGATTACGTGGTAAAAGAATATATGGATAACGCTAAAATCGGACAGGCATACCATGACGCGAGAATTGTGCTAAATGATCATTATGATGACATGCGGGAGTATGATCTGATCTCTAACCGTATCTTTGATGTGCTGGCTGCCGGAGGGTTTGTTATTAGCGATTACCTCCCCGGAATCGAAACGGTATTTGAAAACAATGTGGTGACCTATCAGGGACGGGAAGACCTGAAAGAAAAAATCGACTACTACCTGGAACATGAAGAGGAGAGGAAGAAAAAAGCGAAAGCCGGACAGAAGATCGTGCTGGAACGACATACGTTCCAAGAGAGAGTAAAGGCGATTATAGAAGTGTTGGAGACGATTTAATTGAATTTATTGTAATGTACAAAATATAGAAATTACAGGAAGGAAATTTGGGTCTTATATCTAAAGAATGGTAAAAAGGTATGTGTAATTATTGCAGTGAAATTACAGTAAAGTTATTTTGTTTAGTAGATAAAATGTATCAGTATATGTCGGCTGAAAGTTTTGAAAGAGGAATAGATAATCTTTTTGTAAATAAGCTGGCAAATAAAAAATCGAAATTTTATATTATTGACGGGGAAAATTACGCATCTAATCCTGATATAGAGGATATTATTTCTATTTTAGAACAATATAAAATTGATTATGATGTTTTGAAGGATATTCCAGTAAATATGACAGGTGTGGTTTTTGATTATAAATGGCGTATGAACAAAGATTTACTTACAACGGAAGAATATTATGGAATGCCAAAACTGTTTGCGGATTATGGAGAGGGATTTTGTGATTCTGAATTGGCGTTACAATCTGAGATGGATTTCGATAAAGAGCAGTTTTTTGCAGAATATTCTTTAGAAGCGGCGCCATGGCGGATAAAGCTGGTTCCTTCTACAAGACAGTATTGTATAATTAATTCTCTTTCTATTTTGACAGAATATGGGAATCTGGATATTTCTTCTCACAATGGGGTTGCTGTGGATCAGCTGTATTGTTTTCCTACTTATCAGTCAGAAATTATTTGTAATAATCCAGAACATGCCTGCTTCTTTCGTGTGAAGGCTGAGATTCATTTTTTCAGGGGGTTTCTTGAATTTTCTTTATTAGACAAATTGCAGAAATTATCCAGATCTGTGAAACAATCAAAGAAGATGATTGAACAAAAAGACGCGGAGATACAAAAATTGGTATCTTTGGATGCGAAGACTAAAAATGATTATGATATTGATTTGCTGTCTGATACAATTATTGAATCCTGGAGAAAATATTATAAATATAGCATGTTGATC
>JAJQCB010000077.1 GCA_021203005.1 Clostridiales bacterium | reverse complement strand
GATATCCGTTATGCGTCTTTCCAGTTCCGGTTGGACTTCGGAAGTCTGATTCATGAATTCCGAATATAAGAGAATCAGATAGCATCGAACATTGGTTTCAATATATGTAGAATTCTTAAAATATTCCTGAATGATATTCTCAATATAGATATCTGTTTTTTCCGGATTCTTATTATGAAAAATGATAGAGTTCTGGCCCTCTTTTGTGCATGCGGACAGAAGGTAGTCCAGGTAAAATTTCCCGATCGCTTTAAAACCGGCGACAAATGAAAAGAAGGAGTCATTGAACAGGGATGCATTCATCAGAAGGTTGATTGAAATGTCGTCTTCGTTTTGAATCCTGTAAGCGTGACTGGCATAGGGATTCATGATACAGCAGTCTCCTCGGTTTAACTGAATTTCACGCCCGTCTGCCAGAGTCTGATATCCGCAACCGGACACAACGTATACCATTTCAAAAAAATCGTGACCGTGAAATCCGGCATGGTTTGCAGATAAATCATGCGTTCTTATAGAGATCGGTTGATTGTTTATGCCGAGCAATTTTTTATCTAATATAAAACAGTCAGGATTCTGTGAAATGATATCATCCAATTGCTTCTTATATTTTTGCATTTCTTTCATTGTTTCACGTTTCAGACTGAAAATCAAATTGGCATCCATCTTTTTCTCCGCATTTTTTTCATTTACTGTAATATGCCCATAAGTGTGGACATGCCGGTTCCCGTTACTTGTTATTCAACAAAAATGAAATTTCGATTTCATTTATAATTGTTAAGATTTTTTCTTCGTTTTTCTTTGGTTTTCTTAATCATTTCATTGAGGATAAATATATTCAAAAACCGTAAAAATCTTAAAATGTAACTATAAAATTTGCACGGTGTGAAGAAATCGGAGGAGGTATTTTATGCTGACGTTGTATGATGTCAAATGCTGCGGATTGAAAAATCCGCTCGGTCTGGATAACGGGGGGATTGACTTTTCCTGGAAGTTAAAATCAGATCGCAAAAATGTAGTACAGAAAACATACAGAATCTGTGTTTTTGAAAATGGGGAAATTGTTTGGGACAGTGGAGTTAATCATTCGGAGACCCAATCCGCAATCCGTTATGATGGGAAACCGTTGGTTTCCGGCGCAGAATATTCATATTCCATCTGTGTTTCAGATAATCATGGCGAAAATGTGGTATCAGAGGGGAATATTTTTTCCATAGCACTTCAGACAAACGAGTGGAAAGCGTGTTGGATTGGATGCCAAAAGGAGGATCTGGCCGATGATGTAAAAATTCCTTCCAAAGAGATAATTGTTGAGGCATTTAAGAAGATGGCTGCCGGGGAGGGTTCCGATTTTAAACCGGACCGTCAGTTAGATCCCTGCAGAATATTCAGAAGAAAATTTACCGTAAAAGAAAAACCTGCCAAAAGCTATCTTTCCCTGACGGCACATGGGATATATGAAGCCCGTATTAACGGAAAACGTGTTTCGGAAAGCTGGTTCGAACCGGGATTTACGGTCTATGATTCCTATTTGGAAACACAGACATATGATGTCACGGCTCTTTTAAACACAGGTGAAAATGTTCTGACTGTAGAGGTGGCTGATGGTTGGTATAAAGGGAAATACGGCATTCTTGCCTTTGGCAATAATTACGGTACGCAGACAGCTGTTTTAGCTCAGCTTGCAATCACTTTTGAAGATGGTCAAACGGAGTATGTGCAGTCTGATAATCAGTGGCAATACGGGAACAGTAACTGCCTGTACTCGGACTTTCTGATCGGTGAGAAACAGGATGGGAGGATTGATTTAAACCGGTATTATCGTGCAGATGCAGATACATCTGATCTGAAATATGCTGCTGTTTTAGAATACGGCTACGATAATCTGCGGGGAATTTCCTGCGAGCCTGTAACTTGTACCTGTGAACTGGAGCCAAAAGAGATTTTTGTCAGCCCTAAAGGTGAGCTGATCGTGGATTTCGGTCAGAATACGGTGGGGGTAGTTCGCCTGACGGTTCAGGGGAAAACAGGAACAGAAATAAAGCTTGAACATACAGAGGTGCTGGATACAGACGGGAGTTATATGAATAATATATCCGGATATAACCGGGACCAGACAGATTATTATATCCTTCGCGGCGGGGAGGCGGAGGTATTTCAACCCAAATTTACGTTTCATGGATTCCGTTACGTGCGGATTACCGGATATCCCGGCACATTGAGAAAAGAAAATATACGCTGTCTTGTTTTGGGAACAAATTTAGCGGATTCCGGAAGCTTTTCGTGCTCGAATAAGGATCTCAATCAGCTGCAATCTAATATTCAGTGGAGCCAGAGGGGAAATATGCTGTCCATCCCGACAGACTGTCCGCAGAGGGAAAGAGCCGGTTGGACCGGTGATATACAGGTATATTGTGATACGGCGGTCTTTAACCAGAATGTATATCGTTTCCTGAAAAAATGGCTCCGTAATATGGAAGCGGAGCAGTATGAGAACGGATTGGTTCCTATCGTTATCCCCTGGCCGACTGCATATAATGCCATTAATATGGATGTTTTCGGTTCAGATACTTCCGCGGGATGGGGCGATGCGGCGATTACGCTTCCCTATGTGTTATACCGCGCTTACGGCGATGCCAATATCCTGAAAGAAAATTTTTCTATGATGAAGAAGTGGATGGATTATGTGGAATGGGATGCCGCGTCTCATATGCCGGAATTGCCGGAAGACGCATCTCCGGAGCGAATTGAGCGCCAGAAATACCTCTGGAATACCGGATTCCATTATGGAGACTGGCTTTATCCGAGCTGCAAGACACCGACAGGCGAGGCGGATATGTTCCGGTCTGCCTATTCAACGAAGGAATATGTGGCGACAGCACTTTTTGCGCAGAGCTGTAACATGATGAGTCAGGTTTGTGCGATTCTCGGGAAAAAGGATCTGGCGCAGCATTATAAAGAATTGAAAGGAAAGATAGCGGCAGCTTTCGAAGCGGAATATGTGAAAGAAGATGGCAGCATTGACCATGCTGTTCAGGGAATCTATGTCCTTGCAATCGCAATGAATTTGGTAAAAGGCGAAAAAATGCAGCGTATGACGGACAGACTGGTGGAAATGATTCATCAAAATAATAATTGTCTGGATACAGGATTTTTGTCTATTAAATATTTGCTGGATGTTCTGGCAGATCATGGATACAAAGATATGGCAAAGACATTGCTTTACCGGGATGTTTGCCCGTCATGGCTATATGAGGTTAAAAAGGGAGCTACTACCATCTGGGAGACATGGAATACGATTCTGGAGGATGACACACGCACCACATATTCGCATAACCATTATGCTTTTGGCTGTGTAGGAGACTGGATGTACCGAAATCTGGCCGGCCTGCAGGTTATTGAGCCGGGATATAAGAAATTTCGGATTAAACCTGATTTCTCATACGGGTTGAGTTCGGCAGCCCTAGCGTATGACAGTACTTACGGTATCATAGGTATCGATTGGTCAATAGAAGAGGCAAACGGAAAACTCCGTGTCGATGTCCCGGCAGGGACGCAGGCTGAAATATGTCTGCCGGGTATCAGTGAGACAGTGGGGAGCGGAAAGTACGAATTTTCATTTGAAATAAAATAAAAAAGGAGAAGAAGATTATGAATGAATCAACAGCAACGACACAAAAATTAACATTTTTAAACAAGGGCGGTTTTGCATTGGGCGGCCTTCCTGAAGTCATGTCAAGTGTTTTGGCGGCATTTTTAACCATGTTTTATACTGACAGTATCGGCATGGCGGCAGGAGCGGTCGGAACAATGTTTTTGGTTTCCCGTGTTTTTGACGGTGTTTCAGACCTGATTGCAGGATCATTGATTGACAAAACAAAGACCAGATGGGGAAAGGCGCGGCCGTGGCTGTTGTGGCTGTCTGTTCCGACCGGCTTCTCATTGGCTTTAATTTTCTTTATTCCGGCCAACGGTTCGGCCACGGCGCAAATGGCGTACGCATTTATAACGTATAATTTGTTTACATCCGTAATGTACACAATGGTTGCATGCGCAAAGTGTTCTTTGATGTCTCTGATGACGCAAAGGGAGGATGAGCGAATCAGTCTCTCAAAATATAATACAATATTTGGATTAGGGTGTACTTTGATCGGATGTTCCATTACATTTCCGTTTGTTGCACGTATGGGCGGTAATGTGGCAGCATGGGAAGCAGTGTTTGCGATATACGGTTTTGTGACGGCAGTCGGATTGCTGGCCTGCTTTGCGACTTCCAGAGAATATATCAATCCGGCATTGAGCGGAAATAACGGAGGTAAGCCTTTAGAAAAGATTGGTTTTAAAGAGGGACTTGCGCTTTTCTTTAAAAATAAATACAGTATTTTTGCCCTGGTTGTCAGTTTCCTTGTACAGTTTTCGGTTCAGATTAATTCGGCGTCACAGACTTACTTTTATACATACAGTATGAATGATCAGTCACTGACGACATCCATGAACCTGGTTGCTGTCATTCCGATGATAATCGGCTGCCTGGTTTTGCCGAATCTGTTACTTAAACGGATTGGCCTGAAAAAGATGATATACATTGGCTGCGCCGCGCATATTATCTTTTCGCTTGGTCTTGGCCTGGCAGCAAATTTACAAAACGTACCTCTTTTGGCTGCCAGTCTGGCACTTAAAAATCTGTCGGTGGGCTGCCTGTCCCTGCCGGTAGGAATTCTTGCAGCAAATGGGATTGACTATGGAGAATATAAGTTTCATAAGAGAATTGACGGTATCGGCTCCAGTGTTGTAAGCTGTGCAACGAAAATTGCAGCCGGAATATCCTCCGCATGTGTCGGATGGGTGCTCCAACTGACCGGTTATGTGGCCAATACGACACAATCTGCACCGGTAATTACAGGTATAAATGTCCTGTTTTGTTATGCAACGGTTATTGCCTGCGCTATTATTCTCATTTTGTTTGTAGCTATTTATCATTATGATGAAGAGGGTCCTGTAGTTATTGCAGAGTTAAAACGCAGGAAAGAAGCGGGAGAAAGATAATCCGTTTTCGTTTACCAGTTAATATTTGTATAAAACCCTTCAAGATTCTGTCTCCATTAGAATGTTCTGATGGAGACAGAATTATTTTTTCATCACCATTTCTTAAAGTGTACCTGGCCTTCTTCATAATCCGGATGATACAGGATGTGCGGCGGGCTGAAAATAGTTTCCCTATTTACCAATATCTATGATAAAATTAGTATCGGTTATAATGTATTTTGGATGCGCATTCAGATGGCAGCATTCAGGAGTATATGTTTTAAACGGAAGGATGGAGGCATAGAAAAAGGAGCGAGGAGCAGATATGTTGTTGACATTACAGACAGGCCGGCCTTCGTCGGATGCCGGACGGATGGAGAATTTATGCGATATAAGTTGATGATTTTTGATATGGACGGAACAATATTGGATACACTGGAGGATTTAACGGACAGCCTGAACTATGCTCTGAAAAAATCAGGTATGCCGGAACGTTCCCTTTCAGAAGTTCGCGAGTTTGTGGGTAACGGGATCCGAAAGCTGATCGAGCGGGCGGTGCCTGTAAATACGTCATTCGATACCGTGAACCGTGTGCTTGCAGACTTTTCTGAAAATTACAGACAGAATTGTGCTAATAAAACGCGTCCGTACGAGGGGATTCCGGAAGTACTCTCGTCTTTGCGGAACAGCGGAATTCAGACAGCCGTCGTCTCCAATAAGGTTGATTTTGCTGTGCAGCAGCTGTGTGTACAATATTTTGACGGGCTCTTTGATCTGGCAGTCGGAGAGCGGGAGGATGTCCGGAAGAAGCCGGCACCGGATGCTATTTACGCTGTGCTTGAGCATTTCGGATTGGAGAAAAAAGACGCCCTTTATATCGGGGATTCGGAGGTTGACATCCAAACAGCTGCTAATGTCGGAATGGACTGTATTTGCGTGGGATGGGGATTCCGGAAGGAAGTTTTTTGCTTCAGAGCGGAGCTGCGGTGGTGCTGAAGAGACCGGATGAGATTCTGGGATATGTTGAGGATTGATTATTTTCCGCTTTTTGATTAATCAGTTAGGTTTTTGCTTACGTATGGGAACCTTTTTGATATAATAAAATTGCCTGATATCAATTCCGGTACAGGGTAGTAATGAAGGAGGTGAATCGAAGAATGGATGGATATAAGCCACCGTTTCATATGACAGATAAAATCACAAATCTGGTAGCAGAAATCAGTGAACAGATTGGTCGCATCGCGGTATTGTCTCATGGGAATCTGACCCCGCATCTGAGGCGGGAGAACAGAATCCGTACAATTCATTCGTCACTGGCAATAGAACACAACTCTCTGACTCTGGAACAGATGACAGCTATTTTGGACGGAAAGCGGATACTGGGAAACCCGAACGAAATTCGTGAAGTACAAAATGCATATGAGACGTATGAGATGTTGTTGGATCTCGATCCGTTTTCTATGAAGGATTTGCTCTTGGCGCACAAACGTATGATGAAGGATCTGATTCCGGAAAATGGTAAATTTCGTTCCGGCGGGGTTGGCGTTTTTGACGGTGAAGTGCTTGTCCATATGGCACCGCCGGCGCAGTTCGTTCCTTTACAAATACAAGATTTGCTGCACTGGTATCAGGGTGCGGAAACACATCCATTGATTAAAAGTTCAATTTTTCACTACGAGTTTGAATTTATCCATCCGTTCGCAGACGGAAATGGACGAATGGGAAGAATGTGGCACAGCCTTCTTTTGGGTAAATGGAATGAGCTTTTTTACTGGCTTCCGATTGAGGAGCTGGTGAGGGAGAGACAGCCGGAGCATTATAATGCTCTGGGTAAGTCAGACAAGGATGCCGACAGTTGTGCCTTTGTGGAACTAATGTTGGAAATTATTTTGGACACGATGAAAAAAACTTCCGTTGTCGGAAACAGAGCCCAGTCTCGGAATACGGAGCCGCAGACGCCGACAGAGAAACTTCTTTCAGTTCTTGGTGATGAGGAGTTGTCTGCAGCGGAACTCATGAAACGGCTTGACCTTTCCCACAGACCAACCTTCCGGAAGAATTATCTGAATCCTGCTATGGAGCAGGGGTTGGTTACGATGACGGTGCCGGATAAGCCCAATAGCCGAAATCAAAAATACAGGAAAGTTTAACTTGGTCGCAGGCCGGTCAAGAAGGCGATCAAGTTAGCGATCAAGTTAGTTCTTTTGTCATACGATAAACGCGGGTGGCATTTTCCTGCAGCGTCCGTTTGGAGACAGCACCCGCTCGGATCCCTTTCAGTAACTTCCGGTAGTCGGCCTTACTGCCGGGCATGAACAGATCACCGCCTGCGGCAGCAACTTTGGCGGGGGCAGGTGCCGTATATACAGAACCCTTAGCTTTCGGCAGCCCCCGCACCACCCAATCAGTCATACAGATGCCCTCAAAACCAAATTCGGAACGGAGAATATCGGTACACAGCTCCCGGCTTTCGGAAGTATGAATCCCGTTCAGAAGATTGTATGAGGTCATCACTGCCTTGGGAGAAGCCTCCCGCATGGCGATTTGGAAGCCCCTCAGATAAATCTCCCGCATGGCTCTCTGAGAAACATGACTATTAGAAAAATAGCGGTTGGTTTCCTGGTTGTTAGCGGCATAGTGTTTTAATGTTACCCCTCGTCCGGGGTGGCTCTGAACGCCCATGGTTACAGCGGCAGCAAATCGACCGGAAATGACGGGGTCTTCCGAATAATACTCAAAATTCCTTCCGCATAAAGCCGTTCGGTGGATATTCAGCGCCGGGGCCAGCCACAGGTTCACGCCGAAGCGTTCCATTTCACTGCCCACGATATCACCGCAGGTCTGGGCAAATTCCAGGTTAAAACTCTGGGCAATGGCTGTTCCGATGGGAATCGCTGTACAGTATTGTTCCAGCAATATAGAATCTTTAGGCGGTTTCGGATTACCGCCTAAGAATATCTGAAGCAGTTTTGGCATAAAATCCAGAAGCGATGCGGGTATGGCGGGACCCAAGCTGTGTAATCCTTTTTTATCCCGATAATATCGGGCGCTGATCCGAAGCCCGGCGGGACCGTCTGCCATAACGATATGGGGGACGCCCCTGTTTTTTAACACATCGGTCGTTTCACCTGCCGCTCCGGCAACATGGGTACCGGCGTTCCCGATCACGCCGGACAAGCCGCCTTTGGGGTCAAAGTCACCCATATTCATCCGGCACAGCTCTTCTTCATTCATGTTCCGGATAATTTTATCAACGGTATGGTTTGTTTCATAGGATGCGGTTTCCGTAACGAAGGCAGCGGCATCAACGGGAAAAACAGGCACATCATATGTTTTGTCACGGATTGTAGGCTTCCAGTCAGTAAAGCCGGGATCGCCCAGAAGCGGTTTTACCCGATGTGTGATGACCGTTTGGTCTAACGTGAGCGCAGCCGAAGCAACCGTTTGATCAGCACTTGTTCCGCAGAGAACAATATAATTCCCCGCCTCCAGAATATAGGAGGCTGTTTTTGCATCGTAAGATGCGAAGTCGGACAGGTCAAAGGAGGCGGTCGCTTCCTGACTCTGCCCGGGAGCAAGCTCTGCCGTTTTACAGAAAGCCGCTAATTCTTTGACGGGCTTATCCAGCTTTCCCTGCGGGCAGGAAAGATAGACCTGCAGAGTTTCTTTGCCGGGATACTTTCCGGCGTTGGTAATGATGGCCGTTACGGTTACTTTTTTCCCGTCAATGGCGGTACGGATATCGGAAGTGGCGTACTCCGTATAGCTCAGACCAAATCCAAAAGGATACAGTGCTTCCCGTCCTGCGGCATCAAACCAGCGGTAGCCGACATAGATTCCCTCTTTATAAAAGGTGTCATTGATGCTGCCGAAGCTGCCGATGTCAGGATAATTTTCTGCTCTGGCCCAGGTGGAGGTCAGCTTTCCGCCTGGATTCGCCTTGCCCAACAGAATATCCGCCAGCGCTGCGCCGGTCTCCACGCCGAGCTGAGAAAGAAGCAGAATGTTCTTTACGTCTTGCACCGGGCTAATGTCTACCGGCCCTCCCACATTCAGTACCAGCATGAAGTTCTCATATTTTTGATTCAAAGCCAGAATATCCCGCTGTTCGGTGCGGGTCAGCAGAAAATCGCCGGGAGCAATTTTTCTGTCATTGCCCTCGCCGGAGGTTCGAGCCAGCACATAGATCGCGGTGTCACCCTCCCCATCCAGAGGGAGATCATATTCCGGCTCCGGCATCACAGCACCCATACCCAGTAAAACGGCGAGGGTGTGCTGCTTTCTTGCTTTTTTTCGGATATCCTTAATAAACCGTTCTTTCGCCTGAACCCGCAGCTCATCGTATGCATCCAGCCACTTTTCGGTGGTTATGGTAAAACCGGCGTCCTTTAAGCCCTGTTCAATCGTTACAAAGAAGCGGGAATTGACTTCGCCGGAGCCGGAGCCGCCTTTGATCGTATGGCGAACACCGCTGCCGTAGGCTGCAATTTTACAGGGCGCGGTCAGCGGAAATCGGCCGTCTTTTTTCAAGAGAACCGTGCATTCCGCCAGCCCGGCACGCAGGCGGGTCAGATTTTCTTTTTCGTATGTATGCATATTCATGTTTTTCACTGGGAATTAATATATCCCTTGTATTCTTCGTTTAAAACGGTTTTTATCATAAATTATCACTTCTCAAGATGCAATATAACGCAAATCCCCGTTCATGTAAATGCAAATTTGATGCAAATCCCCGCTTATTATATTTCATATCTAAACAAATCCCCCTTGAACTTTTTTGCCGGCAGAACAGCCGCATCAATCCAATCATTAAATTGTTTTATAAATAGTTTATAATTCCGGTAATGACTATTTGTGCCGATTTTATTATGATTTATATAACAGAGGACATAATGCTTTCGGGTGAAAAATGAAATTGCCGTAATGCTTAGAACCAGACTCGTAAATGCTGCGCAGGCAGATAGAAAGAGGGGATGGTCTCGTTCTTGGCTTGATAGCTTTAATGGATAATCAGTATAAAATTAAATCCAACAGGGAATCCGGTGACGGAAGATATGATATCAGTCTGATTCCCAGAGAGGAGCGGTATCCGGGAATTATCATGGAACTTAAATGGAAGAAAAACCTGAGTGAAGATAAACTTACCGGATTAGCGGATGAGGCGTTGGCTCAGATTGATGATATGCGCTATGATGCGGCAATGAAAGAAGATGGGATTAAGGATATTTTAAAATTCGGAATTGCATTTTCCGGAAAGAGAATAAGGGTCAGTACAAAATAATATCTTTCATTGTTCCTCAGAGAGCAGGGTATGACAGTAGTATCCGTGATCTCTTTCCGGGAGCCTTTATCACAGAGGCGGAATCGCAGTTATCTGCGTTTCCGCCGTTTTTACATTACATTCTGTTTCCCTCTCATGATCAGGGCAAACCGGAATTATCTGAATCCCGTCAGCTTAGCTGATTATGGGAGATATAATCCTGCACAAATTCGACAAATTTCGTTGCTATCGGTGAGAGACGGTTCTTCCGCAATTATCCGTAAAATGGCTTGTAACCTCGGTTCATATATAGTAT
>JAJQCB010000203.1 GCA_021203005.1 Clostridiales bacterium | reverse complement strand
GCCAGGTCGATGACGCGCTCATCCTCTTTTCCGCGGATTCGGATGACGGACAGCGGCCAGTGAACGATTCCCGCCTCCACATCCTCATAGCCGGGAACCGTGAAGGTTTTCTCCACCTCAGCCACTTCCATGGCAAAGGTGTAATGCCCGCCCTGGAAATGGTCATGGCTTAAAATCGAACCGCCGACAATGGGCAGATCCGCATTGGATCCCAGAAAATAGTGCGGAAACTGTTTTACAAAATCAAACAGCTTTCGGAACGCCGCCCGGTCAATCTTCATCGGCACATGCTCGCCGTTGAAAACAATACAGTGCTCGTTGTAATACACATACGGAGAATACTGGAATCCCCACTGACTGCCGTTGATGGTAATCGGGATGATTCTGTGATTCTGCCGCGCCGGGTGGTTCATCCGTCCGGCATATCCCTCATTTTCCACACAGAGCTGGCATTTCGGATAAGCGGACTGCGGCGCATTCTTCGCAGCAGCAATCGCTTTCGGGTCTTTCTCCGGCTTGCTTAAGTTGATTGTGATATCAATATCTCCGTACACGGAGGGCGTCTTCCACTTGCGGTCTTTCGCGATACGATCTTTCCGAATGTAGTTAGTCGCCACGCTGAATTTGTAATAAGCGTCTGTCGCCTGCTGCGGGCTGACCGCGTAATTCTCCCGGAATGTCCGGATTACCTGCGACGGACGCGGTGTCAGGCAGTTCATCAGTTTCGTGTCGAACAGATCTCTGGAGACTACTCCGCCGTCCTTCAGCACGCCTTTTTCCAGCGCATACTCCATGATGTGCTCCAGCGTGTCCGCCAGATCAATCTCTGTCTCCTGCGCATCGTTTGCTGCAGCAGAACAGTCCGCGCTGCAACACTTTGCTGCCTCCGCGGGCTCCTCATAATCGTCTTTTTCCAGGACTTCCAGAATCTGATTCGTGCTGTAGACCCGCTCCTCCTCCGGGATGAGCCCGGCGTCGATTCCATACTGGACGAGCCTTGCAATATATGTATCTACCATGTGTAATCCCCCCTGTCAGTCTAACACCCGGCCGCCGTCGCCGATCTCCACCACATAGAAATCCGCCGCGTAACCGATCTTATCCAGATAAACCTTACCGACGTTCTCGATAAAGGCGTCCACACAGTCTTCCTTCACAATGCTGACCGTGCAGCCGCCAAATCCCGCGCCGGTCATACGGGAACCGATGACGCCCTCCTGCTCCCAGGCCGTCTCCACCAGCGTATCAAGCTCGATACCGGTCACCTCATAGTCGTCCCGAAGCGATACATGGGAAGCGTTCATCAGCCGGCCAAACTCCTCGATATCACCCTTCTGCAGCACCTCAACCGCCTTCAATGTGCGCTGATTTTCATATACCGCGTGTTTTGCCCGGCGCTGTCTGACTTCGCTCTTAATCAAATCTTTGTTTGCCTCGAATTCTTCCTCTGTCAGTTCGCCAAGGGTCTTGATATCCAGTTTTGCCTGAAGCTCCGTGACCGCTTCTTCGCACTCCGCACGGCGCTCATTGTATTTGGAATCGCCTAAACCGCGCTTTTTGTTGCTGCAGGCGATAACAATCTTGGCATCCTTTAACTCCAGCGGCACATAGGTGTAGGACAGATCGCTGCAATCCAGGAAGATCGCCATATCTTTCTTGCCCATAGCAATAGAAAACTGGTCCATGATGCCGCAGTTGACGCCGTTAAAATTGTTCTCACAATACTGGCCGTAAAGCGCAATATCCTGCATCGTCACATCTTCAAACCCGTAGAGTTCGCGCAGCGCCACGCCGACCACAACTTCCACTGAAGAAGAAGAGGAAAGGCCGGATGCATTGGGAATATTGCCGAAGAGCAGCATGTCAAACCCGGTATCGACGTCATATCCTTTCTCAATAAATGTCCACACGACGCCCACCGGATAGTTCGTCCAATCCGCCGCCTTGTCATACACCAGACGGTCCAGGCTGGCTTCCACGACTCCGATTTCCTCAAAATTCTGAGAGTAGAACCGCATTTTCCTGTCGTCCCGTTTCCGGACGATCGCGTAGGTGCCGATAGTCAGCGCGCAGGGAAAGACATGTCCCCCATTGTAATCGGTGTGCTCTCCGATCATGTTCACCCTGCCCGGAGCAAAATACTTACGAATGTCGCCGCCGTCGCCAAACTTCTCCTTAAAATCCTGCATTAACTCAGTTACCATTGTATCCCCTCCATAATATATTTTTTAACCTGTTTATACATTAATCTCCGCTTTCACGCCAAGGATATCTTTGTTAGCCTCCAGCACCGGATTCACATGGTTTTTGAGGAAGTTCTCCACCTGAAGCTCCGCGCGGCCGGTATATTTTGACGGATCCATCGCAGACTGCAATTCCTCCAGTGACAGGCCGAAACTCTCATCTGCGGCGATCAGCTCCAGCAGATTGTTGTCGAGACCCTCCTGCTTGACATTGGCGCCTGCCTCCATAGATAGCTGACGGATCCGTTCGTGAAGCTCCTGGCGGTCGCCGCCCTTTTTCACCGCATCCATCATGATATTCTCCGTCGCCATAAACGGCAGTTCACTCATAAGGCGCTTCGTGATAACTTTGTCATAAACCACAAGACCGTCCACCACGTTAAGGCAAAGATCCAGAACCCCGTCGATGGCCAGGAATCCCTCCGCGATGGAAAGCCGCTTGTTTGCCGAATCATCCAGTGTCCGCTCAAACCACTGGGTCGCTGAGGTGATTGCCGGGTTTAACGCGTCAATCATCACATATCTGGAAATCGAGGCTATGCGCTCGCTGCGCATCGGGTTGCGCTTGTACGCCATGGCGGAGGAACCGATCTGGTTCTTCTCAAACGGCTCTTCCACTTCCTTCAGATGCTGAAGCAGACGGATATCGTTCGACATCTTGTGGGCGCTGGCCGCGATGCCCGCCACTACATTCATCACTCTCGTATCCACTTTTCTGGAGTAGGTCTGACCGGACACCGGGTAGCAGCCGGAAAATCCCATCTTCTCCGCGATCATCGGGTCAATCCGGTCAATTTTTTCCTGATCCCCGTCAAACAGTTCGAGGAAACTTGCCTGTGTGCCCGTGGTTCCCTTAGAGCCGAGCAATTTTAAGGAGCCCAGTACGTAATCCAGATCCTCCAGATCCATCAGGAACTCCTGCGTCCAGAGCGTCGCACGCTTTCCCACCGTGGTAGGCTGCGCCGGCTGGAAATGGGTAAACGCCAGGGTCGGCAGCGCTTTATATTTATCCGCAAAAGCGGCAAGCTCGGCGATAACGTTGATCAGCTTTGTGCGCACCAGCTTCAGCGCTTCAGACATCAGAATGATATCCGTGTTGTCTCCCACATAGCAGGAGGTCGCTCCCAGATGGATGATGCCTTTCGCTTTAGGGCACTGCACACCGTAAGCATACACATGGGACATCACATCGTGACGCACCAGCTTTTCCCGCTCCTTCGCGACTTCAAAATTGATGTCGTCCTTGTGGGCTTTTAATTCCTCAATCTGCTCGTCGGTGATGTCCAGTCCCAGCTCCTTTTCGGTCTCGGCCAGGGCGATCCAGAGCCGCCTCCAGGTGTGGAACTTCTTTTCCGGCGAAAAAATGTACTGCATTTCCTTGCTCGCATACCGCTCTGAGAGCGGGCTGGAATACCTGTCGTTACTCATATGTTCTCTCCTCTGTAAGTCTGATTTGTTACATGAAATATATTCCCTCTACTCCGCGATAAGCGCTTATCTCTCGTAGTCCCCTCGTATATCCTCCTCCGGCGGTTCGAGCGGGTACTCTCCCGTGAAGCAGCCGCGGCAGATGGGCAGGCCGCCCGCCATGGCGTCCAGCCGGTCGATCTGCAGGTAGGCCAGGGAATCGGCTCCGATGATCCGGCGGATGTCCTCCACAGAACGATTATATGCGATGAGCTGTTCCCGCACCGGTATATCCGTGCCGAAATAACACGGCCACAAAAACGGTGGGGAACTGATGCGCACATGGACTTCCTTTGCGCCGCCCTCTTTCAGCATATTCACGATCAGGTTGGACGTAGTTCCCCGGACGATGGAATCATCGATCATGATGATCCGCTTTCCCTCCACCGCCTCGCGGATGACATTCAGTTTCACCCGGACACTCTGCTGCCGGCTGCTCTGCTTCGGCTTGATGAATGTCCGTCCCACGTAGCTGTTTTTCATAAATGCCACGCCGTAAGGGATGCCGGACTCCATGGCATATCCCAGTGCCGCCGCGTTGCCGGACTCCGGAACGCCGACGACCAGATCGGCATCCACCGGTGAATCCTTGGCCAGAAAACGCCCCGCCATTATGCGGGCGTCATATACGCTCACGCCGTCAAAACGGCTGTCCATCCTGGCAAAGTAAATGTACTCAAAGATGCATCTGCCCTGCTTTTCCCGCGGAATGGCGTTCTTCATATCCGACAGAACCTCTCCCTTATCAGTGATGGTGACGACCTCCCCCGGCAGGACATCCCGGACAAACTCCGCGCCAATGGTGTCCAGCGCGCAGGTCTCCGATGTGATAATATATGCATTGTCCCTCTTTCCGATGCAGAGGGGCTTAAACCCGAACGGATCCCGGGCTCCGATGAGCTTGCGCGGGCTCATGACGACCAGAGAATATGCTCCTTTCATCCGGTGCGTTGCACGCTGCACTGCCTCCTCGACAGTCCCCGTGCGCAGACGCTCCCGGGCGATGTGGTAGGCGATAACCTCCGAATCGATCGTGGTCTGGAAAATCGCCCCCGTATACTCCAGGTCATGGCGAAGGTCAATGGCATTGATCAGATTGCCGTTGTGCGCCAACGCCAGCGTGCCTTTTACATAGTTTAAAACCAGAGGCTGTGCGTTTTCCCGGGTCGAAGCGCCCGCCGTGGAATAGCGGACATGCCCTACGCCGATATCGCCTTTCATCGATTTTAACTGATCCGCGGTAAATCCCTCGCTGACCAGGCCCATATCCTTGTGGGATGTCACTTTCCCCTTGGGGCCGTAGGTCTCGCTGACCGCGATACCGCAGCTTTCCTGCCCGCGGTGCTGCAGTGCAAACAATCCATAATAAATGGTGGAGGCCACATCAGCTCCGTCCAGATCGTAGATTCCGAAAACGCCGCACTCCTCATGAAGCTTCTCTGAGGCCGCAGCTTCCTGTATCATCTCCTGCATGATTTCCTCCATGCTCCTGTTGTCAGCTTAATTAGAATTTGCTTCCCGTCAGCAACTCAAACGCTTCTTTATACTTTTCCACCGTCTTCTCAATCACCTCATCCGGAAGCAGGTAGTCGCTATCCGGGTTAGCTTTCAGCCAGTCTCTGACAAACTGCTTATCATAGGACGGCTGGCTCTTGCCGGGCTCATAACCTTCGAGCGGCCAGAACCGGGAGCTGTCCGGTGTCAGCATCTCATCGGCAAGGATGACGTTGCCCTCCTCGTCAAGGCCGAATTCAAACTTTGTATCTGCAATAATGATGCCCCTGCTGTAAGCATACTCCGCGCACTTCTTATACAGAGCAAGCGTGTAATCCCGCAGCTTCGATGCGTACTCTTCTCCCCGCCCCGGGAACTGCTTCTCCAGAAGCTCCACGGTCTGCTCATAGCTCACGTTCTCGTCATGATCGCCGATCTCCGCCTTCGTGGACGGCGTGTAGATGGGCTCCGGCAGCTTCTCCGACTCTTTTAAGCCCTCCGGCAGACGGATGCCGCAGACAGTACCGTTCTTCTGATAGCTCGCCCAGCCGCTTCCCGTAATATAGCCGCGGACAATGCACTCCACCGGCAGCATGTTCAGCTTCTGACATTTCATGCTGTTGCCGTCAAAACGCTCGCTCCGGAAAAACTCCGGCATGTCCGCCACATCGGTGGAAATCATGTGGTTCGGCAGAATATCTTTTGTAAAGTCAAACCAGAACTTCGACATCCGGGTCAGAATCGCTCCCTTGTCCGTCACCTTGTTCTTTAAAATCACATCAAATGCGGAGATCCGGTCCGTCGCCGTCATAATCAGGCTGTCGCCGATATCGTAAATCTCCCGTACTTTTCCCTCTTTTACAGGCTTATACTCTTGCATGATTCACTCATCCCTTCTTATCACTGATCACAGGTTCCCAGTTTCCACCGGCATACGCAGGCGAAAACCATAAGGAACTGTCGCGAAAGAATATGTACAGATTGTGCTGAATGATGCGTGAATCACAGTCTTTAAAAACGTAGGCGTAGCGGGCTACGGCGAGGATTTTAAAGGCTGCGATTTGCGTATCAGGCAGTGCAGGATGTACATTTTATTTTGCGAAAGTTCCTTACTATAATAACGCAAAAACAACCATACTTCAACTGATTTCTTTGCAAAAGCAATCACATTTCAGTCTGCAATAATTAAAAAACAAATTCCTTTCAACCTCTATTGTATTTCTCTTGACTTCGCCGTACGAACTATATTATAATCAAATCACTAAAATTTAGCCGAACGGCTCAAAACATTCTCTTTTACCATATTTTTTCGCCGTACGGCTTTCTTGAAACACAACGAAAGGGGATATCCTATGAAAATCACGAGTTCTGCAGACTTAGGCGCTGCCATACGAACAAGACGAAAAGAACTCCATTATACCCAGGCTTTTTTATCAGAGTTTACCGGACTGAGTGTCAGCTTTATCTCTGACCTGGAAAATGGGAAACCTACTGTGGAATTTGAAAAGGCACTGACCCTTGTCAATATTCTCGGCATGGATCTATCTGTTGAAGCACGCGGATAATGCCAACACCAGATGTTCCAGTAGTCACACGTTTGTATACAGTTCTAAAACGGAGGTATTATTTTGAAATCTCTAACTGTCCTAATTGAAATAAAGGGAAAATCTGTTCTGGCAGGATATATCACAGGAGATCATTCGCAAAACGCAACATTTACATACGCCGAATCCTATCTGTCCAGGCCGGAAAGCAGGCCACTATCACTGAGCCTTCCTCTCTCACCACTGCCATATTCACCGGAAAAGACACAATGTTTTTTCGACGGTTTGCTGCCAGAGGGATATACCAGAAGATGTGTGGCAGAGGAAATGCGCACAGACGCACAGGACTATCTGACTCTTCTGGAAAAACTGGGTGATGAATGTCTCGGAGCCATTCAGATCACCGGCAATACTGCATCCTTTTCCAAAGAATCTTATCAAAAGCTGACCCCGGAGCAGCTGCTTCGTTTTGCGAGAGAAGGTGCCGGCGAATCCGCTGCACTTGCGGCAAAATCACATTTATCTCTTACCGGTGCCTCCGGTAAAACGGGACTGTACCTGGACGGCTCCAGGAATCAATGGTACCTCCCCATCGGAACTGCTCCCAGCACACATATTGTCAAACAAAGTCACGTCCGGTTAGAAAAAATCGTCACGAATGAACAATTATGCCTTTTAACCGCAGGGAAACTGGGAATCGAGGTGCCGGAAAGCCATATAATCTGTACGGATAATCCCAAACAAAATCATATGCTCTTTGCCACCCGGCGATATGACAGGAAATTTTCTTCCGACAACAGAACTATAAACGGAATGTCAGCCCCCTACCGGCTGCATCAGGAAGATTTTGCGCAGGCCCTCGGTCTGCCCGCCATTTTGAAATATGAAAAAAATCAAGAAGACTATCTGGCAAAAATGTTTCTGCTGCTTAAAAACCACTCTTCCAACCCTCTGGAAGATCAGCTGCGTTTATGGGACATTTGCGTTTTTAATTATCTGATCGGAAACACAGACAACCATTTAAAAAATTTGTCTCTGCTCTACAGCGAAGATTTAAAGGCAATCCGCCTTGCACCGGCGTATGACATTCTCAGCACAAGGATTTATGAAAACAGTGCCGATGAAATGGCACTCAGCATCGGAGGAGTATACCGAATTGATGATATCACACGCGAAAGCTTTTTGCTGGAAGCAGGAAAAATCGGTCTCGGAAAAAACATGGCGCAAAACCGCATTGACAAAATGCTAGGTCTGTTTGAGTCTGCTCTGCTTCAATCGGCAAGTGAGTTACAATCACAGGGATTTACAGATGCAGAGGATATTGCAGGGGAAATATGGCTGCAGGGAAAAGAGAGAACACAACGGCTTAGAAAATAAAGTGATCGTTTTTATTTCGCAGAACGAACCATCTTATGAAATGAAAACAGCCCCGCACTGTGCGGTTACCACAGTCTGCGGGGCATCAAAATTACTGTTACTATTTTACCAGCAATGATTTCCCTGTCATCTCCGCCGGCTGCTCCAGTCCCATCAGCTCGATGAGCGTCGGCACGATATCCGCCAGACATCCGCCATCTCTCAGCTTATAGGAAGGATCCGCGTTGACCAGGATAAACGGCACCGGATTCGTCGTGTGCGCCGTGTGCGGCTTGCCAGTCTCGTAGTCGATCATCTTCTCCGCATTGCCGTGGTCGGCACAGATAAAGAGGATGCCGTCCACGTCTTTGATTGCCTGCACCGCGTCTCCGACCAGACTGTCCACGCGCTCCACCGCTGCTACCGCCGCCGGAATCACGCCGGTGTGTCCCACCATGTCCGGGTTGGCAAAGTTGATGACGATGACATCGTACTTGTCCGACTTGATCGCCTCCACCAGATCCATGCCCACCTCGGGCGCACTCATCTCCGGCTTCAGGTCGTAGGTGGCGACTTCCTTGGGCGAAGCCACCAGCAGGCGGGCCTCATCCACATTTGGCTCCTCCACGCCGCCGTTGAAGAAAAATGTCACATGCGCATACTTCTCCGTTTCTGCCAGACGGAGCTGCTTTTTCCCGTTTTTCGCAAGGAACTCACCGAACGTATTCGAGATGGACTCCTTCTCAAACGCGATAATCTTGTTCGGAATTGTCTCATCATAGTCTTTAAAGCAGACATAAGTGAGCTTCATAAAGGGCCGCTCAAATCCCGCAAATGTATCATCGCAGAACACTCTGGTTATCTCTCTGGCACGATCCGGGCGGAAATTGAAAAAGATCACCGAATCATTCTCTTTCACCAGTGAAAGCGGCTGTCCTTCCTCATCCGTGATGACCGTCGGCAGGACAAACTCGTCCGTCACGCCCTCCGCATAGGAGTCCGCCAGCGCCTGCACCGGGCAGGTCGCCTGCACGCCGATGCCGTACACCAGGGAATCGTAGGCTTTCTGCACGCGGTCCCAGTTGGTATCTCGATCCATCGCGTAATAACGCCCGGAGAGAGAAGCCACCTTGCCCACGCCGATTTCCTCCATCTTCGCAACCAGTTGCTCCACATAGCTCTTACCGGATGCCGGGGGAGTATCCCTGCCGTCCAGGAATGCATGGACATACACTTTGGAAAGGCCGTGCCGCTTCGCCATCTCCAGCAAACCATACAGATGCGTGATATGGCTATGAACTCCGCCGTCTGAGAGCAGTCCCCAGAGGTGAAGATCCGAGTCATTCTTCTTACAGTTTTCGATGGCCGCCAGAAGCCCCTTATTTTCAAAAAAGTCGCCGTCCTCAATGGACTTCGTGATGCGGGTCAGGTCCTGATAAATGATCCGTCCCGCACCGATGTTCATATGGCCAACCTCGGAGTTACCCATCTGCCCGTCGGGAAGACCGACTGCCAGACCGGAAGCGTTGCCTTTTACAAAGGGATATTCCTCCATCAGGCGGTCCATCACCGGGGTGTTCGCCATGGCGATCGCGTTGCCTTCGGGGTTGTCATTTAATCCGTAGCCATCGAGAACCATTAATACTACTGGTTTCTTCATAATATGTCACCCTTTACTTTATTGGATAAATACGAAATTCCCAATATAAGCTATGAATAAGTGTGCAAAATCGAGTAGGAGGCAATTTTTGCCTCATACTCGCCGCGCGGGGTGTGGACAGCACAGCTGTCATATTCCTTACGCACCCCTGCGCATCAAACAGGGGCACATCAGAGCGCCCCTTTATGAATTGTTTTCTGCACACTTATGCCAATGCTTTTAAGGGAATTTCTCCGCTTGTTTCGCAATGAAATGATTATCATCACTATTATTCCACCGGCCCCCAACAACAGGTTAGGAATTTCCAGTGCTGTCAAGACTTTAATAATTGACAATAGAACCGAAGTCCGGCTTCAGGGACGCGCCGCCTACCAGGCCGCCGTCGATGTCCGGTTTGCCGAAGAGCTCTGCAGCGTTCTTGCCGTTTACGGATCCGCCGTACTGGATGCGGATGGCCTCGGCGGTTGCCTCATCATAGACCTCAGCGATGCAGGCGCGGATTGCGCCGCAGACTTCCTCCGCCTGATCCGCGGTAGCTGTCTCGCCGGTGCCGATCGCCCAGATCGGTTCGTACGCGATCACGGCTGTCTTTGCCTGATCTGCAGTTACATCCTGGAATGCGATCTTGATCTGCATACGGATCCAGTCAATGTAAATGCCCTGTTTTCTCTGAGTCAGGGTCTCACCGCAGCAGACGATCGGGGTAATGCCGTGCTCGAATGCCTTCAGCACTTTTTTGTTGACGGTCTCATCGGTCTCTGCGAAATATTCTCTCCGCTCAGAGTGGCCGATAATGACATACTTTACGCCCGCGTCGGTCAGCATTGCCGGTGCAATCTCGCCGGTGTAAGCGCCTTTCTCCTCATAGTACATATTCTCAGCGCCGATCTGAATGTT
>JAJQCB010000310.1 GCA_021203005.1 Clostridiales bacterium | reverse complement strand
GGATTGGTTTTTATCTGCCGACTCTAATTGGTTAAAATAAAGCGACTATGGGTGGCTAATTCCACCCGACGCTAACACTGACAGAAGACGCCCCCGGAATGACCGTCGTTCGTTTTGTATAATATAAAAATGAAAAAACGTATGGAAAAATGCCAGCATCCGGAATATAATAGAGAGACATTGAGAAGAGCAATTTTATAACATTGATTAGTATTCGTGCAAAAGATGATGTGAACGACAGCTACAGCAACAGCAACACGAGACAGAAGGAATAAACGATGGATTTATGCAGGGAACTTTGGGCAAAGAAAGATGATGATCAGGCAAAAGGGGAATGGCTTCCTCTGCTGCAGCATCTGGAAGATACGAGTCGCGTATGCGGTTTTTTGTGGGATCATTGGCTCTGTGACGGACAAAGGAAGATTATTTCGGGAGGTCATGATCAGGATACGGGAAGGCAGGTTATGCTTTTCTTAGGTGCTATTCATGATCTGGGCAAAGCGACTCCGGCTTTTCAAATTAAAGGAAGTGTTAAAGGAAGCAGAAAAAGAAATGATCTTGACATTGAACTTTTAGATTGTCTGGAGATGGCCGGTGCAAAAGGAATTTCGAATTTGCAGCTTGCCAGCGCCAAAGATAGTCCTCACAATATTGCCGGAGAAGCGTTACTGAAGCATTTTGATAAGAGGTTTCAATGTCCGGAAGATATTTCGTCAATCGTGGGAGGCCATCACGGACGCCCGGCAAGCTGGAACACCATTGAAAAACAGTTCAGTACATTCAGGATCAATTACTATCAGACAGAGCAGGAGACAAATCCTCTGTGGCAATTATGGGAGAAAAGCCAGAGGCATATCCTGGACTGGGCACTTGCCCGAGCCGGATTTGAATCAGCCTCAGAGATACCGGCGCTTTCAGTTCCGGGACAGGTACAGGCGCTGGGACTGCTAACCATGGCAGATTGGATTGCCAGCAATACGGACTATTTCCCTTTGATACGTCTTGAAGAAGATGCTGTATTCGATTCACAAACACGCTTAGAAAATGGCATGAATGAATGGTTTCACACGCATGGGTGGGAACCGGATGGATTGTCAGATACTACGAGAGACTTTGAGCATCGTTTTGGATTTCCGCCTCGACCGGTGCAGAAGATTTTTATTGATACTATCGTATCGACTGAACAACCTGGTCTTTTTATCTTAGAAGCGCCCATGGGAGTTGGCAAAACAGAAGCTGCTTTACTGGGAGCAGAACAGCTTGCTTTTCAGACTGAACGTAAAGGGATATTCTTTGGACTTCCGACACAGGCAACATCAGATGGGATTTTTCCAAGAATAAAGAGTTGGTTAGATAATATTTATGATGATGACGGTTCAAAAAAGGGACTTCGGCTAATTCATGGTAAAGCGAATTTGAACAAAGAGTATGCGACTTTGACCAATGCCAGCAATATCGCAGATGATATTGAAGATGACACTGGCGCAGACGACAAAAAATCTTATGAAGCTTTTATTACAAATCAATGGTTTTCCGGGAAAAAAACGGCAATCATGGATGATTTTGTCGTAGGAACTGTCGATCAGTTTCTATTATCGGCGCTGAAACAGAAGCACCTGGCGCTGCGCCAGCTGGGATTTGCCAAAAAAGTGGTCATTATTGATGAGGTGCATGCCTATGATGCATACATGAGCCAATATCTGCAGATGGCGTTGACATGGATGGCGAGCTATCGCGTGCCGGTCATCCTGTTGTCAGCAACGCTGTCTTCTGAGTCGCGATATGAACTTACAAGTGCATATATAGAAGGATTAGATGTAGATGCGGATGATGTGCAGGTTGAAGAAAAGACGCTTGAAGAGTATCTGTTTACGACCGACTATCCGCTTATCACATATACAGATGGGGAAACGGTTCGTCAGGTCAGGGAATTTCCTGCAAATGAAGAACGCAAAATTACTATTGAGCAAATTCAAGATTCTGATGTTACAGCCGTGATTGACCAGGTGTTTGCAAATGGAGGCGGTAACATTGGTATCATCATGAATACAGTAAAACGAGCACAGGAATTGGCACAAGAACTCACAAAATTATATGGAGAAGAGACAGTAGAACTACTACATTCTTCTTTCCTTGCGACGGAACGGAAAAACAAAGAAAAAGAGTTAATGCAGATGTTGGGAGGAAAAAACACATCAAGAAGAACGGAAAAAAAGATTGTAGTGGGCACGCAGGTAATAGAGCAATCGCTTGACATAGACTTTGATATGATGATTAGTGAATTGGCTCCAATCGACCTTCTGATTCAGCGTTTAGGACGTCTTCACAGGCACAATCGGGTTCGCCCTTCCGGATGCAAGGAGCCCAAATTATATCTGCTTGGGTGTGATGATACGCTGGAATTTGAAGAAGGCTCGAAGGCAGTCTATGGCGGGTATCTTCTGGCGAGAAGCCAATATTTCCTGAGTAATGATATTTCTCTTCCGAAAGATATTTTACCTCTCGTGCAAGCGGTTTATGGAAATCAAGAGATAGAGTTTACACAAGAGGTGAAGAAAAAGTATGATACATATAAACAGAAAGCGGATGACAGAAAGCGAGAGAAGGAAAAGAAATCAAATACGTATCGTATAGAACCGCCATATGAAAGGACGACACTCCACGATTGGTTAGATCATCCGACTGAAGATAAGTCGGACGAAGGTGGACATTCACAGGTGCGGGATGCGGATGAAAGTATCGAGGTCATCGCTTTACAGAAATTAGAGCATGGATACGGTATCCTGTTTGGAGAAAAAGCCGGTCAGAATCTATCTGGCAGAATACAGGAAAAAGGTATTGGAATGAAACTCGCCGGAGAAACAATACGGCTTCCCAGACCACTATGCATGCCATATCAAATTGATAAAACACTTCGGGAGTTAGAGGATATTTATCGTAAGAACCTGATTGAATGGGATGAATCCAGTTGGCTTAAAGGAAGCCTGGGGATATTATTTGACGAAAAGATGAATTGCAGACTGAATGGCTATCTGTTACACTATGATCAAAAGTACGGCTTGTCATATCAGAAGGAGGTGTGAGATATTGGGACGGTATAACTTATTGGATGAAAAATGGATCATGGTATTGCGGGAAGAGACAGGGCAAACAGAGAAAGTATCTTTAAAGGAAGTATTTGCTCATGCCGGTGATTACTATAATCTGGCAGGAGAAATGAAAACACAGGATTTTGCAATACTGCGGGTTCTTCTGGCTGTCTTACAAACGGTCTTTTCCAGATTTGACAGTGAAGGAAATCCGTACGATTTCCTAGAGATTAACGATGAAACTTTCCAACAGTTAAACTCTATTCACAGAAGAAAGCTGAAGGGTCAAGATCCTTTTTTTAAGACATGGCTGGGTTTGTGGATGAAAGGAGAATTTCCGGAAATCGTACAGGAGTATCTGGAAGCATGGAGGGATCACTTTTATCTGTTTGATGATAGATATCCATTTTATCAAATAACGCCAGACGAAATGGAAGAGTTAGTAGAAGATGAAAGTAAGAAAAAAGTGAAAGATAAAAGTAAAATTGATGGTAAGGTTTATGGTAGAAGTTTAAATCGTATGATTTCGGAGAGTGCAAATAAGATTGCACTGTTTGCCCCGGTTAATGGAAAGCAACTAAAGTACGATGAGGATAAAGACAAGGACAAACTTTATGATGATCAATTGGCACGTTGGCTGATTATGTTTCAGGGATATACCGGAACATCGGATAAAAGTGAAATCGACGGTACAAACAAAAATACTACAAAGGGGTGGCTTTATGAGCTTGGCGGCATTTATTTAAAAGGACATAATCTCTTTGAAACATTGATGTTGAATTGCATCCTGTCATCAAAATTTGACGGACAATTTGGGAATGAATTGAAGGTGCAAATTCCGTCATGGGAGAGGTCTCCACGAGAAAATGTTGCCATCTACTTCCATAATCAGGTTGATAACAGGGCTAGCCTTTATACGAACTGGTCCAGGGCTATATCTATTTTGGATGATTATCGGGAAAGAGAGCCTTTTTATTGTTTTCCAGCTAAGTTGCCAAAAATTGACTCTGTAGAAAATTTCCTAGAGCCAATGACTTGCTGGGGACCGAAAAAGAAAAAAGAAGATAAATTTAAGCCCGAAGTACATAAACAAGACGTAGCGGTTTGGAGAAATTTCAATGTATTAATGGGGGTTGACCGTGAAGATGGAGAATATTTTCGAAGACCAGGGATTCTGTCTTGGTATGACAAAATTTGCGAGAATAGCTCTATGAGGGAATTGGTTTCTAATAAGGTTACAATTTGCAGTGTAAGTATGCAAGAAGATGGAACGGCATCGCATGTTCTTGTTGACGAAATTATTGATGAAATCCAACTGGAGACCGCTGTCCTTATAGACAATAACAAAGATGGTTGGATTGGACGGATTAATACAGTGGTTGACGAAACCGAGAAACGCATTGAAGGGACTTTGATTAAGCTTATCAAACAGGTTGCCTTAATCAGACGAAATAAAGATGATGTTAAATCATTATCAAAGGAAGATAAGAAATATCTGGAACATTTAAAGGAACAGGAACGTGAAAGAATATATCTGGAAATAGATCAATCTTTCCGCGACTGGCTTTATAAGATAAAGGAAACGGATTCCATGGATGCTAAGGCTGCGGAATGGTACGGTATTCTGAAAGATGCAATCATAAACAAAGGAGAAGAAATATACAATAATGCAAGTTTCAAAGACCTAAAAGGAGTTCAGCAAGAAGGCAAAGGGTTTGTGAATATTGCAACAGCATATAACGAATTTAGACGAAATGTCAATAAACAATTTAAATCTTAATAGGAAGAAGGAAAACAATGAGTAAGGAAAAGGAAAAAATAGAAAAAAGTGTAGGTTCTATTATTGAGTGTATATATAATCAATTGGACTATTCATCAGGAAAAGCCATGCTTGCCAAACTTCGAAATTCAATGGGAAAATCAAATCCGGTTGAAGTTTATTCATTTCTGTTTCCATTGATTCCTGAAGAACTTTTAAGGACGGAAGAAAAATTGACAGATGAAGAAAAATTGACAGATGAAGAAAAAGCAATTATTTGGAGTTTACAATTTTATGCTCTTTTGCAACAGGGAAGAAAAGAATGTGTTAATGAAAAAACGAGTTATCATAATCTTGGAAGTTCTCTGTCAGAACTTAGAAAAGTTAAAAAGGATGAAAATAGTGAATCGTTTGATCGACGCTTCAATGCTATGATTCTGGCAGATACGGAAGAAGAATTTCAGGTACATCTGCGCCATATGCTCCAATTATATAAGTCAAAAATCAAGAATGGAACAGTTGATTTCGCAATGCTGGCAATGGATATTTATCGCTTTATTCATTGGGAGGATGGAAAAGAACGAGTTCGTCTGACGTGGTCAAGGGAATATTATAAAGTTAATCATAAGGAGGAAGAAAATAATGACTAACAAGAGACTTTACATGGATGTACACGTAATTCAGGTACTGCCGCCGTCAAATATTAACCGGGATGATACAGGAAGCCCAAAGACAGCCCAGTATGGCGGTGTTCGCAGAGCAAGAGTAAGTTCACAGGCATGGAAGAAAGCCATACGCGATTATTTCGATAAAAACAGTCAGGAGTTTGAGAAGAGTACCCGCAGCAAACATATCATAGAACATGTGGCAAAGAAAGTAAGGGATTTGGACCCCGAAATTGAAGAAAAGGATGCAATTACAAAAGTGGAGCAAGCACTTACAACAGCAACGGAAAAAAGAAGGGAAAAGGCGGTATTTCAATAGATAAGAAAGAACACAAGTTAAAGGCGCTTTATTTTATGAGTCGGCAGCAGGCCGAGAAATTTGCGGAAGCAATCGTAAATGGGGAAAATAATCCTGAGAATTTACGTAATATTTTAAAAAGCGACCCGGGAATTGATATAGCATTGTTTGGACGCATGGTGGCAGATGATGTAAGGTTAAATACTGATGCAGTCTGCCAGGTTGCGCATTCGATATCTACACATGCGGTACAGACGGAATTCGATTATTTTACAGCTATGGACGACCTTTCACCTGAAGACCAGCAGGGTGCGGCTCATGTGGACAGCGTTGAATATAATTCATCCACGTTGTACCGGTATGCAAACATATCCATACATGAACTTGCACATCTGTGGGGGGATGAACCATCCACAACAGCAGCGTGCAGGCTTTTTATAGAAGCCTTCTCCAATTCGATGCCGACAGGAAAAATTAATACATTTGCGAATCAGACTCTCCCGGGCCTTGTTATGGTTACTTTGCGTGAAGATCGACCTGTTAATCTTGTATCTGCTTTCGAAAAACCGGTTCAGGCAAAGGCCGGAAGCGGCTATGTGAATACATCAATCGAGAAATTGGTGGCAGAATACGAAAAAACCGGAAAGTTTGTTGATACACCGCTTGGTAATTTCTATCTTAATGTTACAGAGCAGCGTATTGATGGAACAGGAGAAGCCTGTGATAATCTGAATGATCTTCTCCAGAAAGTCGGGCAGAAAATTGAAAACTGCCTGAAAGAGGCAGGTGATTTGAATTGATGACAATTTTAATGAAATTTCAGGGGCCACTACAGTCCTATGGAACTGATTCTCATTTCGAGACACGTCATACGGATGACCACCCATCCAAGGGGGCAGTCCTGGGATTAGTGGCGGCTGCTCTGGGCACCCGGCGGGAAGAAACTGCGAAGCTTCAGGAACTGTACAATCTACATATGGTTGTCCGGGTGGATCAGATTGGACAAAGAAGCAGAGAATTTCAGATCGCCGCTAAATATAAGAAAACAGGTGAGCATGAACGTAACTATGTTACGTATCGTTACTATTTGGAGGATGCAGTCTTTTTAGTTGCGTTAGAGGGGGAAGGTGATCAGATAAAGCGCATTTACGAGGCGCTAAAGAGACCATATTTTGCGCTTTTTTATGGAAGGAGATCCTGCCCGGTCAACTATGATTTTTTGGTTGGACTTTATGAGGGAGCAGCCATGAATCAAATCAAAGAGCAACCATGGATGGCGGCAGCCTGGTATCAGAAGAAGCAACCGAAACAAGAAAAAATACGGCTGGACGTTTATGGAGATAAAGTTTGCATGCCGGAAGCCAAACAAACATTGCTCAGACGGGATCAGCCTGTTTCCTTTTCACAGATGGGACGTCAGCACAATCTACGGTTTGAATCTCATGAGAGCATCTGGATTCTCAATCCGAATTATATTCGAGTAGATTTACAAACAGAGCACGATGCCTTCGCTGCTTTAACGGAGGAATGATATGTACTTAAGTAGAGTTGAGATAGACACGACGAACAGGATTGCTTTGCGAGCTCTGAATCATTTGGGTGCATATCATAATTGGGTAGAACAGGCATTCCCGGATGAAGTTAGGGAAGAAACCAGATCAAGAAAACTCTGGCGTATCGACCGAATAGAGGGAAAACGATATCTGCTTGTAGTTTCTGAGACAGAACCTGATTGTGAACAGATGGAAGCCTATGCTGTTAAAGGTAGTTTCGGCTGCAAAAATTATGAACCTTTCCTGCAATCTATTAAACAAGGAGAATGCCTCCGCTTTAGAGTGACTTTGAATCCTGTTCATTCAGTATTTGAAGAAAACACGAAGAATAGAGGAAAAATTTATCCGATATATTCGGAAGCGGCTCAGCGCAAGTTCTTTTTAGACAGAGCTGAAAAGCATGGTTTTTCCGTGGATTCAGAACAATTTCTTATTGTAGAGCGAGGCGAAGAGACTCTTTTAAGGAAAGGGAAAAAAAGGTGGATCTGGTTAAGGCCGTCTATGAAGGCACATTAACGGTAGAAAGCCCGGAATTATTTGTTAATCTCCTGTGTCATGGTATGGGAAGAGAAAAAGCGTACGGTTTTGGAATGATGACGGTCATAAGAGGATAAACATATGCAGAAAAAGCATGGCGCAGACAAACCCGAACTGCAGCAACTTCCAAGAATTGACGATCGAGTGAGCTTCATATATGTAGAGCATGCAAAGATTCATCGAAAGGACAGTGCAATCACAGTAACTGATGCAAATGGAATTGTGCATATTCCGGTTGCAATGATTGGTGTATTATTATTAGGACCGGGGACTGATATCAGCCATCGGGCAGTACAACTGCTCGGTGAAACAGGAACATCGATCTGTTGGGTTGGAGAACAAGGGGTAAGGCAGTATGCGCATGGACGCGCTTTAACACATTCGTCCAGACTTCTGGAAGCTCAGGCGCGACTTGTATCTAATCAACGTTCACGTTTGAATGTTGCGAGGAAGATGTACGCTATGCGATTCCCGAATGAAGACATCAGTAAACTGACAATGCAGCAGCTTCGGGGAAGGGAAGGCGCCCGTGTGCGAAGGATATATGCATCGCATGCCAAGAAAAATGAGATTGATTGGAATGGAAGAGAATATAAGGTGGATGATTTTGAGAGCGGAACACCTGTCAATCAGGCACTTTCTGTAGGCAATGTTGCTCTCTATGGTTTGGTTTATAGTGTGATAACTGCACTGGGACTGAGCCCGGGTTTAGGATTCGTCCATACAGGACATGATCTGTCGTTTGTTTATGATATTGCGGATCTCTACAAAGCAGAAGTCAGCATTCCTATTGCTTTCCAGGTTGCAGCTATCGCAGCACAAGATGAGCAAACAGACATAGAGTCTCTGACCAGACATAAGGTACGGGATTTCATTTATCAATCAAAACTGATGGAACGTATTGTAAGGGATGTACAGAATCTTTTAGAAGTTTCCGAGGAAGAATGCTTTGAAGCGGATCAGATTTATCTTTGGGATGATAAGGAAGAGCTGGTTAAACATGGTGTGAGCTATCAGGAGGTGGAATAAAGCCTTTTACTGTAATCACATTAACGAATGTCCCCCCTTCCCTTCGAGGCGAATTAACTAAGTGGATGCAGGAGATTGCTGTAGGCGTTTATGTTGGCAATTTCAATAGTCGCGTGCGAGAAGAATTATGGCAGCATGTCCGTGACAACGTTCAAAAGGGAGAGGCTACAATCAGTTACGCCGTCAGAAATGAGATTGGATATACCTTCAGCAGTTATCAAACGAAACAAGAGGTTTTTGAACTTGATGGATTGCCTCTTGTCCGGTATCCTCTTCAGCAGAGAAAAGCTGAAAATGAAGGAAGGTATGGTTTCAGCAGAGCATTTCGATCACACATGCGATATAAACTGGAGAATAAAGACAACAAATTGAAGCCGGAGCAGAACAATACCATTCCTGCATACGTTTTAATAGACCTGGAAACAACGGGGCTTAGTGAGGAAAAGGATTACATCATCGAAATTGGTGCTCTTAAGGTCAAGGGGACTCGTAAAGAAGAATTTCATCGGTTGCTTCATGTTGATGAAAATGTGCCGAACCTTATTACAGAATTAACAGGTATCACAACACAAATGCTTGCCGCTGACGGATGCGACAGGAAGAAAAGCCTGGAAGATTTCGCTTGTTTTATCGAAGATATGCCCTTAGTAGGATACAATGTCAAGTTCGATATTAAGTTTCTGGAAAAAGAGTTCCGTAGATTAGGTCTGGATTGGAAAAACAAAAAATGTATCGATATTCTACCTCTGGTGAAAAAGGAAAAACTTTTCCTTGGAAACTATAAGTTTTCGAACGTGTTGTCTAGTTATGGCATTGATGCGGTAGTGCGGCATCGTGCGCTTGAGGATGTTATGCTTCTGGCTCAGCTTCTTCCAAAGTTAAATGGATTTGAAGCAGAGCTCAAAAGAAAAGGTTGATTTTACAGGATCTTTTTAGTATGTTCCCCGCATGCGCGGGGGTGATCCTTATTACAACGGTATTCTGGAAGAGACCGAAGAATGTTCCCCGCATGCGCGGGGGTGATCCTATTGATGTGGAAGCTGACGAAAGTGAAGTCCGATGTTCCCCGCATGCGCGGGGGTGATCCCTACCGTGGAGCGTGGAGAGCCGGAGAAAGTTGATGTTCCCCGCATGCGCGGGGGTGATCCTCTACCCGTGGAAGAAGGCAGGCAAGGCGATCGATGTTCCCCGCATGCGCGGGGGTGATCCCACGTTGCACATCATGGTAGATGGTTCGGAGTAATGTTCCCCGCATGCGCGGGGGTGATCCTATGGATCAGTATGAAGCGGCGGAGGAACAGGGATGTTCCCCGCATGCGCGGGGGTGATCCTGTTTATTCGGGCAAAACAGGATTTTTTCAGAAATGTTCCCCGCATGCGCGGGGGTGATCCCTCTTCACCCGTAAAGTTGCGGCGGAATACTACATGTTCCCCGCATGCGCGGGGGTGATCCCAAAGTTGTGCTCATGGGACGACTGACCCGTGAATGTTCCCCGCATGCGCGGGGGTGATCCTTTCGCCCCGGCGTATGCTTCTTGTACTGCATGATGTTCCCCGCATGCGCGGGGGTGATCCTATTTATGCTCTTTCAAATAAATCGTACTCCTAATGTTCCCCACATGCGCGGGGGTGATCCTGTCTCTACGGAGTCCGTCGGAACACTGCTTGCATGTTCCCCGCATGCGCGGGGGTGATCCTCAGGCTGAAACCCTGGTTTACATGATCCGCGAATGTTCCCCGCATGCGCGGGGGTGATCCCTATGCAGCGCAGCAATCTGTGACAAAAAGTGGATGTTCCCCGCATGTGCGGGAGTGATTCCAAGGCGGTCGTGAGACACAAGATCGATACGTAATGTTCCCCGCATGCGCGGGGGTGATCCCG
>JAJQCB010000201.1 GCA_021203005.1 Clostridiales bacterium | reverse complement strand
ATAACTGAAAATGAGGGGGAGTAGGCTATGAGGAGAAAACTTGTGATCGCAGTCATCATCATTGCCTGCTTCCTTTTGCAGTCTAGCGTGTTTAAGTCTCTTTCTATTGCCTCTGTCTCACCCAATCTGCTCGTTGTGGTAACAGCAGCGTTCGGATTTATGAGAGGAAACAAAGAGGGGCTGTTTGTCGGCTTTTTTTCCGGCCTGCTGATTGATCTGATGTTTGGCAGTGTCCTGGGGTTTTATGCTCTGGTTTATATGTTCATCGGCTTCTTAAACGGGTATTTCCGGAAGGCATTTTTCCCGGATGAAATCCTCCTGCCCATTGCGCTGATTGCGCTCAGTGATTTCAGCTGCAACGTTGTTACCTATTTTATTTTATTCTGGTTTCGGGGTAGATTCCAGTTCGGATATTACCTGCTTCACACGATTTTGCCGGAGCTGGTTTATACGATGCTGATCGCCATTCTGCTTTATTATATTTTATTGAAGATCAATCAGAAGCTGGAAGAGATTGAGAGAAGGAGTGAGACGAAATTTGGTTGATGCAATAAAAGAATGGATTGTAAAAACGGTGAAATCCCGTCTCTTTGTCTTCTGGCTTATTATGGTAGCTATCTGTATTTTTGTCGCCCAGCATCTGTTTCAACTGCAGATCATCAATGGAGAAGACTACTTAAACAATTATACGTTAAGTATTGAAAAGGAGATTACCGTTGAGGGGACCAGAGGAAATATTTACGATAAAAACGGTGTCCTTCTGGCTCACAATGAGCTTTCCTATACCATCACGCTGGAAGATAACGGCACTTACGAGAGTACGGACGATATGTCTGCCACAGAAGTAAAAAATACAGAACTCAATGCGGAAATCAGTACGCTGATCGACATGATTGAGTCGAACGGGGATACGATCGTAAATGACCTGGATCTGTATATGGACGAGAACGGCGTCCTGTCTTTTCTGGTGGAGGGAACCAGTCTGCAGGGTTTCCGCAGAGATGTCTATGGCCGCTCATCCATCGATGAACTGAGTGTAAATTCCAAGCTTGGTTATGATGAGGCCAAGGCTACCACAGAACAGATTTACGAGTATCTTCTGGATGAATTCGGCGTAGATACGGAGACCTACAGCAGATACCGGGCCTACCAGATTGTGGTAGTCCGTTATACTTTGTCGCTGAATTCCTACCAGAAATATATTGCCACCGATATTGCACAGGATGTTTCTGATGAGACAGTCGCAATGATCACGGAGCACCTGGACGAGCTGCAGGGCGTGGATGTCAGTGAAGATACCAAGCGTGTCTACGATTACCCCGAATATTTTTCCCATATTATCGGATACACGGGCAAGATATCTACAGATGAGTACGAGGAGCTTTCCGCATCGGATGACTCCTATACCTTAAATGACACGGTCGGAAAATCCGGTATTGAACAGGTGATGGAGCTGCAGCTGCAGGGAACCAAGGGTTCCCGTACCGTCTATGTCAACAATGTCGGAAAAATCCTGGAGGAAAAGTCCTCGACAGAGGCGTCTGCGGGAAACGATGTGTATTTATCCATAGACGCAAATCTGCAGATTGCGGTTTATGACCTGCTGGAGCAGGAGCTTGCAGGGATTTTATATTCAAAAATCATTAATGCAAAATCAGATAACAGTTCCGATCTGTATATTCCGATCTATGACGTATATAATGCATTGGTTGAAAACAGTGTCATTGATATTACGCAGATGGCGGAAGCGGATGAGGATACTTACCAGTACAAAGCTTATCAGACCTTTGCGTCCTACCAGCAGACGGTATATGAGACAGTGACATCCGCTCTTCAAAGCGACACTGCTTTTGAAGAACAGTCCGATGAGATGCAGGAGTACCTGACCTACGTGATTACATGGCTTCAGGATACAGGTGTTTTTGACACCACAGATGTGGGCTCATCGGACGAAATATACAGCGAGTGGAAAGACGGAAGCATTTCCGCCAAAGAATATTTAACTTACGCAATCGAGTCCTCCTGGATTCAGGTCAGCGCACTTGATCTGGATGAGAAGTATGCCGATACGGATGAAATTTATGATACTCTTGTTACCTACGCCATGGAACAGATTCAGTCAATCACGGCATTTGACCGGATTATATACAAATACCTGATTTATGACGATCAGATTTCCGGCACCACCTTATGTCTGATTTTATTCGAACAGGGCGTGCTGGAAAATGATGAGGATTCGATTACTGCATTGAAAAATGGGACAACTTCCGCCTATACGTTTCTTAAGGAGAAAATAAACAATCTTGAGATTACACCGGCACAGCTGGCGCTGGATCCCTGTACCGGTTCCTGTGTATTGATGGATCCGGATACCGGCGAGCTGCTGGCCTGCGTCAGCTATCCCGGTTACGATACCAACCGACTGGCAAATTCCATGGACTCTGATTATTACAATCAGCTTCTGGCAGACGGTTCCCTGCCGCTGTATAATAATGCCACACAGCAGGCAACCGCACCCGGATCTACATTCAAGATGGTGATGGCGGCTGCGGGTCTGACAGAGGGAGTGATTACCGGCAGCACTGAGATTGAAGATACCGGCGTCTTTGACCGGTTGGACTATAATCTGAAATGCTGGATTTATCCCTCCGCACATGGCGATGAGACGGTGGTAACCGCGCTCAGGGATTCCTGCAACACGTTTTTCTGTGAGATCGGATACCGGCTCAGCCTGGTGAATGATACCTACAGTGAAAGTACCGGTTTGTCCTATATTCACAAATATGCGGAAATGTTCGGCCTCGGGGATTCCACCGGCCTGGAAATTCCGGAGGGTACGTCAAATATCGCGGATGAGTATCCGATCAGCGCCTCCATCGGCCAGAGTAATAACAAGTATACAACCGTACAGCTCTGCCGTTATGCGGCGGCGATCGCGAACGAAGGCTCCGTCTATGATCTGACTCTTCTGAGTAAAGTCACAGATTCGGACGGAACGGAAGTGGAAACCTATTCGCCGGAATTATCGAATGAAATCACAGAAATTACGGCATCCACATGGTCTCTGATCAAAGAAGGAATGGAAGAGGTGGTTGCGGATCACAGCCAGTTTGACGACCTGGAGGTGGTACTTGCCGGCAAGACAGGTACCGCGCAGGAGAGCGAGGAGCGCCCGAACCATGCGCTCTTTGTCGGATTTGCACCGGCTGACGACCCGGAAGTGGCCATTGCGGTACGGATTGCCTACGGATATACATCCGGCAATGCCTGTGACTTTGCAGCCAATGTGATGAAATATTATTTCGGTGAAGCGACGGAAGAGGAGCTGCTGAACGGGAAAGCGTCAAGCGTAAGCTCGTCCTCGAATAGTTTTACCGATTAAGGAGATCCTATGTTGAAGCAATATAAGATAAGAGATTACCATTTTCGCCTGGTCGCATATGTGATCATGCTCTGTGTGATCGGTGTACTGGCCATCGGAAGTGCCAAGGAATCTGTGCAGGATAAGCAGATTATGGGAGTGATTGCCGGTCTTGTGATCATGATAATTGTATCTTTGATTGATTACAGCGTGATATTAAAATTTCGCCGCGTCTGGTACGTGCTGGCGATTGTCTTCCTTGGGCTGGTTCTGGTCCCGGGCCTGGGTAAAGAAGTCAATAATGCAACACGGTGGATTGAAATCGGAGGATTTCAGTTCCAGCCTTCCGAACTGTGCAAGATAATTCTGATTGTATTTTTTGCGGCATTTTTTATGCGGGTACAGGAAAAGCTGAATACGTGGTTCACCCTGCTGCTCTCTCTGATTCTGCTGGGCATTCCTCTGGGAATGATCTTAAAAGAGCCGGATCTTTCCACGTCGATCATTGTAATACTGGTCTTTCTTACGATGATCTATGTGGCGGGTCTCAGCTATAAGATCATTGTACCTGTACTTGCGGTCAGTATCCCGACCGCGGTGATCGGTCTTGTCCTGATGCTGAACGGAAAGCTTTCTTTCCTTCAGCAGTATCAGTCCACGCGTATTTTGTCCTGGCTGGATCCGGAGAGCTATCCGGATTCCTCCAGACAGCAGCAAAACTCCATTATCGCCATCGGTTCCGGACAGCTCTGGGGGAAGGGATTAAACAATTCGTCCATTACCTCCCTGAAAAACGGAAACTACCTGTCCGAACCGCAGACCGACTTTATTTTCACCATTATCGGAGAGGAACTGGGCTTTGTCGGATGTATCATTGTCGTGATACTGGTAATGCTGATTGTCTTTGACTGCATTATGATCGCGAAGAACGCAAAAGATATGGGCGGACGGCTGCTCTGCTGCGGAATGGGCGCCCTGATTGGTTTTCAGTCTTTTGTCAATATCGGCGTAACAACAGGATTGATGCCAAACACGGGACTTCCGTTACCGTTTGTGAGCTATGGTCTGACGTCGCTGGTCAGCATGTTTATCGGCATTGGTCTGGTTCTGAATGTGGGGCTTCAGCCGAAGCGGTACGGGTCGTCGATCGATACCCTATAGAAAGAGAGTACAATATTATGAAATATCTGAAAAAACGAATCGCATTTCTTTTAATTTTCGTTTTGTGTTCCTCTGCCTTCCTGACAGGTTGTAAAGAGAGACAGGATGTGGAAAATGCCTATCAGCTATATGATACTACGGAAAAGTATGTATCCATCGGAAATACTGTATCCGGCTCGGATCTTTCCCTTTTTGCCTCGGACCTTTGTGTCGGCGGTACGGAAAACACCGTGTCCGATGAGGTGTCCTCGGAATACGCGGAGAGCGCTGCTGTTTTTCAGGTGGAGAGCGGCGAGATTACATATTCCCAGAATATCTATGAAAAAAATTATCCCGCCAGCACCACAAAGATTCTGACGGCATACCTGGCTTTGACCTACGGGGATTTGGATCAGATCCTGACTGTCTCTGACACGGCTATTGACGAACTGGATCCGTCTTCTTCCGTCTGCGGGCTGGAAAAGGGCGATCAGATCACGCTGCGGGAAGCGCTTTACGGTCTGATGCTCTGCAGCGGGAATGATGCAGCCAACGTCATCGCCGAGGCGATTTCCGGTAGCACAGAGGAATTTGCAGACTTAATGAATGAGGAGGCGCAGGCGCTGGGAGCAACACATTCCCATTTTGTCAATGCCCATGGTCTTCCGGATGACAATCATTATACTACGGTCTACGACTTGTATCTGATTTTTAACGCTGCGATTCAGAATGAAGATTTTGTAAATATTATCTCGACGACGTCGTATGATGCTTCTTATCTGGATGCGGATGGGAATTCGGTAACACAGACCTGGAATAACACGAACGGCTATCTGACCGGCACCTACGCCCAGCCGGACGGCGTAACCGTGATCGGAGGAAAAACCGGAACGACAACTGCAGCCGGTTACTGTCTTGTATTATACAGTACTAATGAGAGCGGAGAGCCTGTGATCTCTATTGTTATGAAAGGAAATACCAGGTCCGACATGTATACCATCATGTCGCAGATGCTTTCGGCATTCTCCTGATTCCGACCTCAGACAGGTGATCTGTAACAGATTTTTTAGAAAATAACGGGTTGTATTTTAGAGGTGGATATAATATAATCATTTTATAAAAAGAGTCCGGACAGGTTGGAGGAAATCTGTTTACGGTTGAAGTAGGAGGATAAGACAATGGTTGAAATTATTGCCGGCGAAAAAGGTAAGGGGAAGACAAAGTATTTATTGGACAAGGTAAACAATGATGTTGCACATGCAACCGGAAATATCGTATATCTCGATAAGAGCCAGAAGCATATGCATGAGCTGACCAATAAAGTTCGCCTGATCAATGTATCCGATTATCCGATCGCAAATAGTGATGAGTTTATCGGTTTTATCTGCGGTATCGTTTCCCAGGATTACGATCTGCAGGAGATGTATCTGGATAGTTTCCTCACCATAGCAAATGTTCAGGATGACCAGCTCGTACATATCATAGAGAAGCTGGATGTGATCAGTGAAAAATATGGTGTCAAGTTTGTTTTAAGTGTTTCCCGCAACGAAGCTGATCTGCCTGAGTCGGCAAAAGCAAAAGTTTTGATTTCACTGTAAATAATCAGATGATTCAGGTGTCTTAAGATAATCTTAAGACACCTTTTTCCTTGATTAGTGGTCTCTGCCTCCGATCGAGCGGATTCGCCCGCAGGCACTGATCATATAGAGACCGCTCAATCCTATCACCGCATAGATGACACGTGAGAGCCAGGTCATATTTCCGAACAGGAACGCAACCAGGTTGAAGCGGAAGAATCCGATCAATCCCCAGTTTATCGCTCCTATGATCACCAGAATCAGGAGAATCGTATCTAATACTTTGGTATTCATTTTGCCATACCTCCTTATGAAACGTATTATAGACAGATTATCTCTTTTTATACATTAAAGGATGTCCATGAGAAAGAAGCAGAAAAACGTATTACATTATAAAAAAACGTTCCATATTAATATTGCAGTTATTATATTCGGACTTGTACTGATTTATTTTCTTGTGTACTTTTTTCAGTTTCTGACCTCAAAGCATGTTTCTATCTACGAAGTGCAGAAAGGTCAGATTATGGAGACGTCTGTATATACGGGCTTGATTCTGCGCGAGGAGACAGTTTCCTATTCGGATGTAACCGGTCAGATCAATTACTACAGTAAGGAAGCTGATAAAGCCGGATACAACGACCTGATCTGCTCCATCGACAGTGAGGGCTCTGTGGCGGAAGAGATTACAGCGGCTGGGTTAGACGGAACCTCTCTGACCAAAGAAGAGCTTTTGGACATTGAGGATATTGTGTCAGAGTATACGGCAAATTACTCAGATACACAGTTTTATAACGTGTATTCCTTTAAGGAGAACCTGAATTCTAATGTGCAGGAGAGCCTTTATCTGGCGGCCTTGGAAGAGCTGTCCAGAGAGACAGATTCCGGGACTTTTTCCCTGATCCGGGCCGAAACGGACGGCATTCTTGCCTTTTATACGGACGGATATGAGGATGTGACGCCGGATAATTTCAGTGCTGACCTGTATCAGCCGTCCTCCTATCAGAAAAACAATCTGAAATCCAACACAATTGTTTCTTCCGGACAGGCTCTGTATAAGACAGTAACGGATGAAAACTGGTATATTATGATACCGCTTGATGAAGAGGAAACCGCGTACTATCAGACATTGATGGGAGAGGACAGCGACAGTTTTGTCATCCAGGTTACCTTTCGGAAAGATGAAGCCCAGGCTTACGCCACGGCGTCGCTGAGGACATATGATTCTGAGTCATTTCTGCAGCTGGCGATGAACAGTTCCATGATCCGGTATATCTCAGATCGTTATATCGAGGTAGAGCTGGGGGATGAAACCCAGACCGGTTTAAAAATCCCGAATTCTTCTATTATACAGAAGGAATTTTTACTGATACCGTCAGATTATATCAGTCAGGGAGACAACTCCTCCTCACAAGGGGTCATCCGGATTTCATCCGGGGAGAACAGCGATGGGAACACAGAATTTGTCTCCACAGATATTTACTATACAGATGAGGAGTCGGGATATTGTTATGTTCCGGCAGATGATCTTTCCCTCGGAGACGTGATACAGAAAACGGATTCAGCAGAACAGTATACTATCGCGGAAACAGGGGAACTGAGCGGCGTTTACAATGTAAATAAGGGGTATGCTGTCTATAAAAGAATCGAGATTCTTACCTCCAACGAAGAGTATACGATTGTAGAGACGGGAACCAGCTATGGTCTGTCTCTATATGACCGCATTGCACTGGATGGGACGTCAATATCGGAAGGAGCCTTTGTAAACTAGAGAAAGGAAATAGCATTATGGTCAGAGAGAATTTAGCAGAAGTAGAACGCAGAATTCAGGCTGCCTGCGACCGCGCAGGCAGGGAGCGGAGTGAAGTGACTCTCATTGCGGTGAGCAAGACAAAACCAATTTCCATGCTGAACGAGGTATATGAGGCAGGAGTGCGCGAGTTTGGTGAGAATAAAGTTCAGGAAATGATGGATAAATATGAGGAAATGCCGTCAGATATCCACTGGCATATGATCGGTCATCTTCAAAGAAATAAGGTGAAATATCTGATGGGAAAATCCTATCTGATTCATTCTGTGGATTCCCTCCGTCTGGCGCAGGAAATCAGCGCCCAGTCTGTGAAGCATGGCGTGGAGACCGATATCCTGATCGAGGTAAATATTGCCGGTGAAGTATCAAAATTCGGCACGACCTGTGAGGAAGCGATACAGCTTGTAACAGATGCAGCCAAACTCCCGGGTCTCCATATTCTTGGTCTTATGACCATTGCGCCTTACGTAGAGAATCCCGAGGACAACCGTATTTATTTTCGTAAAATACGGGAATTATCTGTTGACATTGCCAGTAAAAAAATAGATAATGTATGTATGCGTATTCTGTCTATGGGAATGACAGGAGACTATGAAGTCGCGATCGAAGAGGGGGCTACCATGGTTCGTGTGGGAACCGGCATCTTCGGCGAGCGTGACTATGGATTAAAATGATAGACAGAGGATTGGAGATATATACATGGGATTAATGGACAAATTTTTAAATGCAATGCGCCTGAATTCTGACGAGGATGAATTCTTTGATGATGACTATTATGATGAAGAAGAGGAAGAGGAGGAAGAGGAGTATGTTCCTCCCCGCAGACAGCGTGAGCGCAAAAGACAGCAGAGTGTAGAGGCTGAAGGGGAACCCGCTTTTAAAGTAAAAACAGAACAGCCAAAACCGGCACCGGCGCCCAGGGCGTCTCAGACATCAACCAGCAGTAAGGTGACTCCGATGCGCCCTTCCAGAAAACCACAGGGAGGTCAGGCAACCATGGAAGTTTGTGTCATAAAACCGACATCTGTCGAAGACGCCAGAGAAATCACGGAGACACTCTTGGCAGGACGCACTGTTGTCCTTAATGTAGAGGGACTGGATCTTGAGATTGCACAGCGGATTATAGACTTTACTTCCGGATCCTGTTTTGCGATTGATGGGAATTTGCAGAAGATTTCAAATTATATTTTTATCGTGACACCGCGTACCGTAGATATATCCGGAGATTTTCAGGATATCATGAGCGCGTTTGACGCATCTTCCCTGCAGACAGATATCTAATGACGATGCCATAGTTGTATCATCAGTCATTATTGTGAAGATGTAATTCCGCTTTACCATATGAGTGCAATACATATTATGAAAAAAAATGTAAAATCATCTTTTAGTATTTTTTGCGGGGCAATCTGCTTTGCCCTGCTTACTTTATTTGACCAGCTGACGAAACAACTGGCCGTAATTCGGCTGCGCGGACAGCAGCCGGTCTCCATCGTTCGTAATGTTTTTGAATTGTATTACCTGGAAAACCGCGGTGCTGCATTCGGTATTCTGCAGGGAAAACGCACCGTGTTTATTCTGATTACTGTCGTTGTTCTGGCAGCCATTGTCTATGTCTATGCGCGTCTTCCTTTTACCCGGAAGTACCGCGTGATTCGCATTTTTCTGGTCTTGATTTCGGCGGGGGCGGTCGGTAATTTTATTGATCGCGTGAGCCAGAACTATGTCGTGGATTTCTTTTATTTTGTTCTGATCGATTTTCCGATATTTAACGTAGCGGATATCTATGTAACCTGCGCCACCGTTTTACTCATCATTGTCCTTTTATTTCGCTTTAAAGACGACGATTTTACAGAAATGATGCAGAGTCTCCGTTTCAGAAAAGAGGAGAAAAAATCTGATCCCGGGAATGAGGATGAGAAACTATGAAACAGGAGTTTGAAGTTCAGGAAGAGTTTGCGGGGGAGCGTGTTGATAAGTTCCTGGCGCAGATTTATACTGGTCAGTCCAGATCTTTTTTTCAGAAAATGATAAAAACCGGCCATGTCTCTGTTCAGAATGAGATAGTCAGTAAAAACAGTACGCCGGTCTGGTACGGGGATCTTGTATCTGTAGAGATTCCGGAAGCGCAGTCTGCAGCCATTGTCCCGGAAGACATTCCACTCGATATTTTATATGAAGACTCAGAACTTCTGATTGTAAATAAGCCCAAAGGAATGGTGGTCCATCCGTCCGCCGGGCATTATAACGGTACGCTTGTCAATGCTGTCATGTATCACTGTCAGGACAGCCTTTCCGGCATCAATGGAGAGATTCGTCCCGGTATTGTTCATCGGATTGACAAGGATACGACCGGCTCTCTGATCGTATGTAAGACAGACGAGGCTCACCAGGATATTGCCGCACAGATTAAGGAACACACTGTTACGCGCATATACCGCGGTATCGTCTGCGGCGTTCTGCGGGAAGAGGAGGGAACCATCCACGGCGACATCGGCCGGCATCCCACACAGCGCAAGAAAATGGCAGTAGTATCAAAAAACGGAAAACCTGCCACCACACATTACCGGGTTCTGGAGCGCTTTTCGAAGTATACCTATGCAGAATTTCGTCTGGAAACCGGGCGCACGCATCAGATCCGCGTCCATATGTCTTCCATCGGACATCCGCTGCTTGGCGATCCACTATATGGCGGAACTGCAAAGCAGTATATGGTAAACGGGCTCTGCGGACAGACACTTCACGCTATGACAATTGGATTTGTTCATCCGAAAACAAAAGAGTATATGGAGTTTCAGGCGCCGGTTCCGGCCTATATGGAAGAGCTGTTGAAAAAGTTACGTCTTCATTGTTGATCACTCTGTATAAGATTCAGTATTAAAAGGAAAAATAGTGCAAAGATGTCAACAGATTAGTATAGTCGAAGTTACTATTTCATGTTATACTTTAATAAAAGAGCATTTTCGAGCCTGGTTCTGAATAGTTACAACAAAATAATCGAGGTATCAGTTATAATCACGGAAGTAACGGCGATAAAGGCATGCAGAACAATATGGTAGTGTCAAGTAATCTATGAAAAAAAACGAGTTTGAAAAAAGGCTCGAATGA
>JAJQCB010000116.1 GCA_021203005.1 Clostridiales bacterium | reverse complement strand
CATCGGTGTCTGGTATATGGAAAAATCAGGTCGCCGTGAATAATTCAGGATAAATGTATGCTTTTCGTGATGAATGACTCATATTCCCCTCCCACCGCGTCACTTTTTAAGAATCTTTGTTTCTCTTAGAAAACAGTTTTATATTTGCTCCCATCTTACGCAGCAATGACTCGGGAATCAATAAGACAAATCGCGAGAATTCATAGACAAATCCGATTGATCCGGTGTATGATAGAAGCAGGAGGTTCTCATGAATATACAGCAGTTAAAATACTTTCGCGTCCTGGCACGATATGAACACTATACAAAAGCAGCCGGCGAGCTGGATATCGCACAATCCAGCCTGAGTTATGCCATCTCCTCCTTAGAACAGGAACTTGGTGTTTTTTTATTTGAGAAACAGGGCAGGAATGTCGTTCTGACCAAACAGGGTAAACAATATCTGTATTATGTGGAAAAAGCGTTGGATCTTCTGGAACAGGGCGACCGCCTTGTAAAAAACAGCTCGACGTTTTCCGGAAACATTCTGGACATCGGGTTCGTCTCTTCTGTTCAGACCAGAGTCATACACTGGATTAAAACTTATCAGCAATCCTATGACACGAACTGCCGCTTTATCATGCACGAGAACGGAACAAAAGCGCTGATGCGGGATCTGAAAAACGGGATTCTCGATGTGGTATTCTCCTCTGAACCCGAAAACAGCGGAGAGTATGAAACTCACCCGCTGTTTCGCCAGGAAATTATTGTCCTTGTTCCGAAAAATCACCCGCTCGCACAGCGGGACTTCATCAATCCTTCCGACCTGAATGAAGAAGCTGTGATTATGCACACGGAAGAAACCGGCATGCGCGCGATTATCAGCAATCTCCTTGCTTTTCATGAGATTGCCCCACTCATCGCAGGGGAAGCTTCCGAGGACAGAGTCATCGCCCAGGAAGTCTCAATCGGGCTGGGCATCGCACTCATGACCGACTGCCCGGAGATCTATCCGGAAAACGTGAGATCGATTCCACTGCAGTCGCCCTTAAACTTCCGCGATATTTACCAGACTGTATCCAAAAATCACTATATGTCAAAAGATCTGCTTCAGTTTTTAAACCATGTAGAAAAGATGACGTAAACGTTGCATAAGCACCATTTTCAGATGCAAAATGCGGCATAGAGAGGAACGGTCTTTTTTCCGTCCGCGAAGCCAAAATTGTTTGCAGATAGTTTAATAGCGTAAGCAGGCTTGTAGGTCTCCATATATAGCCTTAAACTCTTTGCTCTGGTGTTATCAGCCGACTTCACTTCAACAGGGATAAGATGTCCATCACGCTGAATGATAAAATCAATTTCTGCTCCCCGCTCGGACATCCAATAGTAGGTATTATAGCCGTTAAGGGATAACTGAATATTGACATAGTTCTCAACCATACCGCCCTTACCAACAGATTGTTCTGTTTTAACTATTATAAATCACAAGAAACCTACAATGTGTTTCTCATATTTCTGAATTTTCCTGTTAAAATTGATTTATCATAAAATACGAAAGGGGAAAAAATGTCACAGAAAAAATCTATCAACATCGGATTTCGCGGATGGATGCTCGTAATTTATCAGTTTACCGCATTTTTTATGTACACTGCATTTACGAACTATCCGCTGAACATCCTGTCGGACTTCTATGGAGGCGCCACAAAAATTTCCACTATCTACACGATCTGCGGACTGATCGGAATCGCTTTCCAGCTGGCGTTATCCGGACAAATCCGGAAATTTAACATCAAGATTTTCAGTGCGACGCTCGGCCTGATTACCCTGATTCTCGGCCTCCTGATCATGTTCCTGCCGTTTTCCAGCGCGAACCTGTGGTGCGTCTGTTATGCTCTTGAAGTAATCTGCGCGACCATGTACGCTACGTTCTCAGTAAGTATTCTGATAGGTCAGTGGTTCCCGCGCCGAAAAGGAACCATCATGGGAATCGCGACAATTGCATTTCCGGTTGCAAACGGATGCATCGGTGCCTTTTCGAGCAGGGTTTTTGCCACAGGCGATCCGAATGTAAGCGGTGGTTATATGCCGTTTTTCATCATCTTTGTCATCGGCTGGCTGATTGGCGTTATCTTCCTGAAGGATTATCCGGAGCAGTGCGGCTGCTATCGCGATAATGACAAAAATATGACGCCGGAAGTGGCAAAAGCCATGATGGAGCAGGAACTTGAAGAGAAAAAGACAACCGTATGGAAAGCGAATCACCTCTATGCCTGCCGTGATTTCTGGTTCATAGTCATTCCGGAAGGATTTCTGCTCATGTTCTCCGTCGGCATGATGACACAGACCAGCGCTATTATAGGACAGTTCGAGGAGGAACTTTCTTTCCTGGGCGGATATACCGGTGTCATGATTCTGATCATGATTGTCGGATGTATCGGCAGCTATCTTCTGGGTGTCATTGATACCAGAATTGGCACGAGAAAATCCATACTTATGGCGTCCGCGATTATGCTTCTTGCGGGTATACTGGGCATGATCCCCAACGCAATCTCGCTACTGATCTCCATGATCTGCCTGGCGCTGTTTATGGGCGCCGGCTCTAACTATACCGTATCTTCGGCGGCACAGTACTGGCGCAGAGAAGATTTCTCCAGTGTGTTTGCAGGTCTGAACCCGATTGCGAATGTTTTATCTGCGATGGGACCGATGCTGATTGCGAGGCTGCTCTACTCCGCAGTGGGATATCAGGCGGTGTTCATGGTGACAGCGATTGCCGGTGCAGTTTCTGTCGTTCTGATGCTTCTGTTCAAACCGTCCCATGTAAAAGCGGTGGACGACAAGTATAGAAAAGCAGCCGGGAAACCGCTGGACGATGCCCTGGCAGGACGCATGTAATATTCTTCGTAACTGTTCAGTACCTTCACAGTTACACTGTCCTAAATAAGTACTATTTTTCTTTATATATCGAAAACCCAAACCTGAAAAAAGAGGCGGAACGAAAAATCTGCCTCTTTTTTCTGTAGAAAAGTAATGGTTAGGTTACGACAGATCTGCACCGTGTGAAAATCATCAAGGAACAGATAGCATCACAATCTAACAGCCACCTCCCCTTTGCCGGACAGTTGCAACCTGTATTCATACGACAGGCACAGATAAAAACGAGTCCGGTAATCACTCAGATCAATGCCGCTAATGCTTGTAATCCGGTTGATTTTCTGAATCAGTGTGCTGCGATGAAGGTGAGCCAACTCGGCGGTTCGTGTCTGGTTGCACTCATTCTGCAGATATAGATACAGAAGATCATAATAATTTGTATGATGCTTTTCATCGTACTCCTGCAGCTTTCCGAGCGCCGGATGGCTGATATCGAGCTGTGTGTTTGTTTGAATCAGCTTCAGCACATAGGGAAGAATATGGTTTTCACAGGACGTGATTTCTCCAATTTTGGGAGTTCCGTTTTCCAGCGCAATCCGCGCCTGCATGTAAAAATGAGCAATATCGTGGAGATTTGTAAAGGTATGGCTGATTCCCCCGTAATATCCGCTGTTTTGGATGATCGGTTCCAGATATTGAATAAATTGCTCCTCGCAAAGACGGGTCGTATCACACAACAGGACAATCTGATTATCAATCGCCACCGCATACAGTTCCAGATAATTCCGGTTAAATGTTTTTATAATATGGAGATTCATGTTTACATTATCCGAAATACAATTTAATATGACAATGATTTTTTCATCTTCTGCTTCCCACCCCATGGTTTGCAGCGCCTGTGCAAATTGTTCCAGATGTGTGTAATCCCTGTGCACCAGCTCATGAAAAATCGAATTTTTCATCAATATTTCATTTCGATCCGCATAAAGGGCAAACCAGTAACAGATACTCTCATGCAAAATCGAAAAAATATCCCGGTCTCTCATGGAAAATACATCGTCTTTGATGATCAGCGAAATAAATCCCATAAACTCGTCTTTGACATAAATGTTTTGACAATAGCTTTCATATGGGAAAAAGCCTTTTGGCATCTCATAGGGTGTGCGAAGCGGTATTTTTGTCTGGTAATCGGGACTACATTTCAGCATATTCTCCATGCCGATGCTCCCGGTCGTCAGAAGGGAATCCCACATATCATCTACAGTACCTAATCCGAAGTCTGATGATGTGGCAAGCCGCGTCTGCGCGGAATCCAGAATCAACAACGGATAGGGGAGAACTTCACCGAACAGGTCAATGATTTCTTTCAGCATCACGCCATCCGCAATTGCTGTCTGAATCGTCTGATACCATTTATCGTATTGGTCAAACGCATTTAAAATGACATTAAATACCTGATAAACATCCGTCGTATTCAGCAAAAGGTAACTCCCTCTCTGCATACAGACGACACAATCTTTTTTCTCCCCTTCCAGCAGCAGCGATTCTCCATTCCCGATGTACAGTGTGTTTTCAAAAAACGGTGTATTAGGTGTGATCAATCGTGCATGCTCAATCGACGCCGAAACCGTCGTGCGAAAATGAGGTTCCGGCGAAAACTCTTTTAATATATCCTCTATCATCCATAAACTGTATTTCACGGCGCTTCTCCTCCTGTACCGGCGAGCGGCGATTCAGACAACAAACTCCAGGCGATAACGGTTCCCTGAAAAGGAGGAAGTTCCGCTTATGCCTTTACAGAGAAGAATACTACAAATTGTCTTGAGCAGCAATAATAAAATATTATTTTTCCATACAAGTTGACACTAAAATATAGCCGTTCCGACATTTATAATTTAACTATCAAAAATCTAGGAGGATACGAATCTATGAAAGTATTAGGTATTTCTTTCGGAACACGCAACGGAAACAACGACGCGATGTGCAAACAGGCTTTAATGGCTGCAAAAGAGAACGGAGCGGAGATTGAATTCATCAATATGCAGAATTTACATATTGAGCATTGCACCGGCTGCATCGCCTGTGTAAAGGGAATTTTCTCGGGAAAGGGAAACTTCTGCGCATTAAACGATGATTTCGGATGGCTGCTGGACAAAATGCTGGATGCAGACGGTATCGTAATCTCTGTCCCGATCTTTGAGAAAGGTGCGACCGGACTCTTCCGCACAATCACCGACCGCTTCGGCCCCCGCATGGACAGAGGAAGCAACACCATTGGTGCGATGATCGCGAAAGAACACGGTGGCAAAGAGATTGATCCCCGCATTTTACAGGACAGAGTCATTTCCTATATGTGCATCGGCGGTTCTGATTGGGCGACCAGAGTACAATGCGATACGGCAATGCAGGCGCTGACACCTCTGTGGAAAGTCATTGACAACGAATATTTCATGTGGTCAAAAGGAATCATGATGGACGATGAAAAGCTGGCACGTGCGACACAGATCGGAAAGAATATCGCTGAAGCTGCCGCTGATATCGAGAACGCACAGTATCAGGGTGAGGAGGGAGTATGTCCGCACTGCCACTGCCGGAATTTCTTTCTGGACAACAGTTCTACCAAGGCAATCTGCTGTCTTTGCGGCATTGAAGGAAATATAGAGATTGTTGATGGCGCCGTGAAATTTGTATTTCCGGAGGAACAGATCAAACATGCGCACGATACGTTGTCCGGAAAATTTATTCACTGCGACGATATTCAGGAAAACGAAGGCAAGCTGACGGCTTCCAAATCTTCCGATGAATACAAGAGAAGAAAAAAGATGTATATGGATTTCATCCAGTCCAGCAAACCGGAACGCTGATAATGTAAACTGCAAATAACCAATTCTCATTACACTACCGTCGGTTTCAATTACGATAACAAACTGTCTAAAGGTTAAATCAGGAGGTATCTTGCGAAATGAAAAAACTTATGACAGGAAATGAAGCGGTGGCGCGGGGCGCCTATGAGGCGGGCGTCGGCTTTGCATCCGCATACCCCGGCACACCGAGCACGGAAATTCTGGAAAACATCGGAAAACACTATTCCGAAAAGATCATCTGCGAATGGTCAGCCAATGAAAAAGTGGCGATGGAGGCCGCCATCGGCGCCTCTGTGATGGGAGCCCGCTCCCTGGCCGCCATGAAACATGTGGGAGTCAACGTGGCAGCCGATCCCATGTTTACGTTTTCCTACACCGGAGTCACCGGCGGCATGCTGCTGGTATCCGCCGACGACCCGGGTCAGCACTCCTCTCAGAACGAGCAGGACAACCGGTATTATGCGAAAGCGGCAAAAATGCTGATGCTGGAGCCTTCCGACTCCCAGGAAGCCAAGGACATGGTGAAGACCGCTGTAGAACTCAGCGAGCGCTTTGATTCCCCGATTCTATTCCGTATGACGACCCGGGTCTGTCACAGTAAATCAGTAGTGGAGTTGGGCGAGGTCATGGAAAACCCTTACATACCCTACCAGAAGAATTACCCGAAATACGGGCTGCTCTTCCCGGAAGCGTTGGAAATGCATCCGCGGGTGGAGGAGCGCCTGCGCCTTGCCGAAGAATTCAGCAATCAGACAGAACTGAACTATGTCATCGACAACCACTCCCGCATCGGCGTCGTTGCCGCGGGCGTCGCTTTCCAGTATGCACAGGAGGTCTTCGGAACGGACGCTTCCTATTTAAAGATCGGCTTTTCCTATCCGCTCCCGATGGATAAGATCCGGGAGTTTGCCGCGACAGTCGACACCCTCTATGTCATCGAGGAGCTCGAGCCCTTTATGGAGGAGCAGATGAAGGCTGCCGGCATCCACTGCATCGGCAAGGAAGTCATTCCCCGCATCGGCGAATTAAATCCGGACATCATCCGCGAGAGCATCTGCGGAACCAGACCGGCGACCATAGACAGTGATCAGAGCCTCGTCACACAGCGCCCGGCTACGTTCTGCGCAGGCTGTCCTCACCGGGGATTCTTCTACCAGCTCGCCAAAAAGAAAAACGTGATCATTTCCAGTGATATCGGATGTTACGGCTTAAGCGGCGTCGCTCCCTACCATGCCAAGGATTTCGCTTTCTGCATGGGCAGCGGGTTCGCCAGCGCCCACGGCGCGTCACGGGTGGCACAGAAATACGCACCGGACAAAAAAATCATCGGCGTGCTGGGAGACTCCACCTTCTTCCACTCCGGCATGACCGGTCTGGTGAACGCCGTATATAACAAATCCAACGCCCTGTACTGCATTCTGGATAATCGCATCACCGGCATGACCGGCCACCAGGAAAATCCGGGATCCGGCAAAACGCTGGACGGAAACGACGCCAACATCTCCGATATTTACGAGATTGTGAAGGCGATGGGCATAAAAAATATCCGCATGGTAAATCCGACAGACATCAAGGCCATGAATGAGGCTTTGGACTGGGGCATCGCCCAGGAAGAAATCGCCGTGATCATCACCCGCTGGCCCTGTGCTCTGAAGAAAAAGACCCAGCTGGATATTGAAGAATTCGGTGAGAAAAAATACAGAATGCATGTGTCTGCGGACACCTGCATCGGATGCAAAGCCTGTATGAAAGCAGGATGTCCCGCATTGATCTACGATGTTCAAACAAAAAAGTATCCATCGATGCATCCCAGTGTGACGGCTGCAACATTTGCGGGCAAATCTGCCCGAAACAGGCAATCAGCAGAGAGGAGATTGGAAATGGAAAATAAGAATATTATCCTGTGCGGCGTTGGCGGGCAGGGAACCGTCCTGGCCAGTTCCATTTTATCCCAGGGTCTGATCGCAACAGACTATGATGTAAAAATGACAGAGATTCACGGCATGGCGCAGCGCGGCGGCAGCGTCACGACGCAGGTCCGCTACGGAGAAAAAGTCTATGCGCCGATGATTGGCATGGGAAGCGCAGATCTGATCGTAGCGTTTGAAAAGATGGAAGCCTACCGCCAGCTCCCGCTGCTGAAACCGGGCGGAAAAGTTGTGGTAAACGATTATAAAATCCCGAGTTCCACGGTGCTGGCCGGGGATGAAGTTTATCCGGAGCAGATTCTGGACGAGTTAAAAAAGCTGGCGGATGTGGACATCCTTCATGCCGATGCGATGGCACAGCAGCTGGGCAACCCGAAAGTGATGAATGTAATCCTTCTGGGCGCACTGATCAGAAAAATGGGACTGGACAAAGAGGCTGACTGGGATGCTATTATAAAAGACAATGTAAAACCCCGGTTTGCGGAACTGAATGTAAAAGCGTTTCAACTCGGCATGGAAGCCGTGTAGGAGGTACCATGGAATTCAAAACATTAGACGAAGTATTAGAGCGGGCGATTGCGCTTCCCCAGAAAAGGAAAATGGTCATCGCCAATGCAAACGACTCGCACAGCATTGAGCTGGCGGCAGAAACAAAAAAAATGGGTATTGCGGACGCGATCCTGATCGGCGATCCGGATAAGATATCAGATCAGCTGAAAGAAAACGGGCAGGGATTTGATTTTGAAATTCTCCCGTCCTATACCCCGGAAGAGTCCGCCGGGATGGCCGTCGATATCATCCGGGAAGGCAAAGCGGATTTTCTTGTCAAGGGTATGCTGGAGACCAGCCAGATGCTGCGTCCCGTTGTAAACAAAGAAACGGGCATCGGCACCGGCAGAGTGATGTCTCATCTGTCCGTAAACGAGCTGCCCTCCTATCATAAGCTGATCACCATCACAGACGGCGGCATGTTTACCTACCCCACCCTGGATCAGAAAAAAGAGATTGTCAAAAACGCCGTGGACGCCTTTCACGCACTTGGCTATGAGCTGCCGAAGGTGGCGTGCCTCGCCGCGGTCGAGGTCGTAAATCCCAAGATGCTGGAGACGGTGGAAGCCAGGGAAATTGAGGAAAGCGCCAACCGCGGCGAGCTGGGAACCTGCTATGTCAAAGGTCCTATCTCCTACGACATCGCCATGAGCGCAGAGATTGCGGCGTACAAGAAATTTGACGGCAAACACTGCGGGGACTTCGACATTCTTCTGGTTCCCAACATCCACACCGGAAACATCCTGGGTAAATCCTGGGCGATTTCTGCAGGCGGTACCTTCGCCGGGGTTGTTGTGGGCGCGAAAGTTCCCATTGTGATTACCTCCAGAGCGTCATCCAGCCAGGAAAAACTGCGCGCACTGGCTCTGGCGGTGCTGCTGTCCGGAATGTACCGGTAAAGCAGGATTGATTTATGGAGTCAGATACAAATAGCAGGACTAAGGATAAATGCCTATAACACAGGAGATCCCATGATTTCGCAATGAACTGATAATAGAGACAAGAATCACTAAGCATAATAACAGGAGGATTTTACTATGGGAGAGATTACCTATCAGCCCCTTCGCAGCCTGATTTTCGTAGACTGTGTAAAGGAGGAATACCGACACAGATTACAGCACTGGCTCTACTACTACCATGTACCGGAGAGCATGGCAAAGTTTGAGCCCTGGGTAACAAAATATGCGTTTTACAACGCGCTGCCCACGCCGCCGGAGGGCGAGCGTTTCGGCACCTACCGGATGCAGCTGACCGAGCATTACTGGATGGTCAATCCTTCATCCGAGGAAAGCCTGATCAATGCCATGAGCGAATATTTCCCCGTGCAGGCACTCCAGTGGCAGGGCACGATTCCGGACGGAGATGCGGAGACCTTTGCCGGAAGCGGCGATGACGCCCGCAGTACAGGCGGAGACAACGGCTGCCCGCCATTCATCCTCGCCTATCTCCCGATTTTCTGGGAAACAGACGTAAAAGGCGCCGGCCGGACCATGATGGACGGCCCCAACTACCGCTGGCTTTTCCTCATTTCCTACCCGGACGGATGCAGCGAAGAAGAAGGCGAGAAATGGATGCTGGAAGAAGTGCTTCCGGCCTTTGCCGAAATGCCGGAGGTCAACCGTATCCTGACCAGCCGCGTGAAAAAAGAGATCAACAATTTCCACATGGACCGCTGCGTGGAAATGTGGTTTGACGGCCCGGAGGAGTGGTACCGCTGCGCTGTGGAAAAAATGGCAGACTTTCCGAAACCGGCATGGGCAAAGTATGACAAATTTCCGTTCCTCAGACCTCAGTTTGAATTTGCAAGCCTGTTTTTGACAGATATCCCGACCTCCGACAACCTGAGACAGTACCGCGGATATCTTCCGATGAGATAACAAAATACTCTGGCTTTGGGAGGTCTCCGTGTCCTGCGCGGGGAGGAAGAAGCGCATACGTTTGTGAGAACGGAATATCACATGCAGGTAAAAGATGATTGGGCGGGAGGCAATATTGTCTCCCGCCTTTTCTGACATATTGAACAGAATATGTTATACTAAAAACAGATTCAAATTCAGGAGGCCGCCATGAATAATTATCTTACCATCGGAGAGTTTGCAAAACTTCGTGGGGTCAACATCAATTCCCTGCTTTACTATGAGAAGCTGGGCATTCTTCTCCCTGCTTACACCGACCCACACAGCAAGTACCGCTACTACGCACCCGAACAGCTGTCTACGCTTGATATCATTCTTCTTTGCATCAGCCTGGATATTCCGCTGAAAGATCTGAAGAAATATCAAGATGAAAACGCATATTGGCAGAAAAAAATGCTGGAAGACGGCAGACGAATCGCAGAGGATAAAATCCGCAGGCTGCAGACCGACCTGCGCAAGATAGAATCTTCCCTGAAATGTCAAGAGGAACAGGACAGATATGCAGGATGCGGCGGAATTTACCAAAGAGAAATCGACTCCCGCTTTTTTATTGCAGAAGAATATTTCGGAGAACTGGCAAACATCACCCACTTCGGAAGGATTTCTACCGATCTGTTTGAATATGCTGAAAGCAATGGTTTTTCCACGATGCTCCCATCAGGGTATATGTTCGCATTCAATGAAGGGCAGGTTCGGCAGTTTCTTTTTTATGAAGTTCTTCCCACTGAAAAACAGGACGGAAAGGTGATCGAAATACCGAAAGGGACCTATTCCTGCCTGCAGATAAAATTTGATCCCGATATAAAACATCTCGAATTTCTGGAGAAGCATTTCGGCTCTTCAGATAAACGGCTCGCGATCGTATCAAATCTGATCCGTGACAAACTGCAGATCAACAGCAGATACAATGAAATACAGGT
>JAJQCB010000041.1 GCA_021203005.1 Clostridiales bacterium | reverse complement strand
TTCATTTTCATGGCTGCCGAAATGATCGCGTGCTCCATCGCCCCGGTCAGGCCATCCGGCCTGCGGTACATCACGTCTACACAATATCCCCTGCCTCTGTGATAAGGAAGAAAAGATAAAACCGTCTGCAGCTGTCCCTCGGAATCTCTGGTTATAAAATACCGTCTTCCGTATGGCTCTTCAAAGTGAAGGTCTCCGACGGAATAGGTAAGCCTCAGCCTTTTGCCCGCATACCACTGCTCCTCCAGCCCAGCGATCTCACGCTCCAGAGAAATGTTTCTGGCTTCTTCCGGACAGTATTCCTCCAGAATCACGCCCGCCCGGTTCAGCTTTGCCGTGTTCCTGCGCAAAGCGCCTTTTTTCCCGCCGGAAAGGGAATAGCTTTCCAGATCCAAAATCGCTTCTTCCCCGTATTTCAGGACGCGGTAGCCTTTCCTCCTTAACAAGTTGGAGACATCGGTGCTGACCGAATTAAATACCGGCCGGTATCTGTTCTCTCTGCAAAAAGCAAGATACTCATCCAACAGCTTTTCTGTATCTTCCGGCCTGCAGGCCGGATCGCCCTGGCTCATGACTTTCCTCCGCGAAAGCGTATAAGGAATCACGCCGCATACCTCTGTCCCGAAAAAGAAACTGTTCTCACCGTTCAGGCACAGGCCGTGCTGGGAATCATTGCCGAATCTGCAGATGATCCGGTAAGCCTGACCACACTCATCCATCCGGGATTCTTCATTCATATATCCTTCACATCCTCTGGCGCATATCGGAAACGAAAGGTTCAATTTGACACCACCTCACTGATTTGCTCCTCGAAAAACTCAAGGATGTAGCGCACCGACAATTCATTCTGCTCCTGCCAGGAAATCGTGGCTTTCCCATCAAGGTTCGAGAGGGAATCATACGCTGCAAACCCCTGATGATTTGCACCCTTGATTACGACAGTAGCTGAGTCTTCCGGCAAATTGTGATTAAAATTCGACATTCTGTCATTATTCATAATGCCATCATTTTCCGCGACAATCCGGATCGCGGAGATATCCAGACCCGACAGGTCAATGGAAGCATATGTTGCCAGAAATGCCGTCCCGATCACCCGATCCGGCCGGGCGGCAGCAATCCGGCTGACCGGCACTCCGCCCAGAGAATGTCCGACCAGAATCCATTTTTCTATTTCCGGGTGAGAATCCATGATCTCCATTCCGTGTTTTGTCCCGAAGACACTCATCTGAAACGGCTGCTTCGGGATCACCACGGGATAAGTTTCCCTGTGCAATAAATATGCAATATAAGCATATGCCGGCTCATCCGTCTGTGCGCCTGTAAAAATAAGAAATCCAGCCTTTTTATCGCCATGGAACCAGTAATCTCTATCGATCACATCCATTTTTTCGGCAATTTCCTGCGCCTCCGGAAACGCCTTATTGTAATAAAGTAAAACGATCAGAATAAATACAGCAAGTATTCCGATTATGATAAGAAATACCGTCATTTGAATTTCCTCCCGAAATAGTCCGACAACCTGTTGTGTGAACATTATAACTTTATGAATAACAGCCATCAACCATCAATAATTTTTGAACTGTCGGATGATTTATGAAAGGATACAAAATGAACAGGCAACACCCATCCATACCTGACTTCCTCCATGGGTGCCGCCTGTTCATGACAACTGGCCTATTGCTCAAACTGCGCGTTATACAGCTCCGCATAGAAGCCGTTCTGCCGCAGCAATTCCTCATGATTGCCCTGCTCCACGATATCGCCGTCCCGCATGACCAGGATAACATCTGCATCGCGGATGGTAGAAAGACGGTGGGCAATGACAAAGCTGGTTCTGCCCTCCATCAGGCGGTTCATCGCCTCCTGGATCAGCAGCTCCGTGCGGGTATCCACACTCGATGTCGCCTCATCCAGAATCAGGATCGGGCGGTCCGCCAGAACAGCGCGCGCGATCGTAAGCAGCTGTTTCTGTCCCTGGGAGATATTGTTCGCTTCCTCATTGATCTCCATATCATATCCGCCGGGGAGCGTCCGGATAAACGCGTCTGCCCGCGCGGTCTTCGCCGCCTCGATGACCTCCTCATCCGTGGCATCCGGCTTGCCGTAACGGATATTTTCCATGATTGAACCGTTAAACAGCCAGGTATCCTGCAATACCATGCCGATGTTCTGCCGCAGATCCCGACGATTGAAGTCGCGCAGGTCGTGGCCGTCCACACGGATGGCTCCGGAATTCACATCGTAGAAACGCATCAGCAATTTGACCATCGTGGTCTTCCCGGCTCCGGTAGGACCGACGATTGCCACCGTCTGCCCCGGTTTCGCCTCGCTGGTAAAGTCATGGATAATAACCCTGTCCTCATGATAGCCGAAGCTTACATGGTCAAATTCTACCTCGCCGGCCGCATTTTCCAGCTGTACCGGATTCTCCACAGTCTGACTCTCCTCCGACTCTTCCAGGAATTCAAAGATACGCTCTGACGCGGCCGCCATGCTCTGGAACATATTAGAAACCTGCGCCAGCTGTGTCATCGGCTGTGTAAACCGCTGGACATACTGGGTAAAGGAAACAATATCACCGATCTGTATCGTGCCTGCGGCAGCCAGGACACCGCCCACGATGACGACCGCCACATAACCGGCGTTGCTGATCATGTTCATGACAGGCTGCATCAGACCGGAGAGGAACTGGCTCTTCCATGCGGACTGATAAAGTTTCTCATTGGTATCCTTAAACTCATCCATTACTTTATCTTCCCGGTCAAACGCTTTGATGATGTTCTGTCCGCTGAAGCTTTCCTCGATCTGACCGTCAATCTGGCCCAGGTAATGCTGCTGCGCCTTGAAGTGCTTCTGGCTGAACCTTATGATAGTCACCACGCAGATCAGGGACACCGGTAAAATAATGACCGTGATCAGCGTCATCAGCGGACTTAACGTCAGCATCATGATGATGACGCCCACCATCGTGGCTACACTGGTAATCAGCTGGCGTAAACTCTGGTTTAAACTCTGCCCCAGTGTATCCACATCGTTTGTGATCCTGGAGAGGACGTCTCCGGTCGCCTGGGAATCAAAATATGCCATCGGCATGCGGTTGATCTTCTCACTGATATCTTTCCGCAGGCTGTAACTGATCTTCTGACTGATGCCTGACATGATCCAGCCCTGCAGGAAGTTGAAGATCGAACTGGCAACATACAAAACCAACAGGGTTATCAGTATTTTCCCGATCGCCCCGAAATCGATGCCGCCGGTACCCATGACTTTCGCCATAAACCCGTTCGCCAGTTCTGTGGTTGCATTTCCTAAAAGTTTCGGTCCATATACATTAAAGATTGTGCTGGCAACGGCAAACAGGAGCACCAGGATTACGCCAATCCTGTAGCGGCCCATGTAGCGGAACAGCTTCCCGATGCTGCCCCAGAAATTTGTTGCTTTATCCTGTGACTGATTGTTTCTTCTCATCGGCATACATCAGCACCTCCATTCAAAGCGAGCTCTTCTTCGCTCAGCTGGCTTCTGGCAATTTCCTGATAAGTCTCACAACTCTTCATCAGCTCTTCGTGCGTCCCCTTGCCAACGATTCTGCCCTCGTTCATGACCAGAATCTCATCCGCGTAGAGGACAGTGGAAATCCTCTGTGCGACAATCAGCACGGTAGCGCCCGCGGATTTCTTTGCCAGCTCCTTTCGAAGCGCCACATCCGTCTTGTAATCCAGCGCGGAAAAGCTGTCGTCAAAAATCAGAATCTGTGCATTCTTTGCCAGGGCGCGGGCAATGGAAAGCCGCTGCTTCTGGCCGCCGGACACATTGGTGCCGCCCTGGGCAATCTCACTCTGGTAACGGTCATTTTTCTGGTCGATAAATTCTGTCGCCTGCGCGGTAGCCGCCGCTTCTTCCATTATAGTATCGGTGACGCTGTCTCCGGAATATTTAATGTTGGACTCGATGGTTCCGGAGAACAAAAATCCTTTTTGCGGAACCAACCCGATCTGCTCGCGAAGCTTTCTCTGGCTGAGCTCACGGATATCTACGCCGTCCAGGCTGATTGACCCTTCCGTCACATCGTAAAACCGCGGGATCAGATTGATCAGCGTAGATTTCCCGCAGCCGGTGCTGCCGATGATTGCCGTGGTCGTTCCCGGTTTCGCTGTAAAATTAATGTCCTTAAGGACCGGATCTGATGCGCCCGGATATGCGAACGTGACATGGTCAAAGGTAAGCTCACCCTTAAACTTCCGCTCCTCATAATCCGATGCGTCTTTTCCGTCCCGAATCTCGCTCTCTGTCTTGATCACCTCATCCACACGATTCGCCGCCACGGCTGCCCTCGGAAGCATGATGGAAATCATCTCAATCATCATAAACGCCATGATGATCTGGAGCGCATAAGTCATAAACGCCACCAGGTCGCCCACCTGCATCAGGCCGTCGTCCATGCCTTTGGCTCCGAACCAGATGATCAACAGGTTAACGCCGTTCATCACAAACATCATGCAGGGCATCATAAAGCTCATGACACGGTTTGTGAACAGCTGTACACGCATCAGCGAATCATTCGCACGGTCAAAACGCTGTTCCTCATACTTTTCCCTGCCGAACGCCCGGATTACCGGCACGCCGTCCAGAATCTCCCTGGATACCAGATTAACCCGGTCAATCAGTCTCTGTATAATCTTAAACTTCGGCATGGCAACAACCACCAGGCCAATGATCAGACCGGTCATCGCCAGCGCCGCCACCACAATAATCCATGCCAGACCGGTGTGGGAGCTTAATACTTTGACGATGCCGCCGATGGCAAGAATCGGAGCGAAAAGAACAATCCTCAGCAAAATCACCGTGGTCATCTGCACCTGCTGGATATCATTGGTGCAGCGCGTAATCAGGGAAGCGGTGCTGAAGCGGTCCACCTCACTGTTGCTGAAGGAAAGCACCTTGCCGAATACCTGCTCCCGCAGGCTTTTCGCAACCTTCGCCGTCGTCACACTCGCAAAATAGCAGGCAAATATAGCTGCCACACTCATCAGGACTGTCATAAGGATCATCCTTCTGCCGATCCGGAAAAGGTACTGCCTCTGAATCTGGTCCGCGTCTACACCAACCTTTTCATATTCCGCGCTGACTTCCTGAATCGCTATAGAAGAAAAAATCAGCTCTCCGGAATCACCGTACTGTTCAGCCATCTCATCCGCCATCGAAAGCAACGTATCGCTGTCAAGCATCCCCGCTTCCTGCATCGTCTGCAGCAGGGAGAGCATGTTTACCGTTATCTCACCATCTTCATCCTCAGAAGTATCCAGCTCCAAGCCCATCATGGCGCCCAGTTCCTCCAGTGACATATCACTGAGGCTTCCCGCTTCCATGGAGAGCTGTTCTTCCATCATCTCTTTGAAGCTGTCCTCCGAGAGGGCCGAGAGCTGATATACCAGAACCATAGGGGTCTGCAGCACATCGGAGATTTCTTCTGTGTCTTTGATATCCTCATCCAGATACCAGACGCCGTCCTCCAGTGTATAAGTGTCTTCTACTGTTTCCTGTTCATCCTCATCCATAAACAGCATCAGATAACCCATCGTCTCCTCGCTGATCTGGACCGCGGCGGCATCCTCAATGCCGCCCTGCTCAATGCCGACGTCCACGATATCGCTTGTATACGAAGGCAGCGACAGGGTACAATACGCCTGGACAATCAGCAGGCAGACGATAATCAGGACTGCCGGGATATGATGCCTCAGGTTTTTTACCAGATTTACCATTGTTGAACTCCTTTCCCACCGGCGGAAAAAATAATAAGCGCCGGTTGATTTTTATACTCTTGTGTATTATAATTCGGATGTTACCAAATTCAATTACCAGTATTTTGTAATTGAGTATTATTACACACATTTTTTAATAATGTTTCATAACAACTATAAAAAGAAAGACAGGCTGACAAAAATGCAGAAGAAACCGGACCGCAGAATAAAGAAAACGAAAGTATCTTTGTACAATGCGTTTTATGATCTTTTAAAGAAAAAAGATTACAGCGAGATCACTGTAAAAGAGCTGGCGGAGGAAGCTGATATCACCAGAAAAACCTTTTATCTCCATTATAATACGCTGGATGACCTTCTATGGGAATTTCTGACCGAACGCTACAGCCAGATCCGGGAGTCGATGAATGATATCGATCTGTTTTCGGAAGATTTTAACTATATGGAATTTTTTACCCACCTCAGAGAATTATTTGAAAATCATCAGGATCTGCTCAAAAAGATCATGGGGGGCCAAAACTCCCGCTACGTGATGCAGCGGGTGATGGAAGAAAACGAAATCAAAGCATTTGAATGCGTGAAAAACCGGTTTGACATGAAACCGGAAATTCTGCTCATCTATTTTCGCTATTATACACGGGGAATCACGGGAACATTCATGGAATGGTTTGCCGACCCGGGCACCTTATCTATGGAGGAGTTTGTCTATACGATCAAGAGTATCAACCTGCAGATGCGCCAGGCGCTGCTGCCGTACAGAAAAAAACAGCAGCCGTAGCATTTTTCACTGATGTGTCTTCAAAAAAGCGTCCGCCTTTGGCATAAAAAGAGCACGAAGCTACCATGCCCAGACTCGGATTTTCCCAGATCGTTCTCATTGATCAAATAGAGGTCTATAGTGATACTCCGGGAGCGGATGTAAATTCCGCTCCTACGCAATTCTAACAATCTGCTCATACAACAATACTTCATTCCCTTTCAGCGCAATATTATCAAGGTAGTGTCCGAAGAACCACCATCTGTATTCTACCTTCTCCTTCATTTCCTCCAGATAATCCGTCAAATAATCCGGTTTATATACATTCCTACACATATGAGCCAGGTTACTATGGCCTGTATCAGATGGCAAATCTGATCCTGTACCAGATTGATCTTCAACTTGTTCGCCTTAAAGTCATCAATGATGGCGTGGACTATGGTGTTTGCAAGGAATATGACAAACAGCCATATGGAAAGCGAGTGCCACAAGATATAGTACTGTACAAATACAGGTATCATCATGACAAACGAACATTTAAAACCATGCTCGAATAGTACAATTTTGTAGTCATTCTTATATTTCTCGTCCGGGTAATTTTTTTCCCAGAATGCAGATTGTTTCATATCTGCCATGCAGCCCTGGAAGATGTAATCATCGATCAGATGACAGAAAATCATTGCCGCCAAAACAATCCAGTAATCACTTAATATTCTCATGTTTTAACCATTCCTTTCGCTTCGCTCAAGGCACAAACAAGTTATGAAAAATGTTGTGCCCCTCCTATTTTTTCGTCATGCTTACTCCTCCTAAATCCGTATGATGTCAACAATCGGCTCATTTATAATTCTGAATAAACTATATCCCGAATGCTAATCTGAAAAAAGTACACAAAAAAAGCAGTGCAAAAAAACGTAAACGTCAAACCATCCGCCCTGGCCTAAAAGCAAACTGCTTATCAGCGGTGTACTTTATGGCACTTATCCGGTAAATCATAAAATCATTGGTCAGTTCCATATCTTTACAGGGTTTTGCGGCAGTTATCATACAGCCATTTTGCAGACAGAATCTTCGTACCTGCACCCTGAAAGTTCACTTCTACCTTGCCGGAATCTGTCACATCCGTAATCTCTCCCTGTCCAAAACGGGGATGGTCGATTGTCTCGCCGACTTCAAACAGCCGCTCCGGGTTAACGGCAACCGGCTCTTTGGCAGCTTCGGGTTCCGTCTTATTTTCTTCCTGCTTCCCGCTTTCGGTTTTTTGATTATCGCTTGTCTTCTGTTGCAGCTGCGCTGTATCCAACATGGGCGTGTTCTGCGAAATTCTTACCGCTTTCGGCTCATTTGGTAACAAATTCGCTAATTCCGCGACCCCCTGTTGTTTATATGCAATCTGTAAAAAACTGTCTGCATCTTTCAGAGCCTCATCCAACAGGTTCAGCTTTTTCAGGGAAACAAAATACGCCGCCGCCTCAGCCTGACAATTAACAGACTTTTCCGGATTAAATACAATATCCGTAAAAGCGTCATATTCCATTATCTGCTCCACTAATTCCGGACTGTTATTTAAAGCATTCACATACAGCCAATTATAAAACAAGGTTCTGGGCACACTCGGAAACTCCTGTCCCTCAAGCTGAAAGCCAATCACCTGCCCGCTGTTTTTTAGCCGCGGATCTGTCTTCGCCTCTTTCGCGCTGACATCCAGCAAATCCGTGTACGGACCGCCTCTCTCAAACACTTTCCCTGCCTGAAACACGCATTCCAACGGTACTTTTCTCCCATCCGACAGCGGAACCTGCATATTAAAAGCACTTAACTGTACGCCCAGCGGTTCTGTGGAATATCTGCTGATATCCAGCACCTGTCTTCCCGGATATTCCATGGAAAAGCTCTCATGGAGACTTCTGATACATTTCTGCTTCTGGGTTTTGGCAAACCCGTTATAAAAAGTAAATTCTAAAAACGTTTGGTTGCAAATCCTTTTTTCCTTGTTTGTGATTGACATAAATACCGGTCTGTTTGCCATAATCGTATACCTCCTTTATAATTCTGAATAAACTATATCCCGAATGCTAATCTGAAAAAAGTACACAAAAAAAGCAGTGCAAAAAAACGTAAACGTCAAATCATCCACCCTAGCCTAAAAGCAAACTGCTTATCAGCGGTGTACTTTATGACACTTATCCGCCAAGCATCAAAATTCTCATAATATTTTTACCATGTATAGGTTTTGATTTCGCAATTTCCTATGCCAAACGTGGAAAATTCTTCATTCGTCATGTCGTTAAAATAAGAGTGTACCACACGGGAAATGCCATTGTGTGCTACCAGTAAGTATATCTTGTCACCTGCACGTATATCATCAATCAGATTGTACACCCGCTGGCAAAGGTGCATCATCGTCTCACCGCCATCATAATGATCCAGGAAATGTGTCTTCGCCGCCTTAAACTCCAGCCCATCCCGGGGCGTAGACTCATAGCGTCCGAAATTCTGTTCCTTTAACCGCGGTTCCATCCGCATAGGAATTCCGGTCTCCTCCGAAATATGTCTGGCCGTCTCAGAAGCCCGTACCAACGGCGAATACAAAATTTCATCAATCGGAAGTTTTTCTTCCGCTAACCTTTTGCCGATTTCGATTGCCTGCATATGGCCAAGTTCCGTCAGCGCAATGTCTGTCGCACCGCAGATTTTGTTCTCGACATTCCATACAGTCTGTCCGTGTCTCGTAAAATATAATGTTCCCACTGCTTTATACCTCACATACCTGCATTTCTAATTTCAATCTGGCACGCCTCCATTGCTGCCAGAGCATTCTTATGGCTTTCCGGCGTGACGCCCGCACAACAACCGGCATCCACGCTGATTGGAACCTCCGGGAGCGCCGCCTTAAGCAGCAACACATTCGATATGACACAGATATCTGTGCAAAGACCAATGAGCTGTATTTCCTCCAGAGTAGAAAGTCCGGCCGCATACTGTGCAAGTTCCATCGAGCCAAATGTCACTTTATCAAATATCCTGCTGTCTTCCACCGGAAGCTCCGGAACAATCTCCCATCCCGGCGTACCTTTTACGCAGTGAATCACCGGCAGATTCTTCCCTTCCTGCGTTTCCAGATAGTCCTCTGTATGGGTATCGCGGGTAAACACGACCGTCCAGCTTTCTGCTCTGCATTTAAAAATTTTGTCTCGCACTTTCGGGACAATCGACACGGCCTCTGCCGTTCCGAGTGCTCCATCCACAAAATCTTCCTGCATATCAACAACAACCAATAACTTCATTTCCATCTCATCCTTGCAAAAACAATCTAAAAGGTGTTTTTTATATCCATTTCCCTACAACCCAAAAAATTATTCTCTACATGTAAACATAATACGCCACTTTACCAATCATCCTCTAACTCATCCAATGCATCGTCGACACCGTCTGCATAATCAGAATCACTATTATATCGATCCCAGTCGTAATCGTCATTATCGTAAACATCATCGTACCCTTCATCATATGATTCCCAGCTACTGGATTTCGACTCAGACCCTGTACTTCCGGAAGAACTTTTATTTGTTGTTGATGTACTGTTACCGCCACTATAGGACGACGTACTGCTCTTGCTGCTGGAGGAGCTGCTGCCGGAAGAACCGGATGATGAACCGGAGGAACTATAATTGCCCAGTTTATGCAGATAACAATAACTGCTGCCGGGTGCTCTCGAATTATTGCATCCGCTCTTAATGCATTTAGGCTCCATACCACATCCAGACCCGCCGATCAGCAAAACCAGACCTAAAATTACAACAACTGCCAATCCTTTACCAAAATGATTTTTCTTCATAACATAACCTCCCGCGTTGCTTATCCTGATTCCATTCTACGAAATTTTAAGTCCAATAAAACTCACTCGCAAAAGAACTCTCATTCGAAAATAGTGTTCAATGGCAACCGGATCATAGCACTCATCACCCCATTTTTTTTAATTTCCTCCACCATCACCCCGGCACATCGCTTTGCGCTGGCATAATTCAAATGGATATACGGCACGCCGCTGCTTTTGCAGGCATCACAGACGGTATAATATCCGCTATGGTCTGTCTTGTTGATCTGCAGGAAAAATCTTACGCCCTGGTTTTCAACTGACCAGGTCTGATTGTCTAATTGTCTGATTTCGTAATCCATCATTTTCCTCGCTTTTCCTTATGTTCACCGATAATCTTTTCCATCCAGATCATGTCATACCATCGGTCAAATTTATATCCGCATTTCTGAAAATATCCCACCTGTTGAAAGCCCATATGTTCATGGAATTGTGCACTATTATTCGTGAGATATTCGTCCTCTTCATGCGTATATCCAATGCAGGCATATAAGTTAAGGATGCCCATTTCCTTCAACCTATTCTCCAGTTCTTCATAGAGTTTTCTCCCCAGCCCGCATTTCCGTGAATGGTGATCCAGATAAATGGTCAGCTCACTGCACCACCCATATGCTGCACGTCCGACAAAAGCACCCGCATATGCATATCCCTGTATACGGCCA
>JAJQCB010000270.1 GCA_021203005.1 Clostridiales bacterium | reverse complement strand
CTGCCCATTTAGTCGGTATGGGCTTGAAGAATTTACGGACGAATTCTCCATTTCTTCCCATTTAGTCCGTACGGGCTTGCAGTATTTACGGACAAATTTACTATTTCAGTCCATTTAGTCCGTATAGGATCACAGTATTTATAGGCAATTCCCCTGCCTTGTTTTCTTCGTCCGTGTAAAGAATTAAGAAGACATCGGGAAAACTTTCGAAAGGCAATTTGTAAAGAGCGGAACTTTATAGACAGAAAAAATCCGCGGTTGACATCTATGAACAATAGTGTTAGTATAAAAAACAGCAAAATAAGAAAAATCGACGAGCAAAGAGAGTACTTTTACTGACTGCTCCACAGAGAGCCGGCGTTGCTGAGAATCCGGTGTGTAAGCGTAAAAGGAATGGGTTTGTGAGATGCTTCTGCGAAAGGTATTTATCTGTCATGAGTAGCAGGCGCCGTGTCCTCACGTTACAGGGGAAAGATATCGAAGAAATTCTGTATCGGATGAGATTGCGCGGGTATAGTGTATACAGACCCGGTAATGAACAAGGGTGGCACCACGATAATTCGTCCCTGATTGTGTTTTACAATCATGGGACTTTTTTTATTTCTGTGGCCTGATGCTCGAAAAGAATACAGGAAAAGGATTAAAAGCATGAAACGAATTTTAAAAGTTTACAAAAAGACGGTGAGCATTATTAATGAGACTCCCATCGAGATGTATGAGAATCTGGTGGGATCGAAAAAGGGTTTTCTCCTGGAGAGCTATGACAAGAATTATGATATGTTTACCATCTTCGGCGCGGATCCGGAGGAGATCATTACCTCGCGGGGAAACGCGCTGGTCATTACAAAGGCGGATGGCTCCGAGGAAATCCGGGAGGGAAATCCGCATGAGCGGCTGAAGGAATACTACAGCGAGTTTGAGATCCGGAAGGATAATCAGGAGCTTTCTTTTACCGGCGGTCTGGTGGGAAATCTCGGCTATGATTATATCCGCTACACGGAAGACCTTCCGGACAATAATCCGGATGATATCGGGATTGAGACGATCCAGATGATGCTGATGACGCATTTTATCGTGGTGGATCATGTGTCGGAGACGATGACAGCCATTGTCCTGGACGAGGATAATGAAAACGGTAAGATGCGCGCCCTCGCGCTGGCTGCGGAAATGCTTAACGCAGCGCGGACCGATGTGCCGGAGAATCATAAGAGCGAGAGTTTTGTCCGCGACGGAAAAATTATTCATAAAACGGACACACTTGAGGAATATAGTGAAAAAGTGGAAAAGATTCGTCACTATATCCGGGAGGGGCACATTTTTCAGACCGTGCTGTCTCAGCGGTGGACGATTGAGACCGGGCAGGATGGATTTACCCTGTATAAGTACCTGAGGGAGATTAACCCGTCGCCCTATCTGTACTATTACAATTACGGCGATTTCGAGGTCATCGGAAGCTCGCCGGAGATGATTGTAAAACAGCAGGGGAACCGGGTGTTTACCTGCCCCATCGCGGGAAGCCGCCCGCGCGGAAAGTCAAAGGAAGAGGATATTGCCTTTACCGAGGACCTTCTGTCGGATGAGAAAGAGCTTGCCGAACATGTGATGCTGGTGGATCTGGCTCGGAACGATATGGGACGCATTTCCGAATTCGGCACGGTGAAAGTCACTGAATTCATGAAAGTGCAGTATTACTCCCACGTGATGCACATCGTATCGCTGGTGGAGGGAAGGAAAAAAGGCGTTTATCATCCGCTGGATCTCGTCGCTTCATTCCTCCCTGCCGGGACCTTAAGCGGTGCGCCGAAAATCCGGGCGATGGAGATTATCGACGAGCTGGAGACGACACGGCGCGGACTGTACGGAGGCGCTACCGGATATGTGGATTTCTCCGGCGACATGGATTTCTGCATTACCATCCGGACGATGGTAAAACAGGGATCAAAGGTGTATCTGCAGGCAGGAGCCGGCATCGTTGCGGATTCCGTTCCGGCTAACGAATACCAGGAGTGCTGCAACAAGGTGATGGCGCTGGCCAAAACTCTGGTGACGGAGGAAAAGTTATGATTTTGCTGATAGATAATTATGATTCCTTTACCTATAACCTGTATCAGTTTATGGGAATTTTTACAGATGACATAGTGGTTGTACGGAACGATAAAATTACGCTGGATGAAATCCGGGAGATGAAGCCGGAGCGGATTGTCCTCTCGCCCGGACCGAAGAGCCCGAAGGAAGCGGGCATCTGCCTGGATGTGGTGCGGGAGTTTTATGATAAGGTGCCGATGCTCGGCATCTGCCTGGGACACCAGAGCATCGGGGAGGCGCTGGGAGGCACTGTTTCCTACGCGAAAAAACTGCTCCACGGAAAACAGTCCGTGATCGAGCATTCCGGCACCGGTATTTTTGCAGGTGTCCCGTCCCCGCTGAAAGTGGCGCGGTATCACTCCCTGGCGGTGCAGAAGGAAGGACTTCCGGACTGTCTCGAGATCCTGGCGGAGACGGCGGACGGGGAGATCATGGCAATGCGGCATCGGGAGTATCCGGTGTTTGGGATGCAGTTTCATCCGGAGTCCATCTATACGGAGCATGGGAAGAAGATTTTGGAGACGTTTCTGGAAATATAAAGGAAAATCCGGCGATTATGTTCAACGCAGACCCGTCAATTTCTTTATTTTTCTCCGCCGCCTATTGACAGGCCTCTCCGCAAACTCGCCTGCAAAAATCAGCAGGCTCAGACATGCTGCGATGCCTGTCGCTATGCTCGAAAAATTGCAGAAATTTTCCTAAGGTCTGCTTTTGAACAGAAACGCCTGATTTTCCTGCGCAATTTATCATCCCGCCTTTAACAGTGAGATATAAGTGAAATAGGAAATCACAGATTTCTGGAGTTGAACTTATGCATAGCTATCGAACTTATGCCGTGCAGCAATCCCTGAGTACCATTATCAGTAAGGGCTTTTGCCTTAAACATCATAAAAAACAGGAGTATATGGAACTATGATTTTAGATAAGATTGTGGAAGATAAAAAGAGTCGCCTTCCAGAGCACAAGGCGAAGATTTCCCCGTCTGAGATGCGCCGCCTGGCGGAGAATTATGACGGTATTTCGCCGAGCTTTAAGGCGGGACTTGAGAGGCCGGGTATCTCGATTATCGGGGAGTTTAAGAACGCTTCCCCGAGCCTGGGAAATATTGTGAGCAAGATCAATCTGACGGACCGGATTGACGAGTACAATGATTCCGTGGATTGTATTTCCTGTCTGACGGAGGAGGATCATTTCCTGGGAAATGTGGATTACTTAAAGCAGATCCGGGCAATCTCGCCGCTGCCGATTCTGCGGAAGGATTTTATGATCGACGAGTATCAGTTTTATGAGGCGAAGGCGATTGGCGCAAATGCGATTTTGCTGATCACGGGAATTCTGGATGATGTGCAGATGCGGGATTTTTACCAGCTGACGACGGAACTGGGGCTGGATGCGCTGTTTGAAGCCCACGATGAGGAGCAGATGGACCGTGCGCTGAACTGCGGTGCGAAGATTGTGGGTGTGAATAACCGGGATCTCCGGGATTTTATGATTCATCTGGAGACGACAAAGCGGCTTTCCAAAATGGTGCCGGAGGACCGCGTGTTTGTGGCGGAGAGCGGCATCGTGGAGGATGGGGATGTGGAGTTTCTGGCGGAATGCCATGTGGATGCATTTTTGATCGGACGCGCATTTATGGAGTCGGAAAATCCGCGGGCGCTGGCAAAGCACTGGAAAGAAGTCTACAGCAGAAGAATCAGTTAGCCTTTTTATTATTGCAGCAGATCAGAGATGGATTTTTAGTTGTTTGAGGAAACCTGTCTGTGAAGATTGCAAAATTACCTGGGAAATGAAAAAAGGAGGAATTCCCATGCCTGTACAGGTTAAAATATGCGGCTTGAAGCGCCCGGAGGACGTCCGGGCGGTCAATGAAGCGAAAGCGGATTACGCCGGATTTGTCTTTTTTGAAAAAAGCAAACGCAATATCAGTTTTGAGACGGCGCGGGAACTGCTGTCCCTGCTGGATCCGGATATCCGATCGGTTGCGGTCTGTGTGAGCCCAGATATTGAGTTGGTTCGCATGCTTTCCGGGCTGGGCTTTGATATTATACAGATTCACGGCGAAATCTCCCCGGAAATACTGGATCAGATACAGACGCCTGTCTGGCAGGCGGTGAACCTGAAAAACGAGCTGAATCCTGATCTGATTCTGTCACATCCGAAAATCTGTGCTTATGTGGTTGACGGAGCGGAGTACGGCGGAGGAAAGACGTTCGGATGGGATGAAACCTTTTGCCGTAATCAGGATGCCAAAGAGAATAGCAATGTCGTCAGGAATAATGAAGAAAAAGCGGGCGGATATGCCGTTGAAAAAAAGAATGATCTTCGCTTAGCCCTGCACGGTCAGAAATTTATCCTTGCCGGAGGACTGAATATCGACAACGTGGCGGAGGGAATCGCCCTGTTTCATCCGGATATCGTGGATGTCAGCAGCGGCGTGGAGACAGACGGCGTAAAAGACAGTACATTAATTCACAGGTTTGTCAGAAAGGCGAGAGATAATCCATAAATTTGTCAGAAGGGCGAGAGATAATTCACAGATTTATCAGAAAGGTGAGAGAGCAATGAAGAACGAGAAAGCATATTATGGGGAATACGGCGGACAGTATGTATCCGAGTCGCTGATGAATTCTTTGGAGGAGATCGATCAGGCGTTTGAGGAGGCCATCCGCGATCCGGAGTTTATGGCGGAGTATCATTATTATCTGAAGCAGTATGTGGGGCGGGAAACGCCGCTGTACTATGCCGGACGGCTCAGTGAAAAATACGGGACAAAGATTTATCTGAAGAGAGAGGATTTAAACCATACCGGCGCGCACAAGATCAACAATGTCATCGGACAGGTGCTTCTGGCCAGGCGGCTTGGCAAGACAAAGATCATCGCGGAGACGGGTGCCGGGCAGCATGGCGTCGCCGCTGCGACCGGTGCGGCTCTCTTCGGTATGGAGTGCACGGTTTACATGGGGAAAGAGGATGTGAAACGGCAGGCGCTGAATGTAATGCGGATGGAGATGCTCGGCGCGAAGGTCGTTTCCGTGGAATCCGGCAGCAACACTTTAAAAGACGCCACCAACGAGGCAATCCGCACCTGGGCGAAGACGGCGGAGGATACGTTTTACATTATCGGTTCCACCATCGGGCCGTATCCTTACCCGAAAATGGTGAAAGAATTTCAGGCTGTCATCAGCCGGGAAGCGAAGCGGCAGCACATGGAAGCGGAAGGAAAATTGCCGGACGTGGTCATGGCCTGTGTCGGCGGCGGTTCCAATTCCATCGGCATGTTTGCGGACTTTATCGATGAGCCGGGGGTGGAGCTGATCGGTGTGGAAGCGGCCGGCAAGGGCATTGATACGAACGAGCATGCGGCTTCCATGGCCAGGGGAATCCCAGGTGTGCTGCACGGTACCAGATCTTATCTGCTTCAGGATGAGGATGGCAATATCTGCCTGGCCCATTCTATTTCCGCCGGTCTGGACTATCCGGGCGTTGGACCGGAACATGCTTATCTGCATGACACCGGGAGAGCGCAGTATGTGCCGATCACTGACACGGAGGCGATGGACGCACTGATGGAACTGACCAGAATGGAGGGAATCATCCCCGCGATCGAGAGTGCTCACGCTATGGCGTATGCTTTCAAAAAGGCAAAGGAGATGACTATGGACCAGTCGATGATCGTCTGCCTCTCCGGGCGCGGCGATAAGGATGTCAATACGATTTCCGATTATCTCGCAGGGAAAGGATATCTGAACTAGGAATATGATTCTCAGCCTGCAAATTAAAAAACTGCAGAATAACCCAATAAAAACATAGTAACAGGAGGAGAAATTTATGAATCGTATAGAAGATAAACTTGCTTTACTGAATGCGAATCAGGAAAAAGCATTTATCACATACATTACCGCCGGGCTTCCGGATATGGAGCGCTGCGGCGGCCTGATCCACGCCCTGGAGGAGGCGGGACTGGATATACTCGAACTCGGTGTCCCGTTTTCCGACCCGGTGGCGGACGGACCGGTGATACAGGACGCATCCTATCGTTCTATTTTAAAGGGAACAACGCTGCGCAAGACATTTGACCTGGTTGCGAAAGTGCGAAGTGAGGGTGTGAAGATGCCCATCGTTTTCATGATGTATTACAATACCATCGTCCACTACGGAATTGATGCCTTTGTCGCAAAATGTGCGGAGGTGGGAGTGGACGGTCTGATCGTGCCGGATCTCCCCATGGAGGAGCAGGGAGCCTTAAAAGCAGCGTTGGGAGACAGGGATGAAACCATACTTCTTCAGCTGGTTGCCCCGGTATCTGCTGACCGCATTCCGCAGATTCTGGAGGGAGCAAGAGGATTTGTTTATTGCGTCTCCGCCATGGGCGTTACCGGGCAGAGCGGTCAGTACCACAGAGAAATCCTCTCTTATCTGGGAAATGTGAAAAGTAAGTCCTCCATTCCGGTTATGATGGGATTCGGCATCACCACCGCGGAGGATGTCAGACCGATGCGTGATCTGATCGACGGAGCGATCGTAGGATCGCATTTCATCAAGCTGATGGAGGGGTGTGATTACGATCTCGACGTCGCGAGAAAGTATGTGGAAGAGTTCAAGGCAGAATTTTAAATTGATTTTATGATAATACAACGAGGAGATGGAACCATGATCAAAGAAGCAATCATGAAAATTGTAGACAAACAGGATCTCACCTATGACGAGGCTTACACCGTCATGAATGAGATTATGAGCGGGGAGACCACCCCGACGCAGAACGCGGCTTTCCTGGCGGCGCTCTCCACCAAAAGCTCTAACGCGGAGACGCTGGATGAGATTGTCGGCTGCGCGAAAGCCATGCAGGAGCATGCGCTGCCCATCGACGCCGGGGATATGGATACCTTTGAGATTGTCGGTACCGGCGGGGACGGAGCGCAGAGCTTTAATATTTCCACGACGGCCGCCTTTGTGGCTGCTGCCGGCGGCATGAAAGTATCCAAGCACGGAAACCGCGCGGCTTCCTCCAAATCCGGCGCGGCGGACTGCCTGGAAGCGCTGGGCGTCGATATTTCCGAGGAGCCGGAAAAATGCCTGGAGCTGCTGGAGAAAACCGGATTCTGCTTTTTCTTCGCCCAGAAATATCATACTTCCATGAAATACGTGGGCGCAATCCGCAAGGAGCTTGGATTCCGCACAGTGTTCAATATCCTGGGACCTCTGACCAACCCGGTGCATCCGAAAATGGAGCTGATGGGAATCTACTCGCCGGATCTGGTGGAACTGATGGCGAAGGTTCTCTACAGCCTCGGTGTGAAAAAGGGCATGGTAGTGCATGGCATGGAAAAACTGGATGAGATTTCCGCCTGCGGGCCGACCCTTATCTGTGAGTTTGACAACGGAGAGTACAAATCCTATAAAATCAGCCCAGATGATTTCGGCCTGGTGAGCGGCACGCTGGATGACCTGCGCGGCGGCACAGCCGAAGAAAATGCGCAGATCACGCTGGATATCTTAAACGGGAAAGAGCGCGGACCGAAGCGGACGGCAATCCTCATGAACGCGGGCGCATCCCTTTATATCGGGGGAAAGGCAAAGACAATCGCGGATGGCGTCGCGCTGGCTGCGGAACTGATTGACAGCGGGAAAGCGATGGAGACGCTGCAGAAGGTGATTGAGATTTCGAATCAGTGATACATTTCTATATTTTAAAAACATATAAAACGGGAGTATGGCCTAAGGGATGATCCGGGTGCTGTGCTTCCGTTTTTTCTTTTATGTTATCGGATATAATGAGTGCAAAACAACGAGCGGTTCTCGATCGGGGTTCAGTGAAATAAACAATCGAAATATGACTGAATGAAAACTACAAATATAACTGAATGAGAATTGCAAATGTGACTGAATGAAATTGACAAATACAACTGAATGAAATTGACAAATCTGTCTGATTGAGATAAAATGATAGCATCTTAACAAATGTTTCGTGGAGGAAAATCTGTGAAGAATGAAGCATATAAGCATAGAGTGATTGATGAAACTGTGGAGCACTATCTGGCTGCTTTTGGCGCAGTTTGTATAGAAGGACCTAAGTGGTGCGGGAAAACATGGACTTCCCGTTATCACTGCAATAGCGAGTATTTGGTGGGAAACCCGGATAATAATTTTCAGAATCGGCAATTAGCAGAAATGTCGCCTTCTCTGATTCTGCCCGGTGATGTCCCTCGTATGATTGACGAATGGCAGGAGGTTCCTCCTGTATGGGATGCGGTTCGTTATGAAGTTGATCAGAGAGGTGCGAAAGGGCAATTTATTCTGACCGGATCCTCAACACCGAAAGTAAAAGGAATTCTGCATAGCGGTGCAGGACGAATCGGCAGACTTCGCATGCATACGATGTCGTTATACGAAACAGGTCAATCCTCCGGTCAGATATCTTTAAAAGATCTTTGTGACGGAAACTTAACACCGGTTCTCACAGGTGAAGTAGATTTGAGTAATCTGATTGACTGCATCGTACGCGGCGGTTGGCCGGGTAACCAGGACATACCGTTGAAAGATGCTGTCCTGCTTTCTGTTGAATATATTAACGCCGTGGTAGAGGATGAAGTGCATCGGATTGACGGAATCCAGCGAGATAAGCATAAAGTAATGCTTTTACTTCGTTCTCTGGCAAGAAACGAAACAACAACAGCTTCGAATAAGCTGCTTAAAAATGATGTTAAGGGGGTAGATGACGAGGATATTGATATCAATACAATTTCGGCTTACCTGGACATTTTTAACCGACTCTTTCTGATTGAAAATCAGGAACCTTTTTTCACGAACATTCGTTCCTCTGTACGGGTTAAGCAGGCGGAAAAACGGCACTTTACAGACCCGTCCCTTGCCTGTGCATTGCTTAGAGCCACTCCGGAAAAGCTGATTGGAGATTTGAATACGCTGGGATTTCTTTTTGAAGCGCTTTGCGAACGGGATCTGCGCATTTATGCGGAATCGTTTGGTGCAAAATTATATCACTATCAGGATTATGCCAATCGGGAGATAGACGCAGTGCTTGAGCTTGAAAATGGAGATTGGTGTGCCTTTGAAATCAAACTTGGTGCAAACAAGATAGATGAGGGCGCTGAGAGTTTAAAGAAAATCAGGGAGAAGCTTATCAAAGATGGCGGCAAGCCGCCAAAGATTTGCTGTGTCATTTGCGGTTTGTCCAATGCAGCATATCAAAGAGAAGACGGCGTATATGTTGTTCCTCTCACGGCGCTGAAAAATTGAATTAGTATTATTTTACTTTCGGAAAATAGTCCGCTTCGCGTTTTTAGCACTGGAAATATACTTTGATTGATGATATAATGGCAAAAATGTTGATTGCAAATACATTTTAGCATTCCAAAATGTTGATTCCAATTACATTCTGGCATTCCAAAATGTTGATATGGCGCGTTTGTGCCAATGTGAGGTGCCTTATGCTGAAAAGGAAAATGACTGAAACTATAAAAAAATGGGTTGATTCGAAAGACAAAAAATGTCTTATCGTCCAGGGAGCCAGGCAAACCGGAAAAACATATATCATTGAGCGATTTGCAGAAGATTATTATGATGAGCTTGTTGAAATTAATTTCAAGCAGATGCCCTCTGCAATTGAAATTTTTTCCGGTGATCTGACAATCGACAATATGGTTATGGCTATGCGCTTTCGCTTTCCCGAAAAGAAAATCATTCCGGGGAAAACGATGATTTTCCTGGATGAAATTCAAGAGTGCAGGGAAGCAATCACATCTCTTAAATTCTGGGCAATAGACAATCAATTTGATGTAATCGCGTCCGGGTCACTTCTGGGAATAGACTATAAACGTGCATCTTCGTATCCCGTCGGATATGTTGATTATCTGAGAATGTACGGACTCGATTTTGAAGAATTCCTTTGGGGTATGGGAATATCGGAAAAGATGATAGGAAATCTTTGCAATTATTTTTATTCAAAGACTGTGATACCCGAGACAATCAATTCTCAGATGATGAATTACTACAGGCAGTATATTGCAACAGGCGGTATGCCGGAAGTAGTCCAAAAGTATATAGATACAAGAGATTTCCGGGAGGTAGACCGGATACAAAGGAGTCTCTTGCAGGGATATCAGTATGACATAGCGCATTATGCAACAGCTGAAGAAAAAGTAAAAGCCGAGAAATGTTATTTTTCCCTCGCTAAACAGTTGTTGGATAAAGAAAATCATAAATTTCAATACAAAGAAGTCGAGCACGGCGGCAGAGCACAAAAATATTTTTCGAGCATTGAGTGGCTGCTTCGTGCAGATATGGTTCATTTGAGCAAACTTGTGACAGATGTCAGATTTGATCTGGATGATTATGCAAGGGATGATTTCTTCAGAGCTTATACAACAGATTTATCATTGTTAATGGCGATGAAAGATTTCTCGCTGAAACAGCATATTGTAGAAAATACACTGGAGGGAAACTCAAAAGGAGGGATATTTGAATGTGCTATAGCAGATGCTCTTTATAAAAAGGGATATTCGTTATATTTTTATAAAAATGAGACATCAAAAAAAGAAATAGATGTCATCATCCAAAAAGATGGATGCGTACTTCCAATCGAAGTCAAAAGCGGAAATACACGGTCAACTTCAGTTAAATCACTTATGAAGCATCACAAAGATATTTGCTATGGATATAAGTTTGTGGACGGCAACATAGGCGAGAGTGAAGATCGTATCATTACGCTGCCTCTCTATATAATTGCATTTATCTAAACAAAAAAGAATCATAAGAATTCGGCGAGGAAGAGCGGCTGTAAAAAGCCGCTCTTTCTGATTCCACTCGATTTATTATAAATACTCCCTTACATAGCAGCTCCTGGTTTGAATGATTTATCCTGTTATTCTGTAAAAGTACATAGAGAATACAAATCACAGTGCTATAAGAAAAGCAGAGAAAATGTGTTCCTGTATAAATGAGCCGTTTGAAATGTTAAGAAATATACAAGAAATTGCATATATCTTTGTTCAGTTGGTTCTGTTATCTTCATATATACGAAAACAAATGTGTGTATATAAATTACCGGGAAAACGTGAGAAGAACGCATGTCAATGTCATTTACATAACAGATTTTTTGCACAATTATATGGAAGAGGGAAGGTAGTGTCAAGTAATCTATGAAAAAAAACGAGTTTGAAAAAAGGCTCGAATGA
>JAJQCB010000132.1 GCA_021203005.1 Clostridiales bacterium | reverse complement strand
ACATAAGAAACCTCACTTTGTTTCTATCAGAATATTATCAAACTTTATGCATTTCTTCAAGATTTAAATATTATAAAATGGTTGTTTCTCCTAAATTTTATTAATTAAAACAGAACATTTCTCTTGAAATATAAAAAGAGCGCTGCGATGCCGACAATCACACACCACAACGCCGCATAACCAACTGCCTCCTCCGGCAGCTGAAATCTTTCCGGGGTCTGACCGCATTAACATTTATTTCAGGAAGCCGTTGATAATCTGTTCCTCCGCCTCGCTCTCCGTGAGTCCCAGCGTCATCAGCTTGATAATCTGCTCCCCGGCGATCTTGCCGATGGCGGCCTCGTGGATCAATGCCGCGTCCAGATCGTTGGCCTCCAGCTGCGGGATTGCAAGAATCCGCGCCTTATCCATGATAATCGCATCACACTCGGTATGTCCGGTACAGGGCGCATTTCCGATGATACGGGAGTCAAACTTCTGATAGGAATTGTCCCTCGCCACGGAACGGGACACCACATCGGCGTTGGCGCCCTCGCCATTTAATGTCACCCGGTAATCGCTGACCGCGTACTGGTCGCCGTGTGTCATCAGACGCTCCCGCACCACCAGACGCGCGCCTGCCGCCAGCTCCGCAATCGTCTTCCGGTCCGTCGAGTCCACTCCCTTGATCTGGACCATCTCCATCTCCATCGAGCTCCCCTCTTCCATGTAGACTTCCGTCCCGGGATTCAGGATGCGTTTGCCGGTTCCCTCACCGGAACCGTAATGCTTTTCCACATATTTCACTTTCGCATTCTTACCCACATAAAAGCGGTGGATACCGTCGTGCTCAGAATCCTGGTTGCCGCAGTTGTCGATCCCGCAGCCTGCCACGATTACCACATCACTGTCCTCCCCGATATAAAAATCATTATATACCGTCTCTTTTAATCCGCTCTGGCTTAACACCACCGGGATATGCACACTCTCATTCACCGTGCCCGGCTTGATACGGATATCAATGCCCGCGCCATTCTCCTTCGAGACAATATCAATATTCGCTGTCGTGCTCCGCGCCGCGCTGACGCCATTGGCACGGATGTTGTATGCGCCCTCCGGGACGGAGTGCAGATCCGCCACCTCTCTCAACATTCTTTTCTGTATCGCATCCATCTTCTGAAATTCTGCCATGTTCGACTCCTTTTAACTTATCTGATCTTTTGACATGCGTTCACCGCGGAGGATGTCCCCAGAAGCCCCGGAAGGATCTCATCCCTCGGTCCCTGCTCCCGGATCTGTCCGTCCGCAAGCACAATAATCTCATCCGCGATATCCAAAATCCGCTCCTGGTGGGAAATCACCACAATCGACCGCTGCTCGTCCTTCTTCTGCATCCGCTCAAACACCTGAATCAGATTCTGGAAGCTCCACAGGTCAATGCCAGCCTCCGGCTCATCAAAGACAGAAAGCTGCGTCCCCCGCGCCAGCACTGTCGCGATCTCAATACGCTTTAACTCACCGCCGGACAGACTCGCGTTCACCTCACGGTTGATGTAATCCTTCGCGCACAGCCCAACCTCCGCAAGATACTCGCAGGCCGCCGAGACACTCAGTTTCTTTCCCGACGCGATTTTTAAAAGATCCAGCACCTGAATCCCCTTAAAACGAACCGGCTGCTGGAACGCATAGCTGATGCCGAGCTTCGCCCGGTCCGTGATACCAAGCTGCGTGATATCCTCACCGTTAAATAAAATGCTGCCGCTGGTCGGCTTCTCAATCCCGGCAATCAGCTTCGCCAGCGTTGATTTCCCGCCGCCGTTCGGTCCCGTGATAACGACAAATTTCTGCTCCGCAATCGTCAGGCTGATATCCTTGATGATCTCTTTTTCCTGAGAATCCTCCCTCACCTCATAAGAAATATTTTTCAACTCTAACATTTCTTTTGTTTCCTTTCAAAAATTATTAAAACTGCCTTGCTTTTACAGTTACAGGTTTTTCACTCTTCGATCCTGCATCATCCTCTTTTTCCCTGGAAAATAAGTGAAATGCGCGGTGTGAAACACAGTATAACAAAAAAACTGCCGTTTGTTAAGATTCCCGGCTAAATTTTATTTCAAACCACAGCATCTATGAAAAGCAGCTATATTCTCATCCGTTCCATACATCGCATGTCTTCCATCCACGGCACCTGTGAAAAGACAGAACTTTATCTTCCCCTTATCAGCGATTCGTGCTATCATAAATCTTGTTAAAAACAAACACTTCACAGGAGGCACAGATTTATGAATAGAAAAATATCCTTCATCGGAACCGGCAACATGGGCGGCGCCCTGATCCGCTCCATCCGTTCCGGGCAGCTTTACATCACAGACTATAATATGGAAAAAGCAACGGAGCTGGCCACGGAAGTCGGCTGCAAAACTGCGTCTGACAACAGCGAAGCGGTCGCTCTCGGCGAGTTTATTTTCCTCTGCGTAAAACCGCAGGTCATCGGCAGCGTGATCGAGGAGATCTCCCCGGCGCTGAACGCCGCCATGGAAAAAGGCGAACACAAGGTGCTGGTATCCATCGCGGCCGGCATGGCGCTGGATACGCTGCGCTCCCGCCTGAGCGGTCCCTGCCGGGATCTCCCCTTTGTCCGTCTGATGCCGAACACGCCCGCCTCCATCGGCAAGGGCATGATCGCCCTGACCTGCGGTGCGGATGTGCCGGATGAGGCGGTGGAAGATGTCAAGGATATCCTGTCAAACGCCGGCCGCGTCAGCCGCCTCCCGGAGCATCTGATGGACGCTTTCTCCGCGGTGGCCGGATGCTCGCCCGCCTTCGTCTATATGTTTATCGAGGCGATGGCTGACGGCGCCGTGATGGCCGGACTTCCCCGCCAGGACGCGCTCACCTATGTGGCACAGGCCGTCATGGGTTCCGCCTCCATGGTCTTAGAGACCGGTATGCATCCGGGAGCGTTAAAAGACGCGGTATGCTCTCCGGCCGGTTCCACCATCGCAGGTGTCGCCGCACTGGAACGCAATGGATTCCGCTCCGCAACCATCGAGGCAATCACCGACGCATATCATAAAAACGCGGATCTCGGCAAAAACTGATATAGTTATCACACAATTTTATCCAGCGTCTCTTCCGACAGTATCTTCCGGATATTAGCCAGGAACAGGACCGAAGCTGTCGCTGCAGAGAGCAGATCCGACACCGGCTCCGCATAGTAGACTCCTATCACCCCCAGGAAGCGGGGCAGGATCAGAGCCAGCGGAACCAGCAGGATCACCTTCCGCAGCAACGCGATAAACAGGGAAATCTTCGCCTGCCCCAATGCCAGAAAGGTGGGCTGGATTCCCTGCTGCACGCCGAAGAACAGCATGCCGAACAGAAATACCGGCATCACCTCGCCCACCAGTCTCACAAGATCCGCGTCCGTGGTAAACATCCCCGCGAAAAATTCGGGAAAAAGCACCGCCGAACCGGTTGCCACGAATGCAAACACAAAGCAGATGCCGATCATAATCCGGTAAAGTGTCCTGACACGGTCGAATTTTCCCGCGCCGAAATTATAGCTGATGATGGGCTGTACCCCCTGGGTGAACCCCGACAGCGGTGCGGAGAGCAGCTGCATCACGCTCTGCATGATTGTCATGCTTCCCACATACAGGTCATTTCCGTAAATCTGCAGCTGGCGGTTCATTACGACATTGATCAGACATTCTGTGGAACGCATGATAAAGGGCGAGATTCCCAGGGAAAACACATTCCGCACCGACCGCGCGTCAAAGCGGATGAGCGAAGCCCTGATTTTCAGCGTCGATTTCTTTCCCATCAGAAATTTCAGATTCCAGAATGCGCTGACCGCCTGGGAGATCACCGTGGCTGCGGCCGCGCCCCGCACGCCCCACCCGAGCGCAAAGATAAACACCGGGTCCAGCGCAATATTCACCACCGCACCGATTAAAATAGAATACATCGCAATCCGCGACTGTCCCTGCACAATAATGAACGTGTTCAGCCCCAGCGCGAGCTCCACAAAAAGCGTGCCTGCCAGATAGATTTTCAGGTAAGACGACGCATAGGAAATCGTACCCTCGCTGGCTCCGAACGCAAAAAGAAACGGCCTGTGAAAAGCATAAAACACCGCCATCAGCGCCGCCGTAAATATCAGAAGCAGCCACAGGCTGCTCCCCAGGATTTTTTCCGCCCGCTCCCGGTCGCCTTTTCCCAGCCAGATGGCCGCCAGAGGCGCGCCGCCTGCAGAGGCAAAGGAGGAAAACGCGGAGGCCAGAATCGTGATGGGAAAAGTCAGCCCCACACCGGTCAGCGCAGCAGCACCCACGCCCGGAATATGGCCGATATAAATTCTGTCTACAATATTATATAAAACATTGATTACCTGCGCAACGATAGAAGGAACGCTCATCCCCAGTATCAATCCGGGAATTGCCGCGCTCCCCATCCGCTCTTCTCTTGAAAAATCCATTCCTTTTCCATAAACCCTCCCGATGTTTTTTACCTATATGTTATATCAAATCTGCTGATATCTGACAATAGGTATTTAGTAACTATTCGCCGCCGGATTCTGAATAATTACAGATATTTACATCCCCGCAGAAAAGAATATGAAAAAGTAAAGTACCAGGCGCCCGTGGCGCTCGGTTATTACTCCTTTATTTCCTGTCACCGGATATCATATACGCTTCGCAGCCGAAGCTTTGAGGCATCGCCGCTTTCGATCTTCACACGCTTTGTGCCCGCATTCATATCAAAGTAGTTATCGGACAGAATCAGATCTTCGTTCTCATTCAGTATCTCTACGCTCTTCGCGTAAGCAGAGGCCGTCACTTCAATCTCATCACCGACCACCCGGCAGGTCAGCTGCGGATCTTCGTAGAGGAAGTATTTCGGGTAAGAAAAGTTCACTGTCCCGGAGGAAATGATCTCTCCATCCTTCTCCAGCTCATAACTGATATACTCGCGGTAAATGTCCGCGTCCGGGAACTCCACCTTATCCAGCCAGACACTCGTCAGCGCCGGTACAGTAAGCTGATTTTCCCCGCTCTGTAATATCTTCGCGGACGGATTGCGCAGCGCCCAGCGGACAGTCACGTCCGCGTCCTGCATGGTCTCATTTGCGACATTCAGGCGGATGGACTTTTCAAATGTAAAGTGTTCGCGCACCAGATCCTTGCCGGACGTCATCAGTCCCTGCTCCTCGCAGGAAAGCATCAGCGGGGCAAAAAAACGCTTCGCGTAGTAATGCAGGGCTTTCAGGCGGCCACAGTAGTCAATCGACGACCAGGATGCCACCGGCCAGCAGTCATTGAGCTGCCAGTACACGGCACCCATGCAGCGCCCGCGGTTGCAGCGGAAATGTTCAACGCCGTAGCGGATACCGTCCGCCTGCAGCAGCTGCGACGCGTACAGCACCGTCTGGAAATCGGACGGGTAGCGGTATGTCTGCTGCATATAGTTCATGATCTTGCCGTTCGCGCTGCCGTTGCGCTGATGGCGTTCCATAATATAGGAAAAAATATTATAATCCGCCGGGTCGTCACTGATCCGCTCAATGGTCTTCATTGTCGGGAAGGACTGGAATCCAAACTCCGAGAGATAGCGGAAGTAATATTTCCGATACTCGGTAAACGGCTTGTCCCCATGCCATACCTGCCAGTAATGTACGTCGCCGCGGTTCGGATCCTGCGGGTCGTCAAAGCAGCCGCCGGACGACGGACTGGAAGGCCAGTAAAAGGTCTGAGGGTCATATTTGGCAAGCTCCTCCGGAATTACGCGCTCGTACATAAAAAGATAATCGCGCACCTCCTGCGGTTTTGTCACCCAGGAGTTTCGCTCCGCAACAAAGGATTCCATCTCGTTGTTGCCGCACCAGAGGCCAAGGCTTGCGTGGTGGCGCAGACGCCTGATGTTATCTGCAAATTCCGCGCGGATGTTTTCCTCAAACTCTGGCGTCAGGTCATATACGGCGCAGGCAAACATAAAATCCTGCCACACCACCAGGCCCAGCTCATCACAGGTATCATAGAACCAGTCCTCCGGATAATAGCCGCCGCCCCACACGCGGATGGAGTTAAAATTCGCCCATTTCGCTTTTTCCAGAAGCATCCGGGTTGTCTGCGGCGTCACCCTTCCCAGAAGATGATCCTCCGGAATATAATCTGCGCCCATCGCGAAAATATCTACGCCATTGACCTGACAGGCAAACGACTCACCCCACTCATCCTTCTCCCGGTGCATTGTCATCGTGCGCAGGCCGATGCGGCGCGTCCATGTGTCCAATGCGGCACCGTTCGCTGCGTCCGGATTCTTCCGATCCAGCATTTCCACCGAAACGGTATACAGATTCTGCTCGCCGTAGCCATTTGGCCACCAGAGCTTTGGCTGAGAGATCACAAGCTCCAGTTTTCCCGAAGCGCCGCATTCAGTTATGTGGGATTTCCCATCCGGATCGGTCACCGTCATGCGGTAAACAAATGCTCCATTTCCATCCTTTCGCATACGGGCAATGAAGGAAGTGCTCCAGTCAGTCGAAACCTCCGCCCGCAGTCTCACTTTCCCGTCCTGATGCTCCTGTGTCACATATACGCTCTCAATCCTGCCTGTTCCAATCCCCAGCAGAGACACCGGACGATACAGGCCGGCATCCGGCAGATGCGCGCCCCAGTCCCAGCCAAACATACAGTGCGCCTTGCGGATATGCACAAATCCATCCATAGCGTCCTCCGAGCCGCGGGTCGGGCGCTCTTCGTAAGCCTCTGCAATGTATTTCGTCGGCGAGTGAAGAACGACACGCAGTTCATTCCCCTCTTCCTTCAGGTATTCCCACAGACCGCCCTTCACCTCATACTCCCAGACGCGATGCATATTGCAGGGTGAGCCAAGCAGCTGATCATTCAGATAAACATCCGCGATTGTATCCACCCCATCAAAGCGCAGAAGCACACGCTCACAGGCAAACAGTTCCTGCGGGCAGTCAAATTCCGTCAAATATTCATAGTCCTTGTCCATCAGGCGAAGTGCCTGATCCTCATTGTCCTTCCAGAACGGGTCCTCCATCTGCTCCTCCCGGAGCAAATCCGTGTACACCGTCCCCGGCACCACAGCGGGAATAAAATCCGTCCCGCCCACTTCCCTCAGTTTCCAGTTGTCTTTCATCTCCAGTCGTATCATTGTGCCCTCCCAGGTTTTCCGTTCCTGTCATCAAATCCGCTGTTTCATCTCTTCCTTTATTTTTACCACATATTAAGCGAAATGTCTGGCTTTTTATCTTTTTAAAGCATTTTCTTTTGAATTCGCTGTGGAAATAATACTGGTGCTTCTGTCTACGATGACAGAGAAATCTTATTCCTATGAAAAATGGAGCCTTTGTTTCTGCACAAAAGCTCCATTCTTATTAATCATTTGAGTTTATGATTCCTTCGATGTCACGACCACCATAGATAGCACGACCCACTTGAGCAGCTGCAGTCTCCGGAACCAAAAGCTCATTTGCAATGTAAGCATCCTTTCACCTGCCGCTTTATCATCTGAAAATCTGTTTTCATTCGATGTTGTAGTTCCCATCGTTTTCCTCCCAAACGCTACCTTTGCATTCAGCAGCCGGCTTTCGCGCTCCTTTCGAAAGCTTGTTACCACTCACAATTTCCCACTTCGCATACGTTATTCACTCCTGCCAACGCATACCGGAATAACTTATGCTGATGAAGTTTCTGCTCCCGGATTTACATTTCTCCGCTCATCCGCTCCCGGATTTGAGCTCCCGTCGATGTCCCTGCCAGACCACCTTTCCCGGTCTCCCGGATATCTTCATGCATACTTCTGCCGATACTTCGCATAGCATCAATCACTTCATCCGGCGGTATCTTCGTATAAATCCCCGCCATCGTCATATCGGCGGCAGTCATCGCGTTGACCGCTCCCAATACATTTCGTTTCACGCAGGGCACTTCCACAAGCCCTGCCACTGGATCACACGCGAGACCGAGCAGATTTTTCAGCGCTAGAGCCGCTGCATTCGCGATCTTTTCCGCATTGCCGCCCTGCAGATAAACGGCTCCTCCGGCTGCCATTGCGGAAGCGGAACCGATCTCTGCCTGGCATCCGCCTGCAGCTCCCGACAAAAACGCACGGCTCGCAATCACGCCGCCGATGCCCGCCGCGACATAAAGCGCCTCCACCATCAAATCCTCTGTGAACCCCATCTCCTCCTGCATCGTCAGGAAAACTGCCGGAACCACACCGCAGGAACCCGCGGTCGGTGCCGCCACGATACGCTTCATACAGGCATTGGATTCACTGGTTTTTAATGCTTTCTCCATCACCTTTCCGATGAAATTCCCGCAAAGAAGATTTCCCGCTTTGCGGGCAGCCGCCATTTTGGCGCCTTCTGTCCCCACCAGACCACTGGCGGATCTTAAATCTTCATCATATTGCTCATCTGTCCGACGCATCGTCTGATACATGGCACGCATCTGTGCAAAGGATTCCGCATCCGTAATCGCGCGCTCCCTGCAGTCGTCTTCCTGAACAATCTTCCAGAACGATCTCTTTGTTTTTCTTTCCATCTCACATAACTCTTCCAGAGATGTGTACATATTCGCACTCCTTTCCGGTCTATCACAGATTCCTGATTGCGAGACACTTCCACCCTGCATATTCTCTGATAATCATAAGTTGATTACAGATCCAAAAGAATATAATTCTTCAATTTTCGACTTTTTATCCCTTGTATCATAAGTCCCGTAATCGCCTACTCCGCCAGGCTATAGTACGTCACCTTCAGAACCCCTTCCAAATGTTCCAGCCACTTTACGGACGCCCTCGGGATTTCCTGGTCACACTCCAGAACCATAACCGCATTCCCGCCGCGGCTCTCGCGGTAAAGCTGTATCGTTGCGATATTGACAGATTTGTGCGCCAACATAGAGGTTACCTCCGTTACATGTCCCGGCTGATCCAGATTGTGTACGATCAGCGTAGGATACTCGCCGCTGAAATTCACCGTCAGCCCATCCAGTTCACAGATCAGAATCTGACCCCCGCCCGTCGATGAAGCCACAATCTCCAGGCTCCGGCCCGACACTCCTGTCAGATTCATTTTTACTGAATTCGGGTGAATATCTCCAAGATCAACGCCGGCAAAAGTAAAGCTCAGTCCTTTCTCCTTTGCCAGTACAAAACTGTTCGGAATTTCCGAGTCATCCACCTCCATGCCGAGAAGACCGGCAATCAACGCTTTATCCGTACCATGTCCCTTTCCGGTCGCCAGAAATGAACCATGAAAAAGTATCTCCGCATTCAATACTTCCTCCGCCAGAAGTTTTCGGCTGGCCCGTCCGATCTTTACCGCGCCCGCCGTGTGAGAGCTTGAAGGCCCCACCATTACCGGTCCAATAATATCTGACAGATTCATTTTTCCCTCCATATATTTATCTTTTTCAAAAATATCAGTTTAGACTTATCCTGCTGCAAAACTGCCCTATAAAAAGAAAAAAGGTGCAACCGTCATCGGCGCAACCTCTTTGTCTGCCCCATTATACATCTAAAACACTGTTACTATCAAGTAATAAAATAGCTGAAAATTCCACCAAAAAAAAGCGAAAAACTCATGTTTGAGAAAAACACCTGCAAAAGGCTGCCGCTTAAAATCTGCGACAGCCTTGTTAAATCATCTTATTCAATCCTTGATTATTTGTATCATGTGACCCCAAGGTATTCGAAAAATTTGTTCATATTGCGAAACAGATTGTTTCTTAATTTCTTTTTCTTCCAATTGCGAAACAACTTGTTTCGCAAGCGACAGGATTTGAACCTGCGGTCTACGCTCCGCTTCATCAGACACATTTTGGGGAATTTTTAGGGAATTTTATTGACCGTACGGGTCGTACAATATGATTTCATTTTCTACTCATTTAATTATCGCCGCTTTTTATTGCCGCTTATTTTCTTCGCTTCCATGCTAATCATAATCCCCAACATGCTTTTCTCAGTTACGGAATGGATTTTCCTTTGCATATGCTATGGCTGCAGAATGAAACTCCTCCGCACTCACATTGTCAAATTTTTCCTGTTGCCATTTTGTATAATCGAATTTTTCACGTATAATCACCGATATGAACTGTTCCGTTTCTACAACACCAAGTTTTTCAAGGAGACAATTTATACCTCTATCCATGATTTCCATACTGCTAGCCATATTAATTAACCTCCAATCTTTCAATAAAATCTACCGGATTCAGCAATTCAATCTCATCTGTTTTGTATTGCAATAATCTTTTGTCTGTTGTCAACAGATAATCGCAGGATGCTGCAATCGCACAGGCTACATGATGAGCATCTTTTACCTTAACACCGGTAGCCATAATCTCTTTTACTTTTAATTCGATTTCTCCTGCTTTATCGTAATCTACATGCTCTTTTGAATTATTTTTAATAAATTCACTAACAGACCTTTTTCGCATTTCATACGGGTTCTGACTGTTTTCATAAAGGAGAATATATGAAGTGACCAAATCCAGTTTTCCCCTTTTTATTAACTCCTGCACGTACAACTTTGCCTGTGTTTCCAACGATATACGCAGCTGAGACTGATCATCATACGGGCGGTTATAACAACAGTTGTCAAGATATATCTTCTACTCTTTTAACATATCGTCGATTCCGATTATTACCAAGAATCTCTATCTTCCCAATCTTGACTAATGATTGGATAATAGTCTTCACTCTTGATTGCTTCAACCCCAACAAAACACAAAAATCATCCAACTTATACTCTTCTCCATAATTCATATAATTTAAAATAGTTTCCTGTTGGGTATGCATCTTCTTTGATACTTTTAATTCATCAGATTTTATCGTCGCTTTTTTATCGCCGTTTTTTATCATCGCTTTTTTATCGCCGTTTTTTATCGCCGCTTGCTTTTTGAATTCAAGCGTCAAAATTGTGCGATCCGGATCAAACTGCTCCTCGATCACAGGCTCCACCCATCCTTCATCTTTCCAGGTATTAAAAATGTTAGGTACGCCGCTGCCAGAACGTTCGCCTATGTTTATAAGATTAAACATCTTCAATAAAGTTTTATTCCTCGGATCAGAAATCCCGCCCATCATCATCTGCGTTTTCCCTGTCCTTATATAGCTGGGATTCTCAAAAACCAATTTCCCAGCTTCTTTTTTTACAACAACACCCCGAACGCCATAAAAATCCGTATTGACCAGGCAATTTGCCAGAGCCTCCCTCAAAGCCTTGTGTACCGTAGTATCATCCACACGATCTCCGCCATGCATTTTAAAGGGAACCTTGATATCCTGAATAATCTTATTATACACCCTGAAATAAAAATCACAAATATTCCCGGTATGTGTCAAGTAATCGTTGGCACTTTTTCTTTCTTTTTGATGTCTGACCAAT
>JAJQCB010000089.1 GCA_021203005.1 Clostridiales bacterium | reverse complement strand
CGCACGTACGGTTCTGTGTAGGGGTATGGGGAGTAATCCCCATGCCTACTCGAGTCAGGACAGCTTTATTTTTCCTGAAATTGAGTCGACGAGACAATGTCTGGTCAATCGAAAGGGAGGATGCGCAGTGGCATTCACGAAAGAAGCCGATTTTGAGGCCGCATTGATTAAAATACTGGCTGAGCAGGGATGGGCCAGGGAGGTCCTGTATCATTATACGGAGCAGCAGCTTATCGACAACTGGGCGAATATCCTCTATGAAAATAACATGGGGATTGATCGTCTGAACGGTCAGCCCCTGACCTCCGGAGAGATGCAGCAGATTATAGAGCAGATCAACACCCTGCGAACACCCAATCGTCTCAACGGTTTTATCAACGGCAACTATGCCACGATTATCCGGGACAACACGGAGGACGCCCTGCATTTTGGGAAAGAGATATCCCTGAAAATCTATGACCGGCGTGAGATTGCCGCCGGGCAGAGCCGTTACCAGATTGCCGAGCAGCCTGTATTTCCCACCAGATCGAAAATGCTGAATGATCGGCGGGGAGATCTGATGCTGCTCATCAACGGGATGCCCGTCATCCATATTGAACTGAAGAGAAGCGGTGCTCCGATCATCCAGGCCTGCAATCAGATCGAGAAATATGCGCAGGAGGGTATTTTTACCGGGCTGTTTTCACTGATACAGATTTTTGTGGCCATGAACCCGGAGGAGACTGTCTACTTTGCCAATCCCGGTCCCGATGGCGTTTTCAACCCCAATTATCGTTTTCACTGGGCGGATTTTGACAACGAACCAATGAATGACTGGAAGCAGATTGCATCCAGATTTCTCTACATACCGATGGCACATGAACTGATCGGTTTCTACACGGTGGCGGACGATTCCGACGGTGTGCTGAAGGTGATGCGCAGTTACCAGTATTATGCCGCCAGCGCCATTTCCGATAAGGTTTCCAAAACCAGATGGGACGCGGACAGCCAGCTGGGCGGCTATGTCTGGCATACCACCGGCTCCGGCAAGACCATGACTTCCTTCAAATCTGCCCAGTTGATTGCCGCCTCCCATGACGCTGACAAAGTGATTTTTCTCATGGATCGTATCGAGCTGGGAACGCAGAGCCTGAAGGAATACCGGAATTTTGCCAATGACGACGAAGACGTGCAGGCCACGGAAAACATCGGCGTCCTGATCACCAGATTGAAAAGCGATGATCCCGCGGACACGCTGATCGTTACCTCTATCCAGAAGATGAGCAATATCAAAGATGAAGCCGATGGGCGTCTGAAAGCGGTCGATCTGGAAATCATGAATTCCAAACGCATCGTTTTCATTGTAGATGAATGCCACCGTTCTACCTTCGGCGATATGCTTCTGACCATCAAGCACACCTTTCCCCGGGCGCTCTTTTTCGGATTCACCGGCACGCCGATTCAGGACGAAAACCAGAAAAAAAATGAGTACCACGACCACGGTTTTCGGAAACGAGCTGCATCGCTACAGCATCGCGGACGGCATCCGTGACAGGAACGTGCTGGGCTTTGACCCCTATAAGGTGCTGACTTATAAAGATAAAGATCTGCGGGAGGCGGTTGCGCTCGAAAAGGCGAAGGTGGGTACCGTGCAGGAGGCACTTTCCGATCCGCAGAAAAGCGAAATCTTCTATCAGTACATGGAACTGCCCATGGCCGGTTGGACGGACGAGAGCGGCAAATACTGCAAGGGTATCGAAGATTACCTTCCCAATGCGCAGTATGAGACGCGGGAATACAGAGCTCTGGTGATCGAAGATATTCTGGAAAACTGGGTCACGCTGAGTCGCGGCGGGAAGTTTCACGCGATACTGGCTACCAGCTCCATTCCGGAAGCGGTCGAGTATTATCGGATACTGAAGGAAAAGGCTCCCGACCTGAAGGTGACCGCCCTGTTTGATCCCAGCATTGACAATAACGGCGGCGCGAAGTGGAAGGAAGACGGCCTGGTCGAAATTATCACGGATTATAATGAACAATATGGGCAGGATTTCACGATTCCGACCTTTGCCCGGATGAAGAAGGACATCGCCGCCCGTCTCGCCCACAAGAAGCCCTATGAACGGATTGACCGCGCCCCGGAGCTGCAGATCAATCTGCTGATCGTTGTGGATCAGATGCTGACTGGTTTTGATTCCAAGTGGATCAATACCTTATATCTGGATAAAATGCTCCAGTATGAGAACATTATCCAGGCATTCTCGCGCACAAACCGGCTCTTTGGCCCGGATAAGCCTTTTGGTACCATTAAGTACTATCGCCGTCCGCACACCATGGAAAAGAATATCGAAGCGGCGGTGAAACTGTACTCCGGAGACCGCCCCTTTGGCCTGTTTGTCCAGCGCCTGGACAAGAATCTGGAGAAAATGAACGCGATCTATGCTGAGATCAAAGACTTATTCGAGCAGGCAGGCGTGGACAGCTTTCGTCAGCTGCCTGAAGACGTAACGGAGCGCAGAAAATTCGCGAATCTTTTCCGGGAGTTTAACGAGTATCTGGAAGCCGCGAAAATACAGGGCTTCATCTGGAAACGGGACAGCTACGTTTTCACGGATGCTGAAACAGGAAAGCCATTCACGGTCCAGGTGGAAATAGATGAGAGAAGCTATAAAGTGCTCGCCTTACGTTATAAGGAGCTGTTCAGCGGCAGTGACGGCGACAGCACGGGAGATATTCCCTATGATGTCGCAGGCTACCTCACCATCATCGATACGGAAAAGATTGACACGGATTATATGAACAGCCGTTTTGTAAAATATCTCAAGCTGTTCCAGCTGGGAACCGCCAGTGAGGAAGCCCTCCGGCAGGCGGAGGACGAGCTGCACAAAACCTTTGCGACACTCTCACAGGAAGAGCAGAAGTACGCCAACATCTTCCTTCACAATATTCAGTGCGGGGATGTGATTCCCGAAGAGGGGAAGCTGCTCCGGGACTATATCATTGAATATATTTCAAAGGCGAAAGAGGATCAGATTCACCATCTATCCTCCGCGCTGGGACTTGACGAGTATCAGCTGCGAGGCATGATGAGCCTGCACGTGACCGAAGCCAATATCAATGAGTTTGGCCGCTTTGACGCTCTGAAGGCCACGGTTGATAAGAAGAAAGCCAGAGAATACTTTGAGTGGCTGGAGGGCACAAAGATTATCCCACCCAAGGTGCCTGTAAAGACCGATAAGCTGCTCCGGGATTTCATCCTCAGCGGTGGATTTGAAATTCGGATGCCGTAGCCAGAGGGATGCTGCTTTGAAGTAAGTTGAAGTGAATTTGAAGTGAGTTTGAAGTTACTTTGAAGTTGACATTGAAGTGAGTTTGAAGTATACTTGGAAAAAGTTCAGTGAAAGCGCGGGGTGCTCTGATGTATCTGGAAGAAATTATAGATAGCGTACAGCTGGAAGATGACAGAATTGAGTGCAAAAGCAGATTAAACCGGGAAGATATCATAGGCTGGCTCAAAAGCATAGCTGGCTTTGCCAATGCGTCAGGCGGAGATTTTTATATTGGTGTAGAGGACAAGACGAACAAGCTGATTGGATTTGATCGAAAGGAAGCGGACAGCGAACGTAATTATCTGAATAATCAGATCAATGAGCATTTAGTGCCAATACCGCCGATGAAGATATCTTTTATGCGATACGAAATAAAAGAGAATGAACGATTTATTATTCACGTACAGATTTCAGAAGCTGCTGTAAAACCAGTCATTCTGAAATATAAGGGTGTTCCATCAATTTTTATGAGAAGGGATGGCTTTACCAACGGCGCGACCTATGAAGAAATCATAGAGATGAGCGTAAAAAGCAGAAACACGCAGTATGATATTCTGCCATCTGACAGGAAATATGAAGCATCAGAATTTAACACGCTTCGTGAATTTTATACTGCTCATAACAATGGCAGGGTTCTGACTGAAAAAGCCTTGCAGTCAATGGGATTCTATAATGAGGAAGGATTGCTTGCAAACGGAGTGGTGCTGTTTGAGGATCATTATCAGGGAAAGAAGACGGAGGTTCAGTGTTCGGTTTTCTCCGGATTTCATAAGGGAAGCGAGAGGATTGTGACGATCAATCGCTTTCATGGAGACATTATCTCTGTGATCAACTATATGATGGAATTTGTGACACAGCGCATGAACCACTCCATGATAAAGCTGGGGAATACGAGGAAGAATATAGATGCATATCCGCAGAGGGCATTATTTGAGGGTGTGATAAACGCCGTGGCACATCGGGACTATTTCCTTGATGGGACACAGATTCAGGTAGATATGTTCAGAGATCGGCTGGAAATCTCATCTCCGGGCAGCTTCTACAGAGGAGAGAAGTTGGGAAAAACCTATGATCTGTCGGGAATTATTTCCAAAAGGAGAAATGAGCTGATTGCTTCTGTGCTTGTGAGCTGCAATGTAATGGAAGCCGCGGGCACAGGTTTTGATAAGATCATAGAAGAATATGCGGGAGCGGATGAGGCACATCGTCCATATATTTATTCTTCGTCGGATCATTTTACCCTTGTATTGCCGGATCTGACTTATATGGACGGTGTAGAGGACAGCCAGTTTCCGATTCTTAGTTATGTCCCCGTGCCGAATGGAACGATCTACGATGACAAAGTACTTTCGTTTTGCTATTATCAGGCACATAAGGTCTCCGAGATCGCGGAATATCTCGGAATCAGTGATTCCAGCTATCTGAGAAAGCAGGTGCTTGGAAATCTGGAGGAAAACCAGTATCTCGAGAAAAGCAAAGTTTCAAGGGCAATGTATTTTAAGACCAACCGGGAGATGGTGGAGGTCAGCTGACTTCTTCTGTGATAAATAATGTGTAAAAGGCCCCTCTGTTGTAAACTGGCAGAGGGGCTGCGCGTTATATAAATATATTTCCTGGATTACTTTTTCAGCCTTCCATAGTGGAAGGGATGGTTTGTTATGTTTAGGTTGTTCTGGAGTAATGTCTGGCGCAAATGATTGGGAACAGCGGAAGTTGGGAGATGTTGTGGATGTCAGAAGCGGTAAAGACTATAAGCACCTTCAAGAAGGTTATATTCCCGTTTACGGAACGGGTGGATATATGCTCAGTGTGAATGAGACTCTTTCATACGAAGAGGATGCAATCGGAATAGGAAGAAAAGGGACGATTGACAAACCGTATATTCTAAAAGCTCCGTTTTGGACGGTCGATACACTGTTTTATGCTGTTCCGGAGGATAAATTTGATCTGAACTTTGTCTTTGATATTTTTCAAAATATAGACTGGAAAAAGAAAGACGAATCAACAGGGGTTCCGAGCCTTTCCAAAACAGCAATTAACGATGTTGATATTCTGGCACCAAGCGAAACAGAACAACGGCTTATCGGCTCATATTTCTCCGGAATTGACCACCTTATCGCCCTTCATCAGCGTAAGTGTAATAAACCAAGGAGGTGTGCACATGTTGACGAATATTCAAAGTACAGACCTCTTCCACTGTTACTTCTTGCAGTGGATAAAGGTCTACAAAGAAGGTGCTGTCCGGAAGGTTACAATGGACAAGTATCTCATGACTCACAAGTGGGTGGAACGTCTCGCCCCATCGCTTCGCCTGTGTGATGTGAACAGATTGACCTATCAGCAGATGTTAAACGAATACGCGCTCAGCCACGAGAAGCAGACTACGATGGATTTTCATCATCAGCTCAAAGGGGCAATCTGTGATGCAGTCGACGACGGCCTTATCGAAAAAGACCCCACTCGCAAAGCCATTATCAAGGGAAAAAATCCTGCCGAAAAGAAAATTAAATACCTGAACCAGTTCGAACTTCACACTCTGCTCGCTGTGCTTGACCTTCAGGGGGAGCTCAACTGGGATTGGCTCATATTGCTGATCGCCAAGACAGGTATGCGGTTTTCGGAGGCACTGGCTCTTACACCCAAAGATTTTGATTTTGCGCACCAGACTTTGTCTGTCAACAAAACATGGGATTACAAGGAAGGGAGCGGCTTTCAGCCAACGAAGAATGCTTCTTCCGTCCGAAAAATTCAAATCGACTGGCAGACAGTCATCCAATTTTCGGAATTGGTAAAAGGACGCGAAAGTGACAAGCCCATCTTTGTTACTACGGATAATGTATATAACTCGACTGTGAACGGAATTCTCGCGCGTCATTGTAAGAGATTAAACATTCCTGTTATCACAATCCATGGGCTGAGGCACACTCATGCGTCACTCCTGCTATTTGCCGGTGTTTCTATTGTAAGTGTGGCAAGAAGACTAGGACATTCAAGCATGACCACTACACAAAAAACGTATCTTCATATCATCCAGGAACTCGAAAATCAGGATATCGATTTGGTGATGCGTTCACTTTCCAACCTTAGCTGATCTCTATCCTTATTGCATCTAGTAAAACCACTTACGCTGATGAAGGGCGATAAGGTGGTCAAGCTGCCGGAAGTACTCTGCAATTTTCATTTGTTCTGCTATATCAGGAAGCAAGACGGAAATGGTTGCGTATTCCTCGAATGAAATATTCAATAGGCCGTCCATTCTTGCGCCAGATGAAACAATTTTTCTTAATTGAGCCTCTGTCTCCCTCCCGTTTAGCTCGATTGACATAAATTCAGGATTGTTCTGCCCGACAGAAAAACAATGATATACAAAGGGAATCCGGGCCTGATCTGTTGTTGTCAGAGCAAAACAAGAACCATATGGTCGCAGTTTTGACGCCCCGTGGTTGTAGGCTAGTTCACCCTTTTCCAGTAGTATATATTTCTTCAATCTCTCACCGGCATTATTGTAAGCATATCGCTCAGACTGTTCAATAAAGCCATTATTTGCCGTTATCATCATAATTGGGGCAGTGGAATCGGGGTCCGTTCGAGTAATTTCCTCAACCATATCCCCCAACTTCCGCTGTTCCCAATCATCATCAAATCCCGCAAACCGGACAGCCGGTTTCTTCTTATTCTCCTGCATACTTATTCACCGCCGAGCAGTGCTTTCAGCTCTGCAAGCCCTTTCATGTCAAATTCGCTGCCCTGCAGTTCATTCAGCAGCCCGATCAGCGTCTGCTCCGTGCTGGAAATTTCCTCTTCCAGATATCTGAAAACGTGGTGTCGTACTTGCTGCAGAGAGCCTCCAGCTTCGTCACGAAATCGCCGATGACCGTCTGCGGCAGGCTCAGAATGCTCTCTACCAGAGGCGTGATCCATTTCTGGCGGAGGAGATCAAGCACCTGTTCATCCGTGAGGTTTTCGATTACGGCCTTGGTCTTCAGGTGCAGTTCTGCTTCGTCAATTTTGATCTGTTTTTTGAGCTCCTTCTCTTCGGTGAAGAGAGCGTCCGCCTTCCGGAGAATGGAAAGCGTTTCCGGTTTCACTTCTTTGGCCTTGATCGCCTTCTTCAGCTCCGCGGCTACAAAGGCGTCTTCCTCCACAAAGGACTGCTCCCGGTCCTCGTCGCTCAGCTCATCCAGCAGGCTTTCTCTCTCGCCCGCGATTTCGGCAAGGCGATCTTCCTTATTTTTCAGGGCAGCGCGGTCTTCGGGAAGCAGTGCGGCCTCCACCAGATCGAAGGGCAGCACATGGCCCACCCAGCCTTCCTGCACTTCTTCCTCTTTATTATTTTTCTTTTTCAGAACCATGTGGGGATCGACCTGTTTCGTCGCCGCAAAGCCCTCCGTCTGAATCACCTCGAGATCGATGGAGACGGACTGCCATACCTGATCCAGAAGCTGGTAGGCGCTGTAGCGGTCAATCAGCGGGACAGCCTCCATGCGGGAAAAGATATTGTCGCTTAAGGCGGCCTCGGCCTGCGCGATATTGACTGTCTGCATTTTCCCGATCAGTTCCCTGTCCAGAAAGTCGCCGAAACTGTCAAAAGCGGCCGTGTATCTGGCGATGAAGGCGGTCACATCCGGGTGACTCTGCAGGGCTTCCTTCAAATCCTCTACCTGCAGGGCGCGGCAATGACTGTTGAGAGGGCGGAAAAGACTGTCCTTCAAACCGGGGAACGCATCCCAGTATTCCTGCAGATCGCCGAGCTCGCTCTCCGGAATGCCGCCGAACATGGAGGAATAGATATCCCAGCTCTCGGCCTTCTCCGAGGAATCCACATAGCGGGGAATGTTCAGGTTATAGTCATTGCTCCGGATTTCGTCTATGGTAACCAGCCTGGAGAACCTGCTCACCGTTGCGCGAGCGGTGACAACGTCCACGATCTTTTTGATGTCGCAGGCGCGCAGAACATTGTTTTTGCCGCGCTTTTCGAAGCCTTTGGAGGCGTCGATGATCAACAACATTGGTATTGTCGCGCGTTTTCTTGAGAACCATGATAATCGTAGGGATGCCCGTGCCAAAGAAAATATTGGCCGGCAGGCCGATGATTGTATCGATATTGTTGTACTCAATCAGGTTTCGGCGGATCGTTCCCTCCTCGCCGCCGCGGAAGAGAACGCCGTGGGGCAGAACGATCGTCATAATACCGTCCGGCTTCAGGTGATACAGGTCGTGGAGCAGGAACGCATAGTCGGCTTTCCCTTTCGGCGCGATTCCATAGCGGGCGTATCTGGGGTCATTCTCCTTGTCCGTCGGATTCCAGGCCTGCGAATAGGGCGGATTGGAGACGACAGCGTCTACTGGGAGAAATTCATAGGTGTTTAATGGATCATTGTCTTCGAAATAAGGCCAGTCCTCCTCCAGGGTGTCGCCGTTTCGCGTGACAATATTGTCCGGCAGGATACCGCGCATGACCAGGTTCATACGGGTCAGGTTGTAGGTATTCTCCTTCAGCTCCTGCGCATAATATTTGATGTGATTTCCGCTGCCCATATAGCGGGCTGCGCTTCTACCAATGTTAATCAGGAGGGAGCCGGAACCGCTCGTGGGATCGAATATTTTGATATCATCGCGGTCTTTCAGATGGTTGGCGACAATCTCCGACATGAGCAGGGAAACCTCGTGCGGCGTGTAAAATTCCCCGGCCTTCTTCCCGGCATTGGCCGCGAAATTACTGATGAGGTATTCATAGATAAAGCCCAGAACATCATAATCCTGCTTTCCGTCCATCGGAATATCCTTGATCAGATAGATCAGATCGCGGATGGCCTTGGTTCTCGCGCCGGAAGTCTCGCCCAGCTTCGAAAGCCCCGTTTCCAGAGTCCGGAAGATCCCCTCAAACACCTTCTTGTGGGTGGGGTTGATATTCCGGTTGAAGGCGGAAAGTGCGTCGGTGACATTGCTCGCGGAGAAATCACTGCCCTGCGCAAGCCAGGTGGAGAAGAGATTGTCATAGGAGATGAAATAGCCGATATTTTTCTGGATGGATTCGACGGTCTCCGCGTCCTCCTCCGTCAATTCCGGCAGATATTCCTCTGTCCAGTCATTCTCCCGGAGGTACTTGACTTCCTTATCAGAAAGAAATTTATAGAAAATGAAGCCGAGTATATAGTCCTTGTATTCATTGGCCTCAATCTTGGAACGCATTTTATTTGCTGATTCCCAGATCTTTGAAGCCAGCTGCTGCTTGTTCATGTGATTTCCCCTTTGCCTTCCTGTTGTAAAATATATACTTATTATACAGGACGGAGGGTTCGATTTCAACGGAATCGGGAGAGCCATTTTTCTTTTTTCTGTCTGTTATTTTGAAAAGAACTGTGATAAGATAGGAAAAGCGTTTTATGGTAGGAGGAAGTTTACGTGGCAGACTTGCGAAAAGAGATAGAGAAGCGGCGGACCTTTGCGATCATCTCACACCCGGACGCGGGAAAGACGACGCTGACGGAGAAATTCTTATTATATGGCGGCACGATCAATCTGGCGGGCTCCGTCAAGGGGAAGGCGACCGCGCGGCACGCGGTGTCGGACTGGATGGAGATCGAGAAGGAGAGAGGAATCTCGGTCACCTCATCGGTGCTGCAGTTTCATTATGACGATTATTGCATCAATATTCTGGACACGCCGGGGCACCAGGATTTCTCGGAGGATACTTACCGCACGCTGATGGCGGCGGACTCCGCGGTCATGGTCATCGACGGCTCGAAGGGCGTCGAGGCGCAGACACGGAAGCTTTTCAAGGTCTGCGTCATGCGGCATATCCCGATCTTTACCTTTATCAATAAGATGGACCGCGACGCGATGGACACCTTTGACCTTCTGGACGATATCGAGAAGGAGCTCGGCATCGCGACCTGTCCGATCAACTGGCCGATCGGCTCCGGCAAGGAGTTCAAGGGCGTCTATGACCGCGCCGGACAGAAGATTCACGTCTTTTCCAATACGGAGAAGGGGACGAAGGAGGGCGCGGACCTTGTGCTTTCTCTCGACGAGGCGGGAGATGTGCTGCTTCCCGGACAGAGGGAGAAGCTCGAGGAGGAGATCGAGCTGCTCGACGGCGCGAGCGCGGAGTTTGACCAGTCGCTGGTCGACCGGGGCGAGCTTTCGCCGGTCTTCTTCGGCTCCGCCCTGACCAATTTCGGCGTGGAGATTTTCCTGAAGCATTTCCTGAAGATGACGAGCCCGCCTCTGCCGCGGCAGGCGGACGTCGGCCTCATCGACCCGGTGGAGGAACCATTCTCCGGTTTTATCTTCAAGATTCAGGCGAATATGAACAAGGCGCATCGCGACCGCATCGCCTTCCTGCGCGTCTGCTCCGGCAAATTCGAGGCGGGCATGGAAGTCACGCATGTGCAGGAAAATAAAAAAATACGCCTCTCGCAACCGCAGCAGATGATGGCGCAGGAGCGCAAGATCGTGGATGAGGCCTATGCGGGCGACATCATCGGACTCTTTGACCCGGGTATCTTCTCTATCGGCGACACGGTCTGTATGCCGGGACGCCGGATTGAGTATGAGGGTATTCCGACCTTCGCGCCGGAGCACTTCGCGCGCGTGCGCCAGCTGGACACGATGAAGCGCAAGCAGTTCGTCAAGGGCATCGAGCAGATCGCCCAGGAGGGCGCGATCCAGATCTTTCAGGAGTACAACACCGGCATGGAGGAGATCATCGTCGGCGTCGTGGGCGTGCTGCAGTTCGACGTCCTGAAATACCGCCTGAATAATGAGTATAATGTGGAGATCGCTCTGGAAAACTTACCATATGAACACATTCGCTGGATCGAGAATCCGGAGATCGATATGGATAAGATAAGCGGCACGTCCGACATGAAAAAAATCAAGGACCTCAAAGGACGTCCGCTCCTGCTCTGGGTCAACAGCTGGAGTATCGGGACCACCCTGGACAGGAATGAGGGGCTGCGGCTGAGCGAATTCGGGAGATAAGGCGAAGGGGACGCCCGGGGCGGGGTGTATCTGTCCCGGAACCCGCTCTCGCTCAGCGGGGAGCGTAGCGGTACTAAGCTCAACCTTCGCCCCTTTGGGGCTCGGTTTCGCTAAGTGCCGACGCTCCCCGATGGTCCCGATACAGATACACCCCGCCCCGGGCTCACGCATCGGCGCATTGTTCCGGATTCGCTCATGGTCAGCCGTGTGATCTGTCCGGGTCATCCCTCACGGGGGGGGGGGGATTTAATTTTTTGGGTGGGG
>JAJQCB010000063.1 GCA_021203005.1 Clostridiales bacterium | reverse complement strand
ACATCGGTATTCCGGAGCGCTGTAATAAGGTTGGTTTTAATATGTGCAACCCTGTTTTGCAGGCGAAGATTTTAAACGCGCAGCATACCGATCTGAATATTCTGGTGGGGCTGTGTGTGGGTCATGACAGCATGTTTTATAAGTATTCCGACGCGCTGGTCACTACATTGGTAGCGAAGGACCGTGTGCTTGGTCACAACACGGTGGCGGCGCTGTATCAGGCGGACAAATACTATAAGAAAGTGTTCGGGGATCAGGGTGAACAGAAGTAAGCAGGAATATTGTGAATTAAATAACGTTGTTTTTCCTTGAATTTTAGCCAAAAAGCGGTACAATAAACAGGAGAGAAAATTTTTACATGGAGGTAACCTGTTTATGTTCAAGACATTGATACAAAAACTGAAAAACGATCCCAAGACGATTGTATTTACCGAGGGTACGGATCCCCGTATTCTGGAGGCCGGTTCCCGCCTTCTTGCCGGTACATTCTTAAAGCCGATTCTCATTGGTAATGTGCAGGAAGTCCGTGATGCCGCGGAGGAAGCCGGTTATAACATCAACGGTGCTGATATCATCGACCCGGAGCATTTTGACCGCATGGATGAGATGGTCAATATGATGGTGGAGCTTCGCAAGGGCAAGATGACCGCGGATGACTGCCGTGCAGCCTTAAAGCAGGGCAACTACTTCGGCACCATGCTGGTGAAGATGGGTATTGCGGATTGCCTGCTCGGCGGTGCTACATACTCCACTGCAGATACGGTTCGACCGGCGCTGCAGCTGATCAAGACGAAGCCCGGTAACAAGATCGTTTCCTCCTGCTTTATCCTGGTTCGTGCTGCCGCTACCGGCAACAATGAGGCGCTTGCCATGGGCGACTGCGCGATCAACATCAACCCTACCGAGGATGATCTGGTAGAGATCGCGCTGGAGACCGCGAACTGCGCACGTATCTTTGGAATTGACCCGAAGGTAGCGTTCTTAAGCTATTCTACACACGGTTCCGGCAAGGGTGAGGCGGTTGATAAGATGCGCAACGCCTGCGCGAAAGCGAAAGCGCAGGCTCCGGATCTGGCAATCGACGGCGAGCTGCAGTTTGACGCGGCTGTTTCCCCGGCTGTCGCACGGACGAAAGCTCCGGATTCACCGGTTGCGGGACATGCCAACACCTTTATCTTCCCGGACATCAATGCGGGAAATATCGGTTACAAGGTCGCACAGCGTCTCGGTAACTTTGATGCATATGGCCCGATTCTTCTTGGTCTGAACGCACCAATCAATGACCTGTCCAGAGGATGCAACGCGATGGAGGTTTATTCGATGGCGATCATCACGGCGGCTTTGAACTAAGATTGCCGTTTTACGTTGATATAAGCGCTTTGCGCTTACATAGATTGTAATGAGAACTGTAATATTATAAAAAGAGAGCAATGGCGGAAAATGCTGTTGCTCTCTTCTATATAACGTGTGATGTTAATTTGGAATCGGAAGAGCAGCTTTTGTTATCACCATTCAGATAGTTTTTGATATTCTTCCATGGTATTTATGTTGGTCAGGCAATTTTTCAGTTCGCCCAGACTGCTTTCTTCCAGATAAAATACGTTGCTTGCTGTGAGCAGATCCCGAAGCCGGTAATTTTTTTCAAGGATCTGTTTTTCTATCAGCGGCAGGATATTCCGGTGATAAATCCCGGCGGTAGTATAGATGCGGCCGCTCCTGTTTCGTACCAGCAGAGCATCCGTGTTGATCTGCTCCCAGATCCGGATGAGATGGCGCACAAAGGCGGCGTTCATCCGGGGCATATCGCAGGCGCAGACGAAGTAAGCCTCCGCATCGGTCTGGTGCATGGCGGCGCTGATGCCGCCCAGGGGTCCGATGTGAGGAATTTCATCAACGATGTGGGGGTATTTTTCCGTATTTGCACTGAAATCCGGTGCTATGTCCGCCGAGACAGACAGATAGACCGGACCGCAGGAGGACAGTTCCGCAGCGATTTTTTCTGCGAAGGTCTGTCCTTCCATTGTCAGATTTGCTTTGTTTTGTCCCATGCGGCGGCTGTAGCCGCCGGCCAGGAGGAGGATGGCCAGGGAATTCATATGGTACCTCTCAAAGTGGTGTTCCTTTTCCGTATCCGCAGTTGGGGAAAGTGCAGGTGGGACATCCAAGACAGAATCCGCCGTTTCCCATGCAGGCAAAATCTTTTTTGCTCATGGTTACACCGGCGGCCAGCCGCGGCAGGACAATGTCAAAGATGGTCGTCCGGTTGTACATGACGCATCCGGGAAGTCCGCAGACCGGGGTTCCGTCGTCAAAATAGGCCAGCAGGAACATGGCGCCCGGAAGCACCGGCGCGCCGTAGGTAACGATATGCGCACCTGACATTTTGATGGCGCCGGGAGTCTGATCGTCCGGATCCACGCTCATCCCGCCGGTGACGGTGATGAGGTCGACGCCTTTTGCCTTCAATTCCAGGATGGCGTTGCTGATTTTTTCTTTATCATCGTTCAGAGTGATGTGTTCGCTTGTTTCGATGCCGAATTTCTTCAGTTTCTCCATGACGACCGGGGTAAATGTGTCCTGGATTCTGCCATAGAATACCTCATTGCCGGTCGTGATGATGCCCGCTTTTTTGATCTGATAGGGGACAATGCGGGCCAGCGGCTCATTTCCCGCAGTGTTTTTTACCCGCTCCATTTTTTCTTTGGCGATGACCAGAGGAATGATGCGGGTTCCCAGGAGCTTGTCGCCGGCTTTGACTGCTGTGTTGGTGTGGCGGGAGGCAATCATAATTTCCTCAATCTCATTGACAGCGGCCAGGCGTGCTATATCGATCTGAAAGAGACCGTCGCAGGTGGCGGACAGTTCAATTTTTCCCTCTTTGGGACTGCTCGCTTTCATGTGGTCATTGAGGCAGATGTCCCGGAGGATTTCAGCGGCCTCATCTTCGTGCAGCATGGTTTCGTCTTTCTCCCAGACGTAGAGATGGTCTTTCCCGAGTTTGAGAAGCTCCGGAATGTCCTCCTCTGTGACGATGTGTCCTTTGCGGAACGCGGTGTCCTTTACCACGTCCTTAATGATTCGGGTGATGTCGTGGCAGAGGACGTGACCAGCTGCTTCCGTTGTCTTGATCAGTTTCATGTGAGGATTCATCCTTTCTCTGTATTTGTGTATCCGTCAGGAAAATACTTCCGGAATATGTCATCGGATGCCGTCTGTATTTCCTGGCGCATTGCGTGATATCGCCGTAAAAATTCTTTTCCCTCGTCCGTCAGTTCGGAGGAACCGCCGTTTTTCCCGCCGATCTGCCGTGTGAGCATGGGAAAGCCGACCACTTTTTCCGCGCGTTTGATCAGTTTCCAGCATTTGCTGTAAGACATGTGCATGGCCTGCGCCGCCATGTTGATGGAGCCGTGTTCCTGAATCTGGCGGAAGAGTTCGGCCACGCCGGGGCCGAAGAAATCGTTCTCATTTTCGATTACTATCTTGGTTTTGGGTCTGAGCATAGGGGCGCCTCCCGTAAAAAATTGCTGCAACTGTGCCGATTGGTATGGTAATGGTTTTATTTTTTCCTTTTTCCGGTGGTCAGATAGCTCTTTATTGCCTGTGCAATTTCTTCCGGTTGATTCAGGTTCAACACGGGGATATCTGCGGGAAAATTCCCGGTATCTGCGCAATCCGAGGCAATGCCGACCAGCGTATCCGGATCACAGACCGGAGCGGAGGAGTTGCCTTCCCGGACAATTTCAATTTTCGGGTAATCGGTCCATTTAAATCCCTCCAGGAGGATCAGATCTGCTTCCGGAAATGTCCGGATCAGATCTTTTTCTGTTACCACAGCAGGATTTTGTTTGATCACCATGGTAAGCTCGTCGGAGTAGATCGCCGTGCCGCAGGCTCCGGCAGTCCGGTGACGGTAACTGTCCGTTCCCGGGACATCCGGGTCAAAGCCGTGCCCGTCATGTTTGATGGTTGCCGTCTGCCAGCCCATTTCGCGGAAGATGGGGATAAGCCGGGTGATCAGCGTCGTCTTGCCGGAGTTTTTTACGCCGGAGATGACAACAATCCGGGAGTCCTGTGGTGCGGTATTGCCGGGAGTCCGCGATGTAGCTGTGTCAGAATTCTCTGGCGTGTATACTATCGTTTTCTGAGAAATGCCTGCAGTTGTTTTTGGCGGTGTGGATGTCCCGGCGCAAAAAGTGTTCTGTGTAATCACAGGATCTGATGAGGACAAAAGCCAGATGTTCACCTGGTCTCCCTGGTTCAGCGCAGGGGTGCCGGGCGCGATGTCGATCAGGCAGTTGCACCCGCGCATGGAGGCCAGTACGCCGGAGGAGTGGAGACCGTCCGGCAGATAGACTGCGCCATTCTCATACCGGGCGCGGATAAACCTGCGGCCTTTGCTTGCTTTCCGGAACTGTCCCTGAAGAACTGCGGTTGTCTGCTGCATGGAGTAACTGCTGTCTCCTGTCATTTTTGCCAGGGCAGGACGGACGAGCAGTTCCATATTGGCCAGCGCGCCGAAAGGGTTTCCGGACAGGCTGATAACGGGTACATCCCGAAAAACGGAAAAGATGGTCGGAGAGCCGGGTTTTAAGCGGACTTTCCAGAACAGTTTTTCCGCATCCAGGAGCTGAATGGTCTCATGCAGAATATCTTTTTTTCCCACGGAGACGCCGCCGGTGGTCAGAATGAGATCGGCGCCCTCTTCGGCAGCTCGGCGGATTGCCGCTGCGACTGCTCTGGCGTGGTCCGGAATGTGCTCCTGCCAGAGCGGTGTGATCCCAAACTCTGCCAGTCTTGCAGTGAGAAGGTAAAAATTGCTGTTATAGATTTTTCCGGGCAGAAGCGGTTGCCCCGGTTCCATCACTTCGTCGCCGGTGGTGAACAGTGCGATGCGGGGTTTTTCGTAGACGGGGATGGAATCTGCGCCCATGGCGGCCAGGTTTGCCAGCTCCACATATCCGAGCTTATCTCCGGCCTGCAGCATACAGATGCCTTTCCGAAAATCCTCGCCGTGGTCACAGTAATTACCATGTATCGGCACCGATTCATAGATAGATACCGTAGTCTCGCCATAGTCGGTGCTTTCCTGGCGCACACAGCAGTCGCATCCCGGTGGGATTGCTGCGCCCGTCATGATGCGGACCGCTTCGCCGGACCGTACAGTGCGGTCAGAATACTGTCCCGCGTCAATTTCCTCTGTGACGCGGAGGACAGCCGGGTGTTCGACGGAAGCTTCCCGGATGTCGGCGGCACGGCAGGCGTAGCCGTCGATCGGAGAGCGGTCAAAGGGAGGATTTTCCATCATTGTGATCATGTCTTCGGCGAGAATCCGTCCGGCGGCGGACAGAAGCGGGAGCCGCTCTGTCCGGGTAATTCTTTTTGTATGGTTTAAGATGCAGTCTGCGGCATCTTCGAGGGTGATCCCTTCGCGGCAGGTTTGGGTGTTCATATAATGTTGAAATCCTTTCATATATAAGATGAACGGCTCATTGCTAGCGCGCACATTCTCCTTCGGTTCCCCGCAGGATTCCGAGTCCGTGTCCCAGACTCGGCAGCAGGAATTTCAGCGCTTCAGTCACGGCTTTCGGGCTGCCCGGAAGATTCACGATCAGCGTTTTTTTCCGGATGCCTGAGACCGCGCGGCTTAACATGGCGCGGGGCGTGATGGTCATGGAGTAGGCGCGGATGGCTTCGGCAATGCCGTTTGCCATGCGGTCGCAGACCGCAATCGTTGCTTCCGGCGTGATATCGCGCTCGGAAAAACCGGTGCCTCCGGTGGTAAAAATGACGTCAACCTGCCGTTGGTCTGCGAGACGGATCAGTTCTTTTTCCAGTGACGGGCGGTCGTCCGCGAGCAGCAGGGTCTCTTTCACATCATAGCCGTCAGCCTGAAGAAAATTCACGATGGCTGGACCGCTTTTGTCTTCACGTTCTCCTGCAGCTCCCTTGTCGCTCAGGGTAATCACCGCCGCGGTAAACGGCCGGTCCGGATTTGCTGCGATCATCTCTATGGTATCTCCTTTTTGAATGGTACCTTCGGTCAGAACTTCGGCAAAGACTCCTTCCCGTGGCATGATGCAATCGCCCATGGTCTGATAAATCTGACAGTGTGTGTGGCACTCTTTCCCGATCTGGGTCATTTCCAGAAGCACATCCCCAATGCGAAAACGGGTGCCGACAGGCAGCGCACGCAGGTCAAACCCTTCCACTACCAGGTTTTCTCCGAATGCTCCCGGCTCTACCTGGGCGCCTTTTGTCTGAAATTCGCGGATTTTTTCTGCGGAGAGCAGGCTGATCTGACGGTGCCATTTTCCCGCGTGAGCGTCGTTTTCTATGCCCCAGTCGGGAATAAGGTGAGCGGAATTGACTTCCTGTTTGGGCGTGCCCCGTTTTGTACTGATGCAGATATGTAAAATCTTTCCCATCTGATTTCTCCTTTATTAAAACATGGTTTGTACGGCGGCGAATCGCTGTATGGGTGTCATAAAAATTGGATTGGCTATCCTCCGATTTTTGACATGTCTCTCGTCTCGGCGGGCAAAGGTCTGCCGGCGAAGTCCTGTTCCGACAGATTTTCCGCGGCGTTTTTCGCGAACGCTTCAAAGCAGTGCATCTGCGGTTTGGCGGAGATAGCCTCTGCCAGAATACAGCGCACAGCTTCATCACCCTGGTTTTGTAATGTGATATCGGGATGTTGCCCTGGTTGCAGACTATCATCTTTTTGGCATTGCGGCAATACAGTGTTACCCCGCAGTGCAGCCCGGATATCGAAAGTGCTTCCATAACCCAGGCACGGCTTGATTTCACCGGTGGAAGTCATGCGGATGCGGTTGCAGGTATTGCAGAACTTTCCGTGAATCGGGCTGATGAAGCCGACACTGCCTTCAAATCCGGGAAGGTGATAGTAGACGGCGGGCCCGTTTCCGTGCGGTTTTTCATCCGGCGTGAGCTGCCCGAATTCCTTTTCAATCTGCCGGTACAGGTCTGTGTTGGAGATCGGAGCGCCGAGTTTTCCCTGACCGACCGGCATGAGTTCTATAAAACGAATATCTGTCCCGTATCGTTTTGCCAGTGTCAGCAGATTTCTCCAGGCATCTGCGTTGAGGTTCTGTTGCAGGACGGAATTGATTTTCACTTTCAAACCGTATTGCCGGGCTGCTTCCAGGGAAGAGATCACCTGATCAAGGCAGTCGGAACCGGTGATTTTTTCATATAAACGTCTATCCGTTGTATCCAGGCTGATGTTGACCGCGTCCAGTCCGGCTTCTGTGAGTTCTTTCAGATATTTCCCCAGGAGGACGCCGTTGGTTGTCATGGTCACCTGCTGCACGCCGGGAATCTGTCGGATCATGCGAATCAGATCCGGGCAGCCGAGGCGGGCGAGCGGTTCGCCGCCGGTAATCTTAAAACGGGTGATGCCTAAGCATACAGCCTGTCTGCAGACGCGCTCGATTTCCTCGAATGTCAGAATTTCCGCCATGGGAATCGTCGGAATCCCATGGGGCATGCAGTAAACGCAGCGGAGATTACAGCGGTCGGTGATGGAAATTCTCATGTAGTTGATTTCTCTGTGGAAGGAATCTCTCATATTTCTATATTTCCTTATAAACAAAATGTCCGCTTCTTCCGCCTGCTTTTTCGACAAGATGGATATCGGAAATGACCATTGTTTTGTCGATGGCTTTGCACATGTCGTAGATGGTGAGCAGCGCCGTGCTCACTCCGGTCAGCGCTTCCATCTCCACTCCGGTCTGTCCGGAACATTGTACGGTGCAGGTGGCGTTGATGCGTCGATTTTCCGGTTCTAATTCAAAATCAATGCTGCATTTCTGGATCAGCAGGGTGTGGCAGAGCGGGATGAGGGAGGAGGTCTGCTTTACGCCCATAATGCCGGCGACCCGGGCGACACCGAGGACATCGCCTTTTTTTGCGGTGCCATTCTGAACGGTCTGCATGATTTCTTCACAGACGAGGATGCTCCCTGTGGCTGTCGCGGTGCGGGAGGTCACGGGCTTTTCGGAGACATCGACCATGACGGCGTTGCCTTTGTTGTCAAAATGGGTAAAATCCTGATTCATTTTCTGCATTCCTCCTGAGTTATGTGTCTGGTTATATCTTGAAGCGCAGTTTATTAAAATTAAGTGCTGCAGGCAACATTTTGCGTGCGGCTGCATAGCAAAAACTTTCCAGTTGCGAGTTATCCTATGCCCGATTAGTTTACGGAGTTTCTGTTCTGTCATCGGTTCATGCGATTATTCCCTTAGCAACAGGAGGGCTGCTTCCGGTATCCGGATTTTCAGCTTCTCCTGCCCGGACAGTTCCAGTGCCCGTCCTTTATCCATCAGCAGCCGCATCTGTGTCCCGTTCTCATCGCCGCAGTTTAAAATTAGCTCAGATTCAAACTGCTGCTCCATCAGGTGGTCTACCTGCATGACGGCGCAGTTGGCAGGCACGGCCTCGCCCCCGGTTTTCGCGGGCGCAGAACCGATATTGCGCGTATTGTTTTCGTTCTCCGTGGATGTCAGCCCGGCATTCGGGACCGCCGCTTTTCCGGTGTCGGAAATGACTTCAATGTAGTGAGCGCGGGCGCCGACAAAGGCCAGATCTTCCGGTACTTCCCGTTTCAGTACAAAATGCATCTGCCAGTCCGGTGCGAAAATTTCGTGGGCGGAAATCCGCTCCGCCGGGGAAAAATTCCGACAGCCGGATAGCCGCGCGGCGGAGATTGTTTCCGGGTTCGCGAAAAAGTCTTTTTTTGGCTGGATTGTTTCCACATGACCGTTGTTTAAGACACAGACCCGATCACAGAGATGATACACCTCATCCCGGCTGTGGGTGACAAAAAGAATGGTCTTCTGTATGCCGGCAAACAGTTCCACCAGTTCTTCCTCCACCTGCCACTTGAGGTAAGTGTCAAGTGCGGAGAGCGGTTCGTCCAGAAGCAGGATTTCCGGTTCTGAGGCCAGCATCCGTGCCAGCGCTACCCGCTGCTTCTGTCCGCCGGAGAGCTGCCGCGGCAGATGATTGGCCAGTCCGTCCAGATGAAATCTTTCGATATAGGTCTGTACGATGGCGGAATCCGGATGCTTGCCCATCCCGGCCATGATGTTTTTCTCGACAGTCATATTCGGAAAGAGCGCGTAGTCCTGAAACATGTATCCGACCTTTCGTTTCTGCGGAATCAGATTAATTTTTTTCGCGGAATCAAACAATGTCTTCCCGTTCAGGATAATATGTCCCTCGTCGGGCGTCTCTATGCCGGCGATGCATTTTAAGGTCATGCTTTTGCCGCAGCCAGAAGCGCCGAGGATGGCGAATACTTCATTCTCTTCTGTCTGGAAGGTAGTATCGAGGAAAAAATTTCCGATTTTTTTCTTTATTGCTACGTCTATTGACATGGTGTGTACCCTCTATGCAGCTTGTATATTATGGAATGTATTACCACCGTTGCACATTTTTCATATTTTTTCCGGCCACGAGATTCATCGATACGATGACGCCGAAAGCGATGAGCAGGATAATAATCACCCAGACACCGCCGGTTAAATAGTCGCCGTCCTGGATGACCATGGCGATGCGCTGCGAGATGGTGGATGTCTTGTGTGGGATATTTCCAGCCAGCATGGAGGTGGCGCCGTACTCGCCCAGCGCACGGGCGAACGTGAGGATAGTGCCGGAGACGATGCCGGGACCGGAGTTTGGGACGATGATCTTCCAGAAAATCTGGAACTCGGACATGCCAAGGGTCCGCCCCGCGTAGACCAGGTTGGAGTCGAGCTGTTCGAATGCTGCCCGCGCGTTGCGGTACATCAGCGGAAAGGCGATGATGGTAGCCGCGATGATGCAGCCGGCCCAGGTCTGTACGATTTTGATGCCGAACTGGTTAAACAGGAAACTACCCAGCGGCCGTTTCAGGGAAAACAGCAGAAGCAGGAAAAATCCGGCCACTGTCGGCGGCAGCACCATGGGGAGTGTGAGGAAGCCGTCCGCGATTGCCTTGCCCCGTTCCCCTGCGCGAATGACTTTGCTCGCTGCAAAGATGCCGAGGAAAAAGCAGATGACGGTCGCCACGATTCCGGTTTTTAATGAGATAAACAGCGGGCTCCAGTCCAGCCCGGATAAAATTTCGACGATTGTTTCCATACCTGTTCTCCTGTTTTGTCGGAAAGGGCACCTGAACTCTTCAGATGCCCTTTTCCTATTGCATGTGTTTTCATCTTCGTTTGCTGCAGATTTTTGTATCCGGCGATCCATACGCAGTTGTTCGTTTTCGGATCATCGGAGCTTTTCGTAATTATCCGGTCGGAATATTTACTCTACATCCGTATCGAAGTAGTATTTCTCAAAGATTGCTTTCGCTTCATCTGAGATAAGGAACTCGATAAAGTCTGCCGCCGCAGCCGATTCCAGCTCGTCCGCGCTGCCGTTTGCAACCTGCGCTACAGGATAAATGACATCTCCTGTTAAATCATAACTTACAACTTCGAGAATTTCAACCTGATCTTCATATCCGTATGTATCAGAATAGTAGGTTGTACCGACTTCGTTGGACTGCTCGGCTACTGCCTGGAGCACTTTGCTGACATTGCCGCACTCGTTGATCTCAATGCCGCCGAGCGCTGCGGAGACTTCGCCGGTGGTGATCGTGGAGACATCCTCCACTTCATCCAGCATGCCGGCGTTTACCAGTGCCTGGCGGGTATATTTTCCAACCGGAACGGAGCCGTCCGCCAGCGCAAGGCTGGAAGCGTTTGCGATATCCTCCAGGCCGGTCACTGTGGTCTCGCTGCCGGTGTAGGTGATGACGCAGACCTGGTTATTGACGACATTGTGGCGGGTGCCGTCCACGACCAGACCGTCATCCTCTTCCAGGGTGTTCATCTGCTTCTGTGCTGCGGAGAAGAAGATGTCGATGCCGTCGCCGGCTGCTTCCTCAATCTGGGTCAGCAGAGTGCCGGAACTGTCATAGCTTCCCACGATCTCTACGTTGGGCTGCGTCTCATTGTAAACGTCGATGAGCTCGGTCAGCACGGTCTGCAGGCTGGCTGCCGCGTAAATGGTAACTGTAGTCGCCTCAAACTGCTCTGCAGATTCCTCTTCTGCGGAAACTTCTTCCTCGGCTTCGGTGGAATCATCGGTAGTTTCTTCTGTCTCTGCCTCGGCAGAAACCGTCTCATCTGTGGTCTCTGTAGTTTCCTCCGCGGTGTCGCTGCTGCTTGTTGTGCTGCCGCAGCCGGCCAGCATGGATGTGCCGAGCATGGCGGCGAGCAGGATGCTTAATACTTTCTTTTTCATTGCATGTCCTCCTTGTAAATCGTTTGATTTTTATAGTTTTTGCTGTAGAAAAAATGGAAAACTATCTTTGCGCTATTTTTTTTATAAAATAACGATGACATTATTTTAATGGATATTGCTATGTGTGTCAACGAAAGATGTTAAAGTTGGTGATTCAACAACGGAATAAAAAAAGTTGTATCCGGAATAATCAGATTATGGATGCCCGGGCGGGAATAGGTCAAATATAAATTAGTAACTCGTAATTGACTAAATGAAGACCGGATGCTACAGTATAACTACCGTTGGTTAGAGGCGGAGCTATGTTTATGTTTTTTTGCATAAAAACTAAGATGAGGTAGTGTCAAGTAATCTATGAAAAAAAACGAGTTTGAAAAAAGGCTCGAATG